>NZ_JBVVNO010000010.1:0-110938 GCF_056850255.1 Methylomonas sp. Uni0011
ATGCGCTATTGATGGCCATTTGGAAGCGTAAACCGGCACAAGGCTTACTCTGGCATACCGACCGAGGGAGCCAATATGCTTCGGAAAGCCACCGGGCGCTATTGAAGCAACACGGCATTTGCCAGAGTATGAGCCGAAAAGGCAACTGTTGGGACAATGCCGTATCGGAAAGCTTCTTTCATACCTTGAAAACAGAGCTGATTCATCATCAAACCTTTCGTAATCGGGTTGAGGCTAGGCAGGCAGTGTTTGAATATATTGAAGTGTTTTATAACCGCGAGCGACTACATTCAGCCAATGGCTATTTGTCACCCGCTGACTACGAATTGCAGCAAAAAGCTGCTTAACCGTGTGTCCGGTAAGGTGTTGACACATCAGATTTGTATGGTGTTCGCGTCTTGTCCTCGAGTCGTCAGACTCGATTAAATAAACACGTAGCGACCCCTAAAATATGATCTTTAAGCCAATCTGCCCCGTGTAGCCTTGATTGGTTGAAGAAACAACAGTGTTGCCCGATGCGAAGAACACAAATCCATCTTTATTGGTAACTTGCAAGCTAATCCCTAGGTCTGCTGAATCTGAAGCGGCACTGGCGCCATTGACAGTCCAAATCCCTGTCGGTAACGCTTGAAACGATCCGGTCAGAGTGCGGTCGGTTTGGAATTCATGAATCCATGCCATTCTGAATAATGGGTACAAAGACCACTCTCTGTCGATGTCGTACACCTTGTCGACTTGAACGCCTAAACTGCCTTGCTCGGACATAACGTTCTTGCTCTGAACCGATAGACCCAAGTGATTTAGGTTGGATTCGTTGTAATGACCCATTTGTAGTGAAGTGGCCTGAATGGCAATGAACGGCATCATGTTTATTGCTGGATTTTCAATCCGATATCCGACTTCCAGCCTACCTGTCAGTGAATTGCTGTTAGTGTGGGAGCTTATCTCGGTCGTTGGTCCAATACCAGCGACATACCTCGTCGATGAGTTACTGAAATAGCCGAAATCAAAGATGCTGTTTAGGTAAAACTTATTCCATTTAGCGACGCTATATAGGCCAAACTGACCTGATACGACTGAACCGGAAGATGCGAGCGCGGATACGTTGTAGCTAGTCGATGTAGCTCCTGCCATGGCACCCACCAAGAGGTTAGGGCCAATCTCGTAATCGAATCCAATAAGACCGCCGCCTGTTTGTGTTGATACAGAAGCTGAGCCAACGATTGAAGAGCCGCTCAACGAATTTGATCCGCCCACACCAGCCGCCCAGCTTCGGAACTGGCTGTTGTCGTTATTTGCGCAGGAATGGCCGATAACCAGGTCGAATTGTGCTTTGTTCTTTTTAGCCCCGGTACCTGCTTGGCATTCATCCATGAGCCAGTAAGCACCTTGTCTTCTTACTGTATCCACAGTGATATTCGTTGCATCAAAGCTGGCAGTTTGTTGTGCAGAAATACCTTCGCCGGATATTGAATCAAAAACAGCCTGCACTTGTGGGACTGTCATTGTAACAAAGCGATTTAGAATGCTTTGGCCAGCAGTTGATGCTGGAGTAATTAAGGCTGTGTTTAAGCCGGTGGCGACCGCCAGCTGATTTTGATTGGTTGCCGTAGATATGAAGTTTGGTTGTTGGTACACATAAATTACCACGGCATTTAATTCACCAGCCGAGGTCCAGACGCCATTTGAATAAGATTTCAAGCCAAGATAGGTGTAACCATTAAACCCAGATGGTTGCGTGCCGGCTGGTGCGTTTCCGGTATTTCCCCATCTGAAATTGAAAAGCCCAGGAACGTTTGAGTCTGATTTAAGTACAAGTGCATAAGCAGTATTCGCTGTCAGTAGCCAATTTGGTATCGCAAATGTATACATTTGCTGACCACTTGACAGGGTTATTGGCTGGAGAGGGAGGCTATTGAGCTGGGTATTTGGAAGCTCAGACGCAACCGAGTAAAGGTCAATTTGGATATTGGTCGACTGCGGATATCCGCATCCAACCCCTGAGCAATTCAGTCCTAGCTGAATGGAACTGATTTCACTGGTAGCCCATGAGGGAGTAGAAAAGATAAGCCCCTTCCAATCATTCGCGCTTATACCAGAGCCGCCACTGGTCACATTTGGAGTATTTGTAATCGCGACAACAGGGGTTGCTCGTACATTATTAGCTACCAGAAAATGACAGTTAAATGTCAAGCATATTGCTAATTTGGAAAGCTTTCTTTTCAATGGGATTGGACGCTATCTTTAAGGGCAGGAAAATTTTTTATCCTACCTAGTGATAGAGATTTCGAAGGATTATGCTTCCGACTCGCAAAATAATAATGTTCGAACCCGGCGGCAATTGGTTGGTCGCGGTCCTTGACTTTCAAGTCCCCTTTGCTCGCCAATTAATTTACCGCAGAATTGTAGATCAAATTTCCCCCGATATTGGAGTAGCTCTAGTTCCAGGGTAGCGTCCTTTGTTAGCGATGCCTTATCAACCTGTGTCGAAGTGTTATCAGGAATTGCAAAAACTGGCAAAACTTGTCCGCCGTTTAACAATTCGGAAGTTAACAAATCCAACGTCGCCAAAATCTCGCTTCTCAATGCCCCCACATCTGCAACCTTTGTACCCAGGCTGTTTGCCGGAATCGCAGCCATTTCCTGAACTGCCAGCAAGCATTCCTGTTGATCGAATTCAAAAACTGGATTCAAACGGGTAATAGGCTTTTTTCTCGGACAATTTGGTGGCAGGAACTAGCAGCCGGGTTTTTAGTGCATCGAGAAAATCGCTCTGCAAATTTAGGAGCAGTAGGGCTAACGTCGATTTGCATCACTATGCCTTGCGTATTTTTATGCACAATCAAATGCTTTGCCTAGTCAAGCTAAGCCAGTGATTTAGAAATTCTCATTGCTAGACGGTTTTAGGCCAGCCTCGTTCTGTCGATTTGGCAACGGCTATCTTGCATCCATTGTTTCGGTCGGCGCGTGGCGTTGGATCAGTCCCTTTGGGAGGCCATATGCAAGCATTGTACTGCCCGGGTTTGCATTCCCAAGGCCTGCGCCACTTGGTTGGGTGCAGGAAATGCTGAAATCAGGAAAAGCGGGCCGCAGGCGCAGGGATGTGGTCTTACCCTTGTACAGCTTACGCGATAGGCAAGCAGGGCTATTTTTGGTCGAAAATGCCAACAGTTGAACTTGGGCGAACGCCTTAGTATTGGTTGCTATATTCGAGAAACCTTGGGGCAACAAAAAAGGCCTAGGTCGTTAAACCTAGGCCTTTTATTTGTCTGGTAGCGGGGGCAGGATTTGAACCTACGACCTTCGGGTTATGAGCCCGACGAGCTACCAAGCTGCTCCACCCCGCGATTGATAGTTCTGCATTATACTGGTCGCCAAAAAAATAGCAAGCAATAAACATGCAAAATCATTTGCTGCCGCCGCATTCGTACCTTCATTTCCTTAAAGTTCCTGGTCGCTGAAAAGATCAGGATGGGTTGGCTGGCGCGCAGGGACCGAATTATCGATGCTCTATGCATCAAGGATAGCCGGGCTAGCGTTCGGCTGTTGCCAGCGGCCATGGCTTCGTTCGAGCTCAGAACGAACTATTTCCCGGTGTAACCTGTATAATCCCCGCCAGAGTTGGCCGAACAGTCGCCGTTCCGCGCAAGCGGGAGGGAGGAAAGTCCGGGCTCCATAGGGCAGGGTGCCAGGTAATGCCTGGGAGGCGCGAGCCTACGGAAAGTGCCGCAGAAAATATACCGCCTGGTTCGTATCGGACCCGGTAAGGGTGAAATGGTGCGGTAAGAGCGCACCGCGCAACTGGTAACAGGTGTGGCAGGGTAAACCCCACCCGGAGCAAGATCAAATAGAGGAGCATTGGCGTGGCCCGCGCTGCTCCTGGGTAGATTGCTTGAGCGCTTGGGTGACCAAGCGCCTAGATGAATGGCTGTTCACGACAGAACCCGGCTTACAGGCCAACTCTTCCATTCCCCTATTCTTTTGCCTTCCGCAAAGACTCCATGACCTTAAAATCCGACGAATTTTTCCTGAAGGCCGAGCAACTGATCGCCGCCGGCCGCTTCATCGACAGCAAGGGCTGGGTGCCGGCCACCAGCGGTAATTTTTCGGCGCGATTGGCGGACGGCAATATTGCGATTACGGTTTCCGGTCGGCATAAAGGTCGCTTGCAAGCCGACGACATCATGCTGATCGATAACTGCGGCCGCTCGCTGGACGGCAAGAAGCCGTCGGCCGAGACCTTGCTGCACACCTCGATTTATCAGCGTTACCCTGATGTGCAAGCCGTGTTGCATCCGCATTCGGTCAACGCCACGTTGACCGCCCGGCTGTTTCAAGACGAAATCGTCCTGGAAGATTACGAACTATTGAAGGCTTTGCCCGGCATCGACACCCACGAAAGCCGCATCGTGGTGCCGATCTTTGCCAACGACCAGGATATCCCGCGTCTGGCGGCCAAGGTCGAGGACTATTTGGACAGCCACGGCGACATTCACGGTTACATCATCGCCGGCCACGGTTTTTACACTTGGGGCGCTTCGGTTGACGACGCGTTGCGGCATCTGGAAGCCCTGGAGTTTTTGTTCGATATTGAAATTCGTCTGCATGGAGTAAAACGCTTATGAGCGCATTGACTACTTATCCCGCCAACCAACCCGGCCAAGGCCAAACCTGGCGCGATTTTGACGCGATTGCCGGCCAACTGAGCGGACTGGGCGTGCAATTCGAGCGCTGGCAGGCCGAGCAAACCTTTGCCGCCGATGCGCACGCCGACACGGTATTGGCGGCTTACCAGAGTTCGATCGACAAATTGAAGCAGCAATACGGTTTTCAATCGGTCGACGTGATCAGCCTGAACGCCGAGCATCCGAACAAGGATGCGTTACGGCAAAAATTTCTGGCCGAGCATACCCACAGCGACTTCGAAGTGCGCTTCTTTGTCGAAGGCAAAGGCTTGTTTTACCTGCACGTCGGCGACCAGGTCCACGCCGTGTTGTGCGAACAAGGCGATTTGATCAGCGTGCCGGCCGATACCAAGCATTGGTTCGATATGGGCGAAAATCCGGCTTTCAAATGCATCCGCCTGTTCACGACCGAAGACGGCTGGGTAGCGGATTTTACCGGCGATAAAATCGCAGATAGCTTCCCGACGCTGGACCAATACCTCGCTGCATTATGATCGAAGCCATCGTTACCGACATCGAAGGCACCACGTCGTCGCTGTCGTTCGTAAAGGACGTACTGTTCCCTTACGCCCGCCAACACCTGCCCGCTTTCGTCGCCGAGCACTGTGCCGATCCCGAGGTAAAAGCCTTACTGGACGATGCCAATCGGCTCGCGGGAGGCCAACTCGAACAAGCGGCATTGATCGAACAATTTATTGCTTGGATCGATGCCGACCAGAAAATCACGCCGCTTAAATCTCTGCAAGGCTTGATCTGGTTGGACGGTTATCAAAACGGCGACTTTACCGGCCACGTTTACCCGGATGCGGTGCGCAATTTGGGGGCTTGGCAGGAGCGCGGCTTGAAACTGTACGTTTATTCGTCCGGCTCGGTGCAGGCGCAGAAATTGTTGTTCGGTTACAGCGATTTCGGCGATTTGACGCCGCTATTCTCCGGCTATTTCGACACCCGCATCGGCGGCAAGCGCGAAGCCGAGTCTTATCGAAAAATAGCCGACGAACTCGGTTTGCCCGCTGCGCAGATTCTGTTTCTTTCCGACATCAAAGAAGAACTGGATGCGGCGCGTATTGCCGGCTTTGCTACCCGCTGGCTGGTGCGGGACCAAACGGCGGATGCCGGCGCCGACCATCCGCAAGCGGCCGATTTCGATGCGATACGGTTCTAATCCGGCTCCGCACGGCCTATGAAAATCGCCATCCTGTCGCGCGACCCGGCGCTGTATTCCAGCGTACGGCTGATGGAGGCCGCCAAAGCACGCGGCCATGACGCGCGCATATTCGATCCGACCCATTGCTACATGAATATCACGTCGATGAAGCCGTCGATTCATTACATGGGCGAAGATTTGCTGGGTTACGATGCGGTGATTCCGCGTATCGGTGCGTCGATTACCTTCTACGGCACGGCGGTGTTGCGCCAATTCGAAGTGATGGGCGTCTATACCTTGAACAAGTCGGCGGCGATCAGCCGCTCCCGCGACAAAATGGCCTCCAGCCAATTGCTGGCTCGCAAAGGCATCGATTTGCCGATCACTGCGTTTGCGCATAATCCCGACAACATCGAAGATCTCATCGCCGAAGTCGGCGGCGCGCCGTTGGTGATCAAGCTGGTGGAAGGCTCGCAAGGCATCGGTGTGGTACTCGCAGAAACCCACAACGCGGCGCATAGCGTGATTCAGGCTTTCATGGGCTTGAACGCCAACATCATGGTGCAGGAGTTCGTTCAGGAGGCGGCCGGCAGCGACATTCGCTGTTTCGTGATTGGCGACAAGGTAGTCGCGGCCATGAAACGCCAAGGCCGCGAAGGCGAATTCCGCTCGAATTTGCATCGCGGCGGCACCGCAACACTGATCAGGCTGGCGCCGGCAGAACGCGCCGCAGCGGTTCAAGCGGCGAAAATCATGGGCTTGGACGTGTGCGGTGTCGATTTACTGCGCTCCAAACGCGGCCCTCTGGTGATGGAAGTGAATTCGTCGCCGGGGCTGGAAGGTATCGAAAAGACCAGTGGCAAGGATATTGCCGGCTTGATGATCGAATACATCGAGAAAAACGCCGGAAAGGCCAAGTCCGCGTAACAAGAGCCCGGCACAAAACCGGGCTCGGAATAAAGTCGTTACTGTTCCAACGTGACGAAAGCCAGCTTCGAGATGCCGGCGTGTTGCACGGTGGCCATCACTTCCGCCACTTTGCCGTAGTTGACGCCTTGGTCGGCATAGATATGGATGATCAGTTCGGGGTTGGCGGCCAGTTCGCTTCTCAGCGTAGTGTCCAGCGCGGCCAGATCGGCGACCGAATTCTTGTTCAGAGTCACCGCGCCCTGGGCGTCGATACCCAGTTGCATCGGCTGTTTTTCGGTATCCGGGGTGGTGGAAGCCGTTTTCGGCAGCGCTACGTTTACCGATTGGGTTAGCAAAGGTGCGGTTACCAATAAGATGATCACCAGCACCAGCATGACATCGACTAACGGCGTGACGTTTATTTCACTGACCGCCTCGTCGTCTTCCGAATTCGTTTTAAATCCCATTTATTTACTCCTTGTTTTTACCGTTGTCGCCAAAGGCGATATGCAGAAAGCCGTCCACGAAATTCTCCAGCGACGCCCGATGGTGCTTGGCGCGCCTCAGGAAAAAATTGTAGGCCAAGACTGCCGGAACTGCCACTGCGATACCGATGGCCGTGGCAATCAAGGCGTCGCCGATCGGGCCGGCCACGACATCCAGGCTGGCCGAGCCGCTGGCGCTGATGTCATGCATTGCGTGCATGATGCCCAATACCGTACCGAATAAGCCGACAAACGGCGCCGTGCTGCCGATGCTGGCGAGCATGGTCAGACCGCTTTCCATCCGGCGCTGCTCGTCCTGGGTTTGTTTGCGCAAGGTCTGCTCCAGCAAATCCTGCGGCGAACCGCGGAATTTCAGGCTGGCGCAGGTCTCCGGGTGGCTCATTTCCGCCAGCCAGGCGAAACCGCATTGGGCAATGCGCGCTTTCGGGCCGCGCGCGGTCTCGGTAGGCAATTGTTCAGCGGCTTTCAAATCGACCGAGTCCCAAAAAGCGGCGTTGTATTTTTTGTTGTAGTAGTTGTTTTTGGCGAATTGCCAAATTTTGAACAGAATCAGAGTCCAGGTTATCAGCGAAAACACCACCAGTGTGTACAGGGTGGCGTCGATAACAGCTTCTGGGGCTATATGGTAAGGCATTACTCTCTCCGAGTTTTATTATTCACGTAGTGTAAAAATGATTGGCACGATCACCGAACTGGCCACCGGCGTTTCACCGCGCTTGGCCGGAATGAATTTCCATTTTTTAACGGCCTCCATCGCCGATTCGTCCAGTATTTCGTGGCCGCTGCTCTGATCCACCGCGACCGCTTCGCTCAGGCCATCCGCGGAAACTTGGACTTTTAGCAGCACCTTACCCTGCCAGCCGCGGCTCTTCGCGATCATCGGATATTCCGGTTTCGGATTGTGGGCGTAATTGGCGCGATAATTTGCTTCAGTAAACTGTTCGGCGCGGGTCGGCACGCTGCTCGTGCTGGTGGCCGGAGCGCTGGGGGCGCTCGGCGCGCTCACCGGTGCCGGTTGCGGCTCGGCCGGAGCTTCTACCGGCGCAAATTCCGGCGCTTTTTGCACAATGGGCGGCGCCTTTTTCGGCAGCGGTTTCGGTTGCGGTTTTTTTGGCGGCGGTTTTTTTTCCGGCGGCGGCGGTGCAGGCGGTGGCGGAGCCGCAGCAGGTTTGGGGGCGGACATTGCGATCATCGAGACTTCCATGATCAGCGGTTGGGCCTCGGTCAGTTTCTCTTCGGGCTTTAGCAATTGCTGCAGGCCCCAGATGTGCAACAGTAATACCAAGACCGCCAATAATCTGAGCATACTGGCGGGCCGTTCCTCGCCGAATAAGCCTCGCCAAAACCAATGTTGACCGCGCCCCCCTGTCTGTCCCACGCCGCCGAACGATACCAAGTGATTTTCCGGCAAAGCATCCTCGTGGTTTTTAAATAAAAACATATAAGCAGTTCAGTACAAAAATATGCGCGATTGGTTTTTAATCATACATTGTATGTTATTACCTCCCCCTCGTCAGCCACCACCTCGCGGACGGCAGTGGGGGCCGAATAAAGACTAAGACGTTTCAGAACCTCAAATCCCCCCTCCCGACCTTTGCGGTTGGCGGCAAAATCGCGATCTGTGGCATAATTTTCCGGCCCGTCCCTAATCTTCCGCTATTTTCTATGTCCGCAAAACATTCCCAGACCAAGGAGCAAATCGCTGCGTTGGCGTTTAGCGCCATCGGCGTCGTCTTCGGCGACATCGGCACCAGTCCGCTGTATGCCGTAAAAGAGGTTTTTCACGGTGGCTTGCCTACCGATACGGTCCACGTACTGGGCGTGTTGTCGTTGATTTTTTGGGCCATCACTCTGGTGGTTACCACCAAATACGCCATCTTCATTATGCGCGCGGATAACAAGGGAGAAGGCGGCATTATGGCGCTGATGGCGCTGGCGATGCATGGCTCGAAGGATAATCCGGAACGTAAACTGTTCATTGTCACGATAGGTTTGCTGGGCGCCGCGCTGTTCTATGGCGATAGCATGATTACCCCAGCCATCTCGGTGCTTAGCGCCGTCGAAGGCTTGCAGATCGTTGCGCCGCGGTTGGGAAACTTCATTTCGCCGATCACCATTTCGGTGCTTGCGGTGTTGTTTGTCATCCAAGCCAAAGGCACGGGTCGAGTCGGGCGCATGTTTGCGCCGGTGATGTGCGTTTGGTTTGCTGCATTGGCTCTGCTCGGGATCTTTAACATCCTGCAGCACCCTGACGTGTTGATGGCGCTCAACCCTTACTATGCCTTTAGTTTGCTGCTCGAAATCGGCTGGAAGGGCTTTGTCATCATGGGCGCGGTGGTATTGGCGATTACCGGCGCCGAGGCGCTGTATGCCGACATGGGCCATTTCGGGTTGAAACCGATCCGCTACGCCTGGTTCGGCTTCGTATTCCCGGCGCTGTTGTTGAACTATCTGGGCCAGGGCGCCTTGTTGATCGGCAATCCGAAAGCGGTGGAAAATCCGTTCTTTCTGATGGCGCCGCAGTGGGCATCTTTTCCGCTGCTGGTATTGGCGACCCTATCCACCGTAATCGCTTCGCAAGCCGTGATTTCCGGGGCTTTTTCGGTGACCCGCCAAGCCATCCTGCTGGGCTATTGCCCACGCATGAACATCCGCCATACTTCCGGCGACGAAATGGGCCAAGTGTTCGTGCCGGCTATCAACTGGTTGTTGATGGTATCGGTGTTCATATTGGTACTGAGCTTTAAATCCTCATCCGCACTCGCCTCGGCTTACGGCATCGCAGTGACCGGCACCATGATCGTGGACACTATACTGGCCTTCATCGTGATCCAGGGTTTGTGGCAATGGAACAAGCCCACCAGCATTCTGTTTTTATCCACCTTCTTGATCATCGACTTACTGTTTCTGTCCTCCAACAGCCTGAAAATTCCGCACGGCGGCTGGCTGCCGCTAGTGGTCGGCACCGTGTTGTTTTTGGTGATGACTACCTGGATCAAGGGCAAGCAGTTGTTGGCCCGCTACCTGGACGAACGCCGGGTGCTGTTCGAAGACTTGGAGGAACGCTTGCGCGACCAGCCACTGGCTACCGTACCCGGCACCGCGATTTATATGGCGCGCAGCGTGCACGGTGTGCCGCAGGTTTTGCTGCACAACCTGGAGCATAACCATGTGATTCACGAGAAGGTGATCGTATTGACCATCGTCACCCGCGAGGAACCTTACGTGGAGGAAGCGCAACGGGTCAAAATTCGTTCGTTTGGCGACAGCGGCAACTTTTACCGCGTCAAACTGTATTTCGGCTTTCAGGAGGAACAGGACGTCCGCCGTGCGCTGCAGCTTTGTTGCCACGAAGGCCTGGATATCAACCAGAAAACCGTATCGTTTTTTATTGGTAGCGAGCGCCTGTCATTCCGCCGCAAAAGTCCGATGCCCAAATGGCGGCGCTCCCTGTTCAGTTTCCTGACTCACAATTCCAGCAGTGCGATCGAATATTTCAAAATCCCGGTTGATCGGGTCATCGAGCTAGGCATTCGGATCGAGTTGTAGTCAGTCTTACTGCGGACTATTGATCGCGGCGTCCGTGCCAGCCGCCGGGTCGGCGATCGTCGCCATCACCGCCGCGCTCGCGCCAAGCCCTGCGGCCACCGGCTTCGGCCGGCTCCGGCCGCGCCATCAAAGAATATCCTCGCCACGCAGACCGGTCCGGTTGATGATCGTCCCGATCATGATCCGGCGAGCGGCCGCGCCAATCGCCGCGACGGTCGTCGTGGCGGTCGAAATCCGGCCGCCGCCAGTCGTGGTGATCATGGTGGTCGTGAATCCGGCCTTGCGGCAGGTAGTAGCGACCGTAAGTTATCGTCGTACCTGGGCTGTAATAGCTGCCGCCGCCGTAACTGCGCGAATAGGTCGGGGACGAATAATAGCCATTGCCGTAACCCGAATAGCCACGTTGGTAGTAGCCCGTCGCACAACCCGACAGGGCGATAGCTGCGATGGAAAAAATGGTGACTTTCAAGGTTTTCATGACTGCCTCTTGGCTTTGCGGCCCTCTTGGATTAAGTTGGCTACAGCGTATCGAGGCAGACTTAATCGGCGCTTAAACTCCAGGCTGCACCAAAAAACCCGCCGGTTCGGCAATCACCGGATTGATCAGGTCGCCAATCCCCTCGATTTGGATACGCACGGTTTGTCCCGGCTTTAAATAACCGCGCGGCTTCATTTTCACACCCACGCCGGCCGGGGTGCCGGTGCTGATCACATCGCCCGGCTCCAAGGTCATGACCTGGCTCAGATAGGCGATCAACTCGTAACAATTGAAAATCATCTCGCCGGTATTAGCGTTTTGGCGCAATTCATCGTCGACCCAGGTTTTCAGACTCAGGTTGTGCGGGTCGGCGATTTCGTCGGCGGTAATCAGCCAGGGACCCAGCGGGCCGTGGGTGTCGAAGGATTTACCCAGGGTCCAGGTCGGCGTCCGCGCCTGCCAGTCGCGCACTGTCACATCATTGCAGATCGTATAGCCGGCAATCACTTCGACGGCGCGTTCGGCGGGGACATTTTTGCAGCGCTGGCCGATGACCACAGCCAACTCGCCTTCGTAATCGACTTTATCCGAGATTAGCGGAATATGGATTGCCGCGCCGGGCCCGATGACGCAGGTGCTTTGTTTGGTGAAAAACGTCGGGTATTCCGGTTTTTCCAAGCCGGTTTCGCCGATGTGGTCGGCGTAATTCAAACCCACGCCCAGCAATTTGCCCGGGCGCGGGATCGGCGCCAACAGCGTCACATCGGTCAGCGCGATGCGCGGCGCATCGGCATCGATCAAGGCTTGCAACGCCTGTCGTGCCGAGTCGCCCGCCGCCAAAAACGCCGGCATGTCGTTCGGCGCCTCCGCGCCGGCGGCCACCACCGCATCGCCCACCACCGCGCCGATTTTGCGCACGCCGTTGTCCAGAAAAGTCGCCAATTTCATATAGTCCGCTCAGTTCCAAAAAGCGGGCATTCTAGCCGATCGGCCGCAAATTGGCGGCAAGCGGGCGTTGGCGTTCGCCGCTCGGCGCGTTGTGGGGTACAATCGCCGCTTGATTGTTCGCGGCCCGGCCGCCCCATTTTGAGTTCCACCGATGACACCCGCCCAATTTGCCGACTACGCCCAACAAGGCTATAACCGCATCCCGGTCTGGCGCGAAGTTTTAGCCGACCTGGACACGCCGCTCAGCGCTTATCTCAAGCTGGCCGACGGCGCGTATTCTTATCTGTTCGAATCGGTACACGGCGGCGAACAATGGGGGCGCTATTCGATCATCGGTCTGCCCTGTCATACCCGGATCAAAATCAGCGGTCAGAGCATAACCGTCGAAAACGACGGTGCCGAGGCTCAGGTGTTCCAGCACCAGCAACCGTTGCAGTGGATAGAGGAATTCCGCCAGCAATACAAAGTGCCGGATGTGCCCGGCCTGCCGCGCTTTAACGGCGGCCTGGTCGGTTATTTCGGCTACGAAACCATCGGCTACATCGAACCGCGCCTGCAACCCAGCGGCAAACCCGACCCGATTGGCGCCCCGGATATCCTGTTGATGGTGTCGCAGGATTTGCTGGTGTTCGACAACCTGTCCGGCAAGATGCTGCTATTGACTCACGCCGATCCGGCGCAGGACAACGCCTATCATAATGCCAAGGCCCGGCTGGACCGACTGGTGGAAAAATTGCGCAAGCCGCACGCCCACCCGCAACCGCACGCGGCCGGAAAACAGGTCAACGAAGCCGATTTCGTCTCCGGATTTACCCAGCAGGGCTACGAAGACGCGGTACTGAAAGTCAAACAATACATCACCGACGGCGACTGCATGCAGGTGGTATTGTCGCAGCGCATGTCGATTCCGTTTAATGCCGCGCCGCTGGATTTGTATCGGGCACTGCGTTGCCTGAACCCGTCGCCGTACATGTTTTTCATGAACCTGGACGATTTGCATGTGGTCGGCTCGTCGCCGGAGATTCTGGTACGGCTGGAAGACAACGAAGTCACGGTCAGGCCGATCGCCGGCACCCGCCGCCGCGGCGAAACCCACGAGCAGGATCTGGAGCTGGAAAAAGAACTGCTGGCCGATCCGAAAGAAATTGCCGAACACTTGATGCTGATCGACCTGGGCCGCAACGATACCGGCCGCGTCGCCAAAATCGGCAGCGTCAAACTCACCGACAAGATGATCGTCGAGCGCTACTCGCACGTGATGCACATCGTTTCCAATGTCACCGGCGAATTGCAGGACGGCAAAAATGCCTTCGACGTGTTGGCGGCGACCTTTCCGGCCGGCACCGTCAGCGGCGCGCCGAAAATCAGGGCGATGGAAATCATCGACGAACTGGAGCCGGTCAAGCGCGGCATCTATTCCGGCGCGGTCGGTTACATTTCCTGGTCCGGCAACCTGGATACCGCAATCGCGATCCGTACCGCCGTGATCAAGGACCAAACTTTACACATTCAAGCCGGCGCCGGCATCGTCTACGATTCGATCCCGCGCAACGAATGGGATGAAACAATGAACAAAGGCCGCGCGGTATTCCGCGCCGTCAGCATGGCCGAAGCCGGCCTCGGAGGCAAAGCATGAGCGGCGTCAGATTGGTGATGGTCGACAATTACGATTCGTTCACCTACAACCTGGTGCAATATTTCGGCGAACTCGGCGCCGACGTGGTGGTGGTGCGCAACGACGAAGTCACGGTGGAAGACATTGAGGGCTTGCGCCCGGACAAGATCGTCATTTCCCCCGGCCCGTGCACGCCAAAGGAAGCCGGCATTTCCGTGGACACCATCCATCGTTACGCCGGCAAATACCCGATTCTGGGCGTCTGCCTCGGCCACCAAAGCATAGGTTACGCCTTCGGCGGTAACATCATCCACGCCAAACAGATCATGCACGGCAAGGTGTCGCCGGTTTACCACAACGATGTCGGCGTGTTCAAAGGCCTGAGCAACCCGTTTACCGCGACCCGCTACCATTCGCTGGTCATCGAACAGGCGACCATTCCCGATTGCCTGGAAATCACCGCCTGGACTCAGGACGAACAAGGCAACATCGACGAAATCATGGGCGTGCGCCACAAAACCCTCGACATCGAAGGCGTGCAATTCCACCCCGAGTCGATCCTGACCGAGCACGGGCACGACATGCTCAGGAATTTTCTGCAGCGCTGAAAAACCTCGCCGCGGCCGTTTTATCCGGCCGCGGCCACCGCAAACGCAGTCTTATCGACGACTCGTCTCAGTACAAAGCTGGAATGCACGCCGCTGACGCCGGGAATGCCGGTGATGCGCTTCAGCAGCAACTCCTGGTAAGCGTCCAGATCCTTGACCGCGACCTTGAGCTGGTAATCGGCGGCCTGGCCGGTAATCAGCAGGCACTCCATCACCTCCGGGATCTCGGCGACGGCGGCCTCGAAAGCGGCAAAGCGCTCCGGCGTGTGCCGATCCATCGAAATCTGCACCAACGCGGTCAGGCTCAAGCCCAAGGCCTTGGCATCCAATAGCGCCCGGTAGCCGACGATCAGGCCGGCTTCCTCCAGCGCCCGTACCCGGCGCAGACAAGGCGACGGCGACAGGCCGATGCGGTCGGCCAGTTCCTGATTGCTGATCCGGCCGTCGTTTTGCAGCGCGGTCAAAATTTGCCGAGCGTAGCGGTCTAGGTCCATAAATTGCCTATATCACATTAATTTAGGCAATAAAATTAATTAAAAAGACATTATTCGGCAATATTAATTTAATTCTACCGCGAATCTTCGCTATAAACGCAATCGCCTGTCTGTCGCTTTGGCGTATCGTATCGCCAACTCGAATACAGGAGACCGACCATGTTAGCCAACCCTTCCATGAAATACCGGCCGTTTCCGCCGCTCGCCTTGCCGGATCGGCAGTGGCCCAACCGGGCCATAGCTCAAGCCCCTATCTGGATGAGCACCGATCTGCGCGACGGCAATCAGGCCTTGTTCGAGCCGATGAACGCGGCACGTAAACTCCGCTTGTTCGAAACCTTGTGCGGCATCGGCTTCAAGCAAATCGAAGTGGCGTTTCCGTCCGCCTCCCAAACCGATTTCGACTTCGTCCGCCAATTGATCAGCGAACAGCGGGTTCCCGACGACGTGACGATAGAAGTGCTGAGCCATGCCCGCGCCCCGTTGTTGCGCCGCACTGTCGAAAGCTTGCGCGGCGCCCGCAGCGCCATCGTGCATATCGTCAACGCCACCTCGCAACCGTTCCGTGAGCTGGTGCTGGGCATGAGCAAGGCCCAAGTGCTGGCGATGGCGGTCAACGCGGTGCGCTTGGTCAAGGAATTGACTGTCATGCAACCCGCTACCGACTGGCAGTTGCAATACAGCCTGGAAACCTTCACCGCCACCGAACTGGATTACGCGCTGGAAGTGGCCGACGCCGTCGTCGAAGCCTGGGGTGCGACGCCGGAAAACAAGCTCATTTTGAACCTGCCGTCGTCGGTGGAACACGCGACGCCGAACGTCTACGCCGACCAGATCGAATGGATGCACCGTCGCATCGCCCGCCGCGACAGCGTGGTGTTGAGCGTGCATCCGCACAACGATCGCGGCACCGCGGTGGCTGCCGCCGAACTGGCGTTGATGGCCGGCGCCGAGCGGGTCGAAGGCTGTTTGTTCGGCAACGGCGAACGCACCGGCAACGTCGATCTGGTCACGCTGGCTTTGAATTTGTACACCCAGGGCATCGCGCCGGGTCTGGATTTTTCCGACACTGACGCGGTCGCGTGCAGCTTCGAAGCCTGCACCGGCTTGAGCGTACCGCCGCGCCAGCCTTATGCCGGCGATTTGGTGTTCACCGCATTCTCCGGCTCGCACCAGGATGCGATCAAGAAAGGCTTCGCCGCGCAAACTGCGGGCGGCTTGTGGAACGTGCCCTATCTGCCGTTCGATCCGGCCGACGTCGGTCGCGGTTACGATGCGGTGATTCGGGTCAACAGCCAATCCGGCAAGGGCGGCATCGCCCATTTGTTGGAAAGCCATTACGGCATCGTCTTGCCGCGCCGCTTGCAGGCCGAATTCGCTCAAGTGGTGCAGCAACAGGCCGACGCCGGCGGCGGCGAGATCGGCCATGCGGAAATCTGGCGCTTGTTCAACGCGACTTATTTGGCGGATGCTGGGCCGCTCCGTTACCTCGGCCACCGTTTAGCCGAAATCGATGGCGGCCAGCGAATCGAATTGGAACTGCAGTGGCGCGGCGCAACGCGCTGTGTGGCCGGCAACGGCAATGGTCCGCTGGATGCGGCGGTCGCCGCGTTGGCGGTGCTGGATTACGCTGAGACAATCCGCAATTATGAAGAACGCTCGCTCGGCCCCAGCCGCCACGGCGGCGATGCCCGCGCCTGCGCCTTCGTCGAACTGGCCGGCCCGGATGGCCAGCCGGTGCGTTACGGCGTCGGCATCGACGATAATTTGCTGACGGCGTCGATCAAGGCGCTGATCAGCGGCGTCCATCGCTCGGCCGAATAGTTTTCCAGGCCGGATGGCGTTCGATTGCGGCCAGGGCCTCGGCCAGCAGGCTGATGCCCGGCTCGGTGCGGTGCCAGGTCGAGGCGCCGGAGGGATGCGGCAGCGGGATCAGGTCGGCAGCGTGGCCGTAGGCGTCGACCTGAAATTGCTTGCCGATGACGGTGTTGAGTTTGTCTGCCTTCAGCCATTGCTGGATCGCCAGCTTGCCGACCGGGATGATCAGTTGCGGTTGCAAGATCTCGATTTCGGCGCGCAGCCAGGCCGAGCAGTTTTCGATTTCGGCCGGGCTCGGCACCCGATCGCCGCCGCCGACCTGCTTGCCTGGGAAGCAGCGGCACACCGCCGCCATATACACCCTTTGCCGAAATTGCGCTTCGTCCAGGCCCAATCGGGCGAACCAGCCGAACAACGTCTTGCCGGCGGTCCAGGCGAACGGTTTGCCGAATTGGCCTTCCTTGCCGCCCGGCGCCTGACCGATCAGCAGCACTTTCGACATCACCGGTTGACAACAAACCACCGGACCGACCATCTCCGGACAACGCCGGCAGGCCAGCAAGGCGGCCCGATGCTGGTGCAGCGCGCTCAAGCGATTTGAATGTCGATGCCGACCGGACAGTGGTCCGAGCCAGTGATCTCCGGCAGGATGAAGGCGCTTTGGATGCTCGGCAGTAGCGGTTCGCTGGCCAACAGGTAATCGATCCGCCAACCGATGTTCTTTTCGCGGGCGTTGGCGCGGTAACTCCACCAACTGTACGCCACTTGCTCCGGATGGAAATGGCGGAAGCTGTCGATCAGGCCGCGCGCCAGAATACTGTCGAAGCCGTCGATCTCGGCCTGGGTGTAGCCGGCCGATTTGTTGTAATTGGCCTTGGGCCGGGCGATGTCGATGGCTTGGTGGGCGACGTTGAAATCGCCGCCGACGATCACCGGTTTGCGGCTTTGCAGATCGGCCAGGTAATCGCCGAACGCCTGGTCCCAGGTTTGCCGGTAATCCAGTCGGGACAGGCCGTCGCCGGAATTCGGCACATAGACGTTCACCAAGTAAAACCCTTCGTACTCGGCGGCGATGACCCGGCCTTCCAGGTCGTGGTCGGTTTGGCCGATGTCGCGCAGAATTTGCAAGGGCTCCTGTCGGCACAGCAGCGCGACGCCGGAATAACCCTTGCGCTCGGCCGAGTTGGCGTGGACGTGGTAACCATCGATGCCGTTCAGGGCCTGCGCCACTTGGTCTTCCTGGGCCTTGGTTTCTTGCAACAAGATGCAATCGGCGTCGATTCGAGCCAGGGTTTCGGCAAAACCTTTGCCTTGTACGGCGCGGATGCCGTTGACGTTCCAGGAGACAATTTTCATTGCGGTAGTCGGGATGCGGTTGAAGACCGGGCTATTCTAAGCGTTGCCGGTCGCAACGGCATAGTGCGGCCGGCCGGAGGTTGGCGTCACTTAGTCGTGCCGATATTGATTCTTTGGAAATATTTACCCAAATCGATCCGGATCGGCATGAAATAGACGTGCAAACCGGTCTCGGCCGCCGTCGCGATCAGATTGTTGGCGAACTCGACGTTCCAGTCGTAATCCGGACGGAAATTTTTCGGAAATTTGACCCGATTTTTCACTTCCCAATAATTCTGCGAGGCCTGAGTCGTGATCGGACTGATGCCGATATAGGTTTCCAGCCCTTGCATATGTTCGGCATAAATCTCGACCATGCGCGGATCGTAAAACGGTTGCGAGAAAAAGCCGGTGGCGCCGGCATCGGCCTTGCGCCAGATATAGTCGCACTCGTCCTGCAAACCCTGGCGATGCGGATCGAAACCGGCGTAAATATTTAGCTCCGGAAAGCGGCGGCGCACGGCGCGGATCAAATCCACCACGTCGGTATTGTAAAACGCCCGTTTCAAACCCTCAGGCGGATCGCCGGTCACCAGCAACACGCTATCCAGGCCGTAGTCTTCGATGATGCGGAACAATTCGCCGCCGTCAATTTTAAAGTCGATGGCTCGAAAATGCGGGATGAAGCGGAAACGGCTACGATCGACCCGGCTTGCCAATTGCCAACTGCGGGTGTCGAAGCGCTGGATATCCGGCACGTTGATGATGTTGATGCCTTGGTTCAGGGTTTGCACAAAGGCGTATTGTTCGTCGAAAGCCTGTAGGCTTCTGGGTACGATTTCGAAAGAAATATTCATGGATGGTGTAACGAATGGAAGTGTATTCGGTCTGCGGCTGGGTTCAACCGGCGCTGGCAAGTTTGGAATCGGTATCGTCTGCCGGGGTTTGCTGCGGTTGAGCCATCAACCCGGAGAACAGTTGCAGGTAGTCATCCGCGGAATGATTAACCGCTTCGACCATCTTGCTATATTGCGCCAGCACCTGCTGCCCTAGCGGTGTCAGTACCGTGCCGCCGCCGTGGCGTCCACCTTTCGCGGCGTGCACCAATGGCTCGGCAAAGCTACGGTTCATCACATCCACCAACATCCAGGCCCGGCGGTAGCTCATATTCATGGATTTACCCGCTGCCATGATGGAACCGGTTTTTTGAATGGCGGCCAACAGTTCGGCTTTGCCCGGCCCCATCGCAATTTCTTGGTTATGGAGCAGACGCACCGTAATTTTTAACTTCGGAAGCTGGGCATCCGTATCGGTTTTGGTTGATGTCATGGCTTGGTAACGGACGAAAACGGCTAAGGTAGGCATGATACATCGCTAGCCGGGTTAATTCGACATGCTAGCCGATCAATCCCAATCTCAGGCGGATGACGGCGCCGTTTACCAAGTCGGGGTATTGCGCCGATGGGAGCATTTCCGGCCGATCTCTCTGGTATCGGTTGCCGAATAGGCTGCCAAATCGCTTGCCTGATCCGCATTGCGGCTACTATATCGGCTTTTTAACCAGTTCAGTACGCAGGAGCACCGCATGAATCCATTGTTCGACCCCATCCGTATCGGCGACCTCGAATTGCCCAACCGTATCGTTATGGCGCCGTTAACCCGCTGCCGCGCTGGTGCCGGCCGGGTACCGAACGCGCTGATGGCGCAATACTACGCGCAACGCGCCAGCGCCGGATTGATTCTTAGCGAAGCGACATGCGTCAGTCCGCAAGGCGTCGGTTATCCGGATACGCCGGGCATCTGGTCGGCGGCGCAGATCGAAGGCTGGCGCGGTGTTACCGAAGCGGTCCATGCCGCCGGCGGCCGCATGTTTTTGCAACTGTGGCATGTCGGGCGGATATCCGATCCGTTTTATCTGGACGGCGAGTTACCGGTTGCGCCCAGCGCGATTGCTGCGCAAGGCCATGTCAGCCTGTTACGGCCGATGCGCGATTTTGTCACTCCGCGCGCGTTGGCGCTGGATGAGATGCCGGCCATCGTCGAGGCGTTTCGCCAGGGGGCTGCTAACGCCAAATTGGCCGGTTTCGACGGCGTCGAAATCCATGCCGCTAACGGGTACCTGTTGGACCAATTTCTGCAAGACAGTACCAACCGCCGCGACGACGCCTACGGCGGGCCGGTGGCAAATCGCGCCCGCCTGTTGTTGGAGGCAACCGATGCGGCGATTTCGGTATGGGGTGCCGGCAGGGTCGGCGTGCATTTGGCGCCGCGCTGCGATATGCACAGCATGGGAGACTCCGATCCGCTGACCACCTTCGGCTATGTCGCCGAACAATTGGGCAAACGTCGGCTGGCCTTTATCTTCACGCGCGAAGCCCAGGGCGCCGACGCCATCAGTCCGGCTTTGAAACGCCGCTTCGGCGGCGTGCTGATCGCCAACGAAAATTTCAGCGCCGAAACTGCAGCGCAAGCCATCGCCAGCGGCGATGCCGACGCGGTGTCGTTTGGCAAGCACTTCATCGCCAACCCCGATCTACCGCACCGCTTAAAGACCGGTGCGGCATTGACGCCGTTCGACGCCTCGACGTTTTACCTGTACGGCGAGGCCGGACCGAGCGAGGGGTATACCGATTATCCATTGCTGGCGGATTGAGTATCTGGCAGCCGAGTTACCTATCATTCGGAAAAAGCGGAGGGCAACCATGATGTCCGCCTTTCCCGGGCGGTATCCGGCGGATGTTAGCAACAACACGGTGCGCGGCTATACTCAATTTCCGGAGGACGCATGAATGATGCCGATTTTTAACCAGCCATGGCCGCTTCAGGCGTGAGCGAAGTAATTCGTTACCGCTACCGGCTGCCTAGTCGTATCGCCGTGTCGCTTTTGTTTGCGGCGCTTGCGCCGACCTGCGGCTTGGCCTATCTCGCCGTAAGCGCGCCGTTGTCCCAGTATGCCAGTCTGATAGGCCTGCTGGCTGTTGCCAGCGGTATATGCGCCGTTTTGCTGGGTTGGATCGTTGCCAGAGCGTCGTTTAAACCGCATTACATCGAATTACGGGAGGAAGAAGCCTTGTTGCCTAAGGCATCTTTGACGTTGCCGATTATCTGTATGCCCTATTCGGCAATCGAACAGGTCAAGCGGCTTAAGGTGTCCGGCCATACCGTGGCCGTGGTGGTTTCGGCTTTCGGCGAAGCTCGGGTCAATTCCGGTTGGTTCGCGGCACCGGGGGAATTTGTCGAATTTCTCGAGCAGGTCGAGCGGCGGCGCCTGCAACACGCCAAGACCAAGTTGCCGGCCTTCGAGTCGTTACTCGCTGCGATTCGTGAGCGCAGTCAGGAGGATCCGCTGGCGGGTGCCAAAATCGCTGCGCAAGAGGTCTTCCATCGCTTGACTGCGGCGATGCAGAACGATAAGGGCGTACATGCCGAATCGCTGTTGTGCGCGCTGGGGGCTTTGGCCGGTTACGCTTGCCAGGCCAGCGTCAGGCAGCGCAATTTGGCGGAAGGTTTGGCTGCCGAGGCCGGTTTCGTTGTGATTGAAGGTACCGATGGCAACCGCTATTTTTACGGCGACGCTTTAAACTCGCCGTTGGCGGAGTCGCAGTATTCGGTGTGGGGTTTGGCGGCAGCGGCGGCGCAAAAATCCGGCTGCCAAGCGTTGCTGGATGTTGGCGAATTATTCCGCCACAGCGCAAATACTTTGGGCAGTGCCGAATTCGGCGTGTTGCGTCTGCCGTTACGGCAATCTCCGGCCGATAAGCCGTTGAATTACTTAAAGGCCTTGTGGCCTAACCTGCTGCCGACGGTACAGTTGCTGTGTCCGGCTGCGGCACATTGGCCGATTCTGTTCGGTTTGGCGATACAGGATGCGATTCATGGCGGAAAAACCGTGATCGACCCGTGCATTGCGCTTAAAATTGTCATGGAAAGCGCTATCGCGATGTCGAAGGTAGACCTCGGCGGCTGATCGTTACGGTCTTCTGTCTTAGCGGCGGCCTTTCGCATTTTTCTGTTCTGACTTTTTGAATCAATGACCGCACCGCAACGTATCGACCCGTCCAAAATTCGCAGTTTCATCCGCCGCCAGGGCCGCGCCACTGCCGGCCAAAAATTCGCACTGGAGCACCATTGGCAGAAATACTGTCTGGCGCCGGAGCAGATGTTCGATCCAGTGTCAGCCTTTGGTCGGCAGGCGCCGCTGATCGTCGAGATCGGTTTCGGTAACGGCGACAGTCTGGCGGCGATGGCGGCAGCCAATCCGCATTTGAATTATTTGGGGATTGAAGTGCATAGGCCGGGCGTCGGCCACTTGATGATGTTGCTGGAGCAGCGCGGCATCGACAATGTCAGAATCTACCATCACGATGCGATCGAAATCCTGGAACAAAAAGTCGCCGACCACAGTTTGGCCGGCGTACATTTGTTTTTTCCCGACCCTTGGCAAAAACGCCGACACCACAAGCGCCGTATCGTCCGCCCTGGTTTTGTCGAATTGCTGAATAAAAAATTGGCGGTCGGCGGTTATTTTCACGCGGCGACCGATTGGGAGCATTACGCCAAGGATATGCTGGCGATTTTGGCCGCAGGCGCGGGATTGAAGAATAGCAGTCCGAGCGGGGATTTTTGTCCGCGGCCGGATTACCGGCCGTTGACCAAATTCGAGAATCGCGGTTTAGGCTTGGGCCACGGCGTTTGGGATTTGATTTTCACCAAGCTTTAACGCGTCGCGGCTGGATTAGGCCTGGGTTTGTGCGACAAGCCAAAGCACCTGTTCCGGGCCAAACGGCCAGTGCAGTTCCAGGCCGCGGCCGGGGTGTGCCAAGACCGGAATCTTAATCCCGTAGCGCTGCAGCAAGGCTTGGTCGTCGATGATGTCCTGCGTCTCGAAGCTCAAGCCGGCCAGTCTGACTATTTCTTCGGCTTCTTCGCATAAGTGGCAGCCGTCGGTGCCGTACAAAATAAAATCCGCCATCAATCTTGGCCTGATCAGTGGTTCAAGTGTGCCGCTAGCCAGCGTTCCGCCACTTCCAGCTTGATGCCTTTGCGCCGCGCATAATCTTCCAACTGGTCGCGGTCGATCTTGCCGACGTTGAAGTACTGCGATTCCGGATGTGAGAAGTACCAGCCACTGACCGCCGCCGCCGGATACATTGCAAAACTTTCGGTCAACGTGATCGTCGTATGCTCGGTGGCGTTCAGCAGTTCGAATAACTTGGCTTTTTCGGTGTGGTCCGGGCAGGCCGGATAGCCGGGGGCCGGGCGGATGCCGCGGTAGGCTTCTTCGATCAGCGCTGCGTTGTCGTAATTTTCATCCTCGGCATAGCCCCAGTAGTCCTTGCGTACCGCCAAATGCATATACTCGGCAAAGGCTTCGGCCAGGCGGTCGGCCAGGGCCTTGAGCATGATGGCGCTGTAATCGTCGTGGTCTTGTTCGAATTCGGCCAGTTTGGCTTCGATGCCGATGCCGGCGGTGACGGCAAACCCCCCGATGTAGTCGGCGATGCCGCTTTCAACCGGTGCGACGAAGTCGGATAAACAATAGTTTGGTCGGCCCGGCGCCTTGACGTTCTGCTGCCGCAAATGGTGTAGCACTTCGAGCTGCTCGCTACGGCTGTCGTCGGTGTAAACGATGATGTCGTCGCCCTCGCTGTTGGCCGGGAAAAAGCCGATCACGGCTTTGGCGGTCACCCAGTTTTCGTTGACGATGTGTTGCAGCATGTCCTGCGCGTCTTGGAATAATTTGTTGGCTTCCTGGCCGACGACCGCGTCATGCAGAATCGCCGGGTAGCTGCCGGACAATTCCCAGGTCAGGAAGAACGGCGTCCAGTCGATGTATTGTGCCAGTGTCGCCAGAGGGAAATGGTCGAAAATCCGGGTGCCGAGGAACTTCGGTTTCACCGGTTGGTGCCCGGCATGGTCGAAACGGTTACGCCGCGCGGCTTCGAGTGGATGCTGCGGATTCTTGGCCTGGCGGCCTTTATGGCGTTCACGGACCTGGGCGTATTCGTCGCGGGTTTTGGCGACGAAGTCGGCTTTTAAATCCTGGCTGAGCAGCGAACTGACTACGCCGACCGCACGCGAGGCGTCGGTGACATAAACAGTTGGATGCTCGTAGTTGGGTTCGATCTTGACCGCGGTGTGGGCGCGCGATGTGGTGGCACCGCCGATCAACAACGGAATTTGGAAGCCCTGGCGCTGCATTTCCTTGGCGACATGGACCATTTCGTCCAACGACGGCGTGATCAAACCGCTCAGGCCGATCACGTCGACCTTTTCCTCGCGGGCTGTTTTCAAGATGTTTTCCGCCGGCACCATCACGCCCATATCTATTACTTCGTAGTTGTTGCATTGCAATACCACGGTGACGATGTTTTTGCCGATGTCATGCACGTCGCCTTTGACGGTGGCCATCAGCACCTTGCCGTTGGTTTCGCGGGCGGCGCCGTCCTTGTCGGCGTCCATGAACGGCATCAGATAGGCGACAGCTTTCTTCATGACCCGCGCCGACTTCACGACTTGCGGCAGAAACATCTTGCCTTCGCCGAACAGGTCGCCGACCACGTTCATACCGTCCATCAACGGGCCTTCGATGACGTGCAACGGCTTTTCCGCTTCCAGGCGGGCGGCTTCGGTATCTTCCTCGATAAAGTCGGCGATGCCTTTGACCAAAGCGTGTTCCAGGCGTTTAGTAACTGGCCATTCGCGCCATTCCAGGGTTTCCTGCTTGGCCGCCTGGCCGCTACCGCGATATTTTTCGGCGATGTCCAGCAGTCTTTCGGTGCCGTCCGGGGTGCGGTTCAGAATCACGTCCTCGACTGCGTTGCGCAACTCTTCCGGAATGTCGGCGTAAATCGCCAGTTGGCCGGCGTTGACGATGCCCATGTCCATGCCGGCATGCACCGCGTGGTACAGAAATACCGCGTGGATCGCTTCCCGCACCGGATTGTTGCCGCGGAACGAGAACGAGACGTTGGATACGCCGCCGGAAATCAAGGCATGCGGCAGGTTTTGCTTGATGGCGCGGGTGGCTTCGATGAAATCGACGCCGTAATTGTTGTGTTCCTCGATGCCGGTGGCGACCGCGAAAATATTCGGGTCGAAGATGATGTCTTCCGGCGGAAAGCCGACCTGCTCGGTCAAAATCTTGTAGGCGCGGCTGCAGATTTCGATCTTGCGCGCCATCGTGTCGGCCTGACCGACTTCGTCGAAGGCCATCACGATCACCGCCGCGCCGTAGCGGCGTACCAGTTTGGCTTGCTCGATGAATTTGGCCTCGCCTTCCTTGATTGAAATGGAGTTGACGATACCCTTGCCTTGGATGCATTTCAGGCCGGCTTCCAGAATATCCCATTTGGAAGAATCCAGCATCACCGGCACTTTGGCGATGTCCGGCTCGGCCGCCAGCAAATTCAGAAAGCGCACCATCGCCGCCTTCGAATCGAGCATGCCTTCGTCCATGTTGATGTCGATGATCTGCGCGCCGTTTTCCACCTGTTGGCGCGCCACTTCCAGGGCATCCTCGTAGCGCTCTTCGACGATCATCTTCTTGAACACCGCCGAACCGGTAACGTTGGTCCGCTCGCCCACGTTGACGAACAAGGTTTCCGAGCCGATGCTCATCGCTTCCAGGCCAGCCAGATGGCAGCGTTTTTCCAGTTCTGGAATTTGTCGCGGCGGAGATTTGCTCAGTTCGGCGACGATGGCGCGGATCGTGTCGGGCGAGGTGCCGCAGCAACCGCCGATGATGTTCAGATAACCGTTGGCGGCCCAGTCGGCCAGTTCGGCAGCCATCATTTCCGGGGTTTCGTCATATTCGCCGAACTCGTTGGGCAGGCCGGCGTTGGGGTGGGCCGAGACGTAGGTGTCAGCGATGTTGGATAATTCTTCGATGTACTGGCGCAGCTCCTGGGCGCCGAGCGCGCAATTGAAGCCGATTGAAATCGGCTTGACGTGTTTCAGCGAAGTCCAGAATGCGGCGGCGGTCTGGCCGGACAGAGTGCGGCCGGAGGCGTCGGTAATGGTGCCGGAAATCATCACCGGCAATTGGTAACCGATTTGGTCGAATACCGATTCGACGGCGAATATCGCCGCCTTGGCATTCAGGGTGTCGAATACGGTTTCGATCAGAATAATATCCGCGCCGCCGTCGATCAAGCCACGGGTGGCTTCGCTGTAAGCGTCAACCAAGTCGTCGAAGGTGATGTTTCTAAAACCCGGGTCGTTGACGTCAGGGGACATCGACGAAGTGCGGTTGGTCGGGCCCAGCACGCCGGCGACGAAACGCGGTTTGTCCGGTGTCAGCGCGGTTGCCGCATCGGCGGCTTGTCTAGCGACTCGAGCCGAGGCGACGTTGATTTCGTAGGCCAGATCTTCCATCCGGTAATCGGCCATCGCCACCTTGGTGGAGTTGAAGGTGTTGGTTTCCAGAATGTCGGTGCCGGCATCCAGATAGGCCTTGTGTATGGCGCGGATGACGTCGGGTTGGGTGATCGACAACAAGTCGTTGTTGCCTTTCAGATCGACCGGCCAGTCGGCAAAGCGCTCGCCGCGATAGTCCTTCTCCTCCAGCTTGTAGCTCTGTATCATGGTGCCCATGGCGCCATCCAGAAATAAAATTCGCTGTGACAGAAGCTGGTGTAAACGTTCGGAGCTATTCATGCGGGCAGTTGATCGAAGAGTGATATTGGAACGGCGGCTGATCGGAAATTTTGGCAAATCACGATTTGAGGGAAACCATGTCTAAACCCAGTCTGTTGCACGTCGTAAAAAGCGTGATAGCCGCCGCGATTGGCGTACAAAGCAACAAGAACAGAGAGATCGATTTTCAGCATGGCTCGCTGCCGGCCTACGTGATCGTCGGCTTGATTGCGACGGTACTGTTTATTTTGGCGATAGTCAGTATCGTGTCGGCCGTCGTTGGCGGTTGAATGATTGCCGCGGCCAGCCCAAGTTGCCTTGGACTGGCCCAATCGGAACGGCTTAGCTGCCGGACGAGGTTTTAAAGCTGTCTTTGATGCTGATGAACATCTCTTTGACGCCGCTGAACAGGTTTGCCGGAGTCAAAGCTTCTTTCAAAATCACCAAGGTGCGGACGACTGCGACGACGAGGAAGCCCGCTATCGATGGAAACAATTCGCACAAGCTGTTGACGAAGAAACCGCCAGCGTTTTCCTGGGTTCTTCTGTCGCTGACGCTGGCCAAGTCGCGGTCATAAGTGTCGCCAATGTCTTTGCCGCCCAGGGCATCGATGATCTCGATGCAGAAAATTTGGGCGACAAATTCCACTGCGAAAAATGCTGCAGCGCATGCGGCCACCCACATCAAAACATTGGATTTTTTAGCCTTCATCATGCTCTGGTAAACCCAGATAGCGGTCAAAACCATTACAATGCCACCGATCATATTTATTCCCCTTGTACTTTTTTATTGTTCTAAAAATTCAGGTTGAAATGGCATACTACCATATTCGGTCCGGATAGCAATTGTGCCGCTATCTTTATCGAACAGCCACGAATTGCTTGACTTTGAGGGTGGCTAAAGTAACATATGAACTTCGACCGCCAACGAAATGGCACATTTTATAACAACTAACTTTAAGGTAGGAGGCACCCATGGGAGCGATCTTAGATTTAACAGAAATGCTGAAAGAACCATCTGGCATGATCGGCGCGGTAGTAATCATCGCTGCTGGCTATTTCTTCGTAAAATGGGTTTTCGCTGAACCTAAAGACGAAGAATAAGCAACGTTTCCTGCTCGCGCTTACAAAGCTTTTCTGGAAAAAGCGGCTACGGACAGATCCCGTAGCCGCTTTTTTTTCGCCCTCTGAGCCGGCTTTTCGGCAAAATCCCTTATAATCGGTAGTCTTTTGGCCTGCCGATCCATCATGTACAAATCGTTAGTTCTAAAAATCAATAGGCTTTATTCGGAAAGGGTTCCGGCAACCGGCATCGGCTTGTTTCGGCTGCTGTTTGGTTTGGTAACGTTGCAGGAAGTGTTGTTTCTGCTGTATTTCAACCATCTGATTTTCGATCCGATTCCGTTCCTGGATGTCGAATTTCCGATGATTCCGTTCTTTCTCTGGCTGTGGGCAGTAGTGGCCATATGTCTGGCCGCGGGTTACCGTTGCCAACTTAGCAGTATTGCTAACTATCTGTTCTGGCTGGTTTTCGTCAATTTCACCCCGATGCAACGCGATTTTGATGGCGGCTTCGATTTGTTCATGACCGGTGCCAATTTCTGTTTGATCTTCATGCCGCTGGACCGGGCATTCGCCATCGACGGATTACGCCGCAAATTGCGTAATCCGTTCGTTCAGTATTCCGCCTACGGACCGGAAACCGTCTCGGCCTTGACATACCATTTACCTGTCATCGTCTGCCTCGGCTTTCTATATTTCGATTCGGCGATTCACAAAATGTTCGCCGAGCATTGGCGCAACGGCCTTGGTGCCTGGCTACCGTCTTCCATGCCTTACTACATATCGGCGCTCGATATGTCCTGGCTGCTGAACATCGAGATCCTGCAACAGACCATCGGTTACACCATCATCGTTTTCCAGTTCAGTTTCTTGTTTTTGTACTTCCGCCGGAATTTCAGGTGGTTGTACTTTCTGCTGGGATTGTCGCTGCATTTGGGCATCGCCCTCTCGTTGAATATCTATCCGTTCGGTATGGGCATGTTGATTTTCTATGCACTCATGATGCCGTTTGGATGGTACCGTTTTATCGGAGCGCGGCTTTGCGCCAAACAGGCGGTTTTGACCGTGTTTTACGACCAGCAATGTCCGCTCTGCAATCGCACGGTGTTGACCTTGAGCCATTTCGACATATTGCGCCGTATCGATTTCAAGCCCGCACAAATCCATGCTGCCGAATATCCGGCCTTGTCGCATTTGGGGCAGGAACAACTGATGAAGGATCTTTACGCGGTCGACGGTCTAGGCCGGGTCTATGCAGGTGTCGACACTTATTCGCAAATTCTGGTCGCGATGGGCTACCCGGCGTTGGCAGGCTGGACAATGCGCTTGCCGTTACTCTACGGATGGATTTGTAAGCGCTATCGGGCGATAGCCGACAATCGGCAACGCCTAGTCTGCGACAGCAGTTGCGCTCCGCCGGTTGCCGACGCAGCCGAAAATAGTCTTTACCATCGAATTTTCGAGGCTGAGCATGCGATCTCGGCCAGAAGTTGCGTCCACAAGATCAGTAAAGTGTTGTTGGTATTGATCTTGTTTCAACTCAACAGCAGCATACATTACGGTTTGCTTTACCGCTTGCACGTCGACACCCGGCAAACGCCGGTGACCAGCATGCTGAACAATATGAGCAATGCACTGTTGATGATGTCGCATACCTTTCTCGGCATCACGCCGCATGCTTTGTATCTGCACGACCATTTCGAAGGCTACGACCATATTTTGGCGATTACCTATCTCGACGCGGATGGTATCGAGCACTGGTTGCCGTTCGTCGACCAGCAGGGCCGGCTGTTGGCTCCCAACTGGGGGCGGGTGCATTCGATGTGGGCCAATATCGCCGTTACGCCGAATATCGACGAATTGCGGCTGAAAAAATTCATCATGAAAATCACTGCTTTCTGGGGTATCAAAGGCGGTTTGGACCTAGATAACACCCAGTTCATCATTAAAATGAAGAAAATCAGGGCGCCGTTTACCTGGGAGAAAGATTTAAGAAACAATAATTTATCCGGTAGCTGGCAAACGATAGGCTCGGCACGCTGGGTCGGTAGGGAAATCAAAATCAGCCTGCCTATGGACATCGACGCAATATGAAAAAGGGTGTTGCATGCGCAGATTGGTCATGCTATAAATTTTGCGTGCTTCGTTTAAGTACACTCAAAATTATAAAAACCCATTAAATCTGGAGGATGTTATGAAAAAAGTATTTTCTGTTTTGGCTATGGTTATGGTTATGGTGAGCTTGGCCGGTTGCATGGACGATCCAGACCAAGGCAACCCAAAACCAAAAGGTTACGGCTCTTCAAACCAACAAGGCGGCGGTGTAAAATAATCGTAGCCGTTACAGGATTTCAGACTCCTGATGTAAGGCCCGCATTTGCGGGCCTTATTCGTTTAAGGGCTTGACATTTTTATAATAACCCTGAATTTGCGTATCTGTTTTTAGCCGTGTTATAAAACCTGCCGTGTTCGATTGACGAGCACGTAAAAATTAAAATTTTTTGGAGGAATTATGAAAAAAGTACTGTCTTTATTGGCTATGACACTGATGATTGCCGGCTTGAGCGGATGCATGGACGATCCAGATGCGTCAAAACAAAAAGTTTCCAGCGCTACTTCATCAGTACAGCTGTAAACAAACCTGCTTAACAAAAAGGCCCGTTGAATCCGGGCCTTTTTTGTGTCAAACGGTTACTAAACCTTGGTTTTTTCCGCTTCGATTTCTGCCATGGCCTGAGAAATCCAGGCTTCGGCTTCAGCATTGATATCTTTCGATTTCTTATCGACCGTAGTTATTGGCGGGCCGATTTTTACCTTAATTACGCCGGGATACTTCAAAAAGCTGTTGCGCGGCCAAAATTCGCCGGCGTTGTGCGCCAAAGGGATCACCGGGAAGCCGGATTTCTGAGCCAGCATAGCGCCGCCGGCATTAAATTTTTTGTGCGCGCCTGGCGCGACCCTGGTACCTTCCGGAAACACCACGACGAACAAGCCCTCCTGTAAGCGTTCGATACCTTGATCGATCAACATTTTCAGCGCTTCTTTCTGATTTTGCCGGTCGATGGCGATTGGCTTCAATGTCGCCAAAGCCCAGCCGCCGAACGGAATCTGTAGCAGGGATTTCTTTAAAACAGCGGTTTGCGGCCGAATAAACTGTCTCAGCGCCACCGTCTCCCAGGCCGATTGGTGTTTGCTCAGCACGATCGCCGCCCGGTCTTGCGGGATGTGCTCCAGGCCCTCCACCTCGTAGCTCAGGCCGCAGCACAGCTTTAACATATGAAGCAGGCAGTCTATCCAGATGTCGGCGAATTTGTAGCGCAAATGAAACGGCAGGAAAAACCCGCCCAGGATCGCCACCCCGACGATCAGCGTCGAGATCACGATGTAAATGAATAGCAGGGTAGAGCCCAGATAAACTCTAAAGTCGGCTTTCGGAGACGATGTATGTCGCTGCGTCATAAAGATTGTCGAAAACGGGAACGTCTAGTTGTGGGTTGTCGTTAAGGGTTTGCATGCCTTTACCGGTCTTGACCAACACCGGTTTGGCGCCGGCCGCTTGGGCGGCCTGTATGTCGCGCAACGCATCGCCGACGGCAAAAGTAGCGCTTAAATCGATTTGCTTGTCTTGCGCCAATCGGCGAAACAAGCCGGCTTTGGGTTTGCGGCAATCGCATATGTCGCCGGGGCCGTGCGGGCAGTAATAGATTGCCTCGATTTCGCCGCCGGCAGCACGGGTCAGTTGCAACATTTTGGCGTGGATTGCGTCCAGCGTTGTCAAATCGAACAAGCCTCGGGCAATGCCGGACTGGTTGCTGATCACCGCTACGCGAAAGCCATGGCGGTTCAGCATGGCTATGGCTTCCAGGCTACCCGGTAAGGGCAGCCATTCAGCGGCGGATTTGATGAACTCGTCGGAATCGACGTTGATGGTGCCGTCCCGATCCAGTATCACGTAACGCCCGCTCACGCTTGCAGCTTGGAAATGTCGGCGATTCGCAAGAATTGGTTGGACAATTTGGCCAGCAGCGCCAAGCGGCTGTTACGCAGTGCCGGATCGTCGGTATTGACCATCACGTTATCGAAAAAAGCGTCGACGCTGTCGCGCAGCTGCGCCAGGCGGCTTAGCGCCAGCGCATAATTTTGTTCCGCCAATAACGGCCCGATATCGGCCTCCGACTGTTCGGCGGCGATAAGCAGGTTTTTCTCCGCCGCTTCGACTAATGTCCCGATCTGCTCGGCCGGCGCTTGCTCGGACTTTTTCAGGATATTGCTGATCCGTTTGTTGGCTGCCGCCAAACTTTCCGCTTCAGGCAGGGCGCGGAAATTTTGTACGGCGCGGATGCGTTGCCAAAAATCGAACGGCCGGGTCGGATTAACCGTCAGGACCGCTTCGAATTCGTCGCTGGAAAAGCCCTGGTCCAGGCAATAGCCTTTCAGGCGGTCGAAAATAAAGCCGACCAGTTTCTGCCGGATTTCGGCCTTGTCGAAAGCGTGGTTGAATTGCGCCAGCGCCGCATCCAGCAATTCCGCAACGTCCAAGGCCAAACCGTTTTCGACCAGTATCCGCAAGATACCTATCGCGGCACGGCGTAAGGCATACGGATCCTTGTCGCCGGTCGGAATCAGGCCAACGCTGAAAATACCGGCCAGCGTGTCGATTTTTTCCGCCAACGCCAGCGCAATGCTGATCGGCGCCTGCGGAATTTCGCCGCCGGATTGTTTCGGGAAATACTGTTCTTCCAGCGCGTGGGCCACCGCCAAATCTTCGCCGTCGGCCGCGGCATAATAGCGCCCCATCGTGCCTTGCAGATTGGCGAACTCGCCGACCATATTAGTTATCAGATCGGTTTTCGCCAGTAGGGCTGCGCGCTTGGCCAAGCCCGCGTCGGCGCCGAGTTGTTCGGCAATCAGGCCGGCCAGATTGGCGACACGTTCGGTTTTGTCGAACAAGGTGCCCAGGTCTTTCTGGAATACGATGGTTTTCAGGCTTTCCACCCGTTCCGCCAGCGACTGTTTTCTGTCCTGTTTCCAGAAAAATTCGGCATCGACCAGACGCGGCAATACCACCCGCTCGTTGCCGGCCCGAATCGAATCCGGACGCGAGCTTTCGATATTGGCGAAGGTAATGAAATGCGGCAGCAAACCGCCTTGCGCATTCTTCACCGGGAAGTATTTCTGGTTGGCCTGCATCGTCGTGATCAATACTTCCTGCGGCAATTCCAGAAAACGGGAATCGAAATTGCCCACCACCGGCACCGGCCATTCGTTCAGCGCAGCAACCTCTTCCAGCAGGTCCGCCTCGATATGGGCGACGCCTCCGACTTTTTCCGCCGCCTGGTTCGCCGCATCGCGAATCACCGTCATCCGTTCCTCGAAATCGGCCAGCACCTTGCCCTGCAGTCTTAAAACCTCCAGATACTCGTGCGGATCGTGAATGCTCAAATCCTGCGGCGCGTGAAAGCGGTGGCCGCGGGTGATCCGGCCGGTAGTGCGGCCGAGGATGTCGGTAACGATGATTTCGCTGCCGAACAATAGCACCGCCCAATGTACCGGTCGGGCGAATTCGGCGTCGAAACTGCCCCAGCGCATGCGCTTGGCGATCGGCAGATTGGCCAAGGCCTTGCGGATGATGTCCGGTAATAATTCGGCGGTGGCCTGACCTTTTACGGCCTGCTTGAAGATCAGCCAGGAGCCTTTGTCGGTCTCCAGTTTTTCCAATTGCTCGAAACTGGCGCCGCAACTGGCCGCGAAGCCCAAGGCCGCCTTGCTGGCCGCGCCGTCCGGCCCGTAAGCCGCTTGCAGGGCCGGGCCGCGTTTCTCGACCACCTTATCGGCCTGAAAGGTTTGCAGATCGTCGATCAAGACTGATAACCGACGCGGAGTGGCATAGGCGCGGGCCAAGTCGTAACTCAACCCGGCATCCTGCAGACCGGCCAGGATGTTGTCCAGCAAGGCCTGGCTCAGGCGTTTCAGAGACTTCGGCGGTAATTCCTCGCAGCCCAATTCGAATAGAAAATGATTGGTCGCAGTCATGATTACGCTCCTTGTCTGGCCAGAATCGGAAAGCCCAGCGCTTCCCGGCGGTTGTAATAAGCTTCGGCGACCGATTTGGCCATATTGCGGACCCTGAGGATATAGCGTTGGCGCTCGGTCACGGAAATGGCGTGGCGGGCGTCGAGCAGGTTAAACGAGTGCGAGGCTTTCAACACCATTTCATAGGCCGGCAGCGGCAGATTTTTTTCCAACAACATCAGGCATTCGCGTTCGTAGGTGTCGAAGCAGTTGAACAGGAAATCGACGTTGGCCAGGTCGAAGTTGAACTCCGACATTTCCACCTCGTTCTGGTGAAATACGTCGCCGTAAGTGACTATGCCTTGCGGGCCCTGAGTCCAGACCAGATCGAATACGGACTCGACGCCTTGCAGATACATCGCGATCCGTTCCAGACCATAAGTAATCTCGCCGGTCACCGGCCGGCATTCCAAACCGCCGACTTGTTGGAAATAGGTAAATTGCGTCACTTCCATACCGTTCAACCACACTTCCCAGCCCAAGCCCCAGGCGCCCAGGGTCGGCGACTCCCAGTTGTCCTCGACGAAGCGGATGTCGTGTTCCAACAGATCCAGCCCCAAATGGCGCAACGATCCCAGGTACAGTTCCTGGATATTGTCCGGTGACGGCTTCATGATCACCTGGAATTGGTAGTAATGCTGCAAGCGGTTCGGGTTTTCGCCGTAGCGGCCGTCGGTCGGCCGGCGCGAAGGCTGCACGTATGCCGAGTTCCAAGGCTCCGGGCCGATCGCGCGCAAAAACGTCGCCGGATGGAAGGTGCCGGCGCCCACTTCCTGGTCCAAAGGCTGCAACAACACACACCCCTGATTCGACCAGTATTCCTGCAGAGTCAGAATCAGGCCCTGAAAAGTTGAGACATCGTTTTTGCTAGTCGACACGTTGAGAGCCACTCGTTTGGTAAAAATGCCCCGATTATATCCGAAATCGCTACGCAGGGCGGAAGGGCGCCGGGGCGTCGCTACCCGGCAAAGCTTGCTGGCGACGGGCTGGCCGCCGCAAAATCCGGCGTGAATTCGGCTGCGGTTAGACTAGTCGACAACTCGGTTAAAACCGCCGGTTTTGGATTAGAATGCCCGGCCATGGCCCGCAATCGCCCTTGTAACTTCCCAACCCTTGCCCAGCGATGAATAAAATTACCGAGCGCCTTCGCCAATACTGGCTTCTCGCCCGCTTCGACAAACCCATAGGCATTTTCATTTTGCTGTGGCCCACCTTATGGGCGTTATGGATTGCCGGCAACGGCAGGCCGGATTCCTTGGTGTTGACGGTATTCGTTGCCGGTGTAGTGCTGATGCGCGCGGCCGGCTGCGTCATCAACGATTATGCCGACCGCGATTTCGACCCGCATGTCGACCGCTGCAAGCAACGGCCGATCGCCGCCGGCCGCGTCACGCCCAAAGAAGCCTTGCTGGTATTTGCAGCACTGTGCCTGACCGCGTTCGGCCTGGTGTTATTGATGAACTGGTACACGATAGCGCTGTCCTTCGTCGGCGCTTTTCTGGCGGCCAGCTATCCGTTCATGAAACGCTATACCCATTTGCCGCAAGCCTATCTGGGCGCGGCATTCGGTTTTGCGGTACCGATGGCGTTTGCCGCCCAAACCAACAGCATCCCGTTGGTGGGCTGGGTTTTATATCTGGCGGTTTTGCTGTGGGCGCTGGTGTACGACACGATGTATGCGATGGTTGATATCGACGACGACTTGAAAATCGGCGTTAAATCCACGGCGATTTTGTTCGGCAGCCGGGTGCGGGAAATCACCGGCGGTCTGCAAGTCGTCATACTGGGCTTGTTAGTCTGGATCGGCACGCGACAGCAATTGGCCTGGCCCTATTACGCCGGTTTATTGGCCGCGACCGGTTTTGCGGTTTACCAGCAAACGCTGATCTTCCATTTCGACAAACCCAATTGTTTCAAAGCGTTTTTGAACAACAACTGGTTTGGTCTGGCCGTATTTGCCGGGCTGGTACTGGCATACCTGTAACCGGACAGACTGGGTTGACGCCGGATTTTTTGCGTTACCGGCGGTCCTCCCATGCGGATGCGTTTGCCAGACGGCGGTGATGCCTTTATTACCGCAACTGAATTTCGGCAAGCCGCGGCTGTTGGCCGCGGACTTGGCGAGGTAGAACCCGTAGCGCGGCTATTTGGATGCGGGATGTTCGCTGGTTTCAAGGCATATGGTGGGCTCGCGTTGACAATCAATCGATTGATTGATATTTTCTAAATCAATCGATTGATTTCTTGCTTGGATATTCGGCGGCATGACTAAAACCACCCCCTGCGACACCGATACTCATGATTCCCGCAGCAGACTGGTTAGCGCTGCACTGCGCTTGTTTGCCGAAAAAGGTTACGAAGGCGCCTCCACCCGCGAGATCTGCGAGGCGGCAGGCGTCAACATTTCCGCGATCCGCTATTACTTCGGCGACAAAGCCGGCTTGTACCGCGCCGCGTTCACCGAGCCGATGGGTGAATCCCCGTGCGGTGCGAACATAGCCGAATATGCCGATTTGCCGTTGCCCGAAGTGTTTTACCGCTTCTTCAGCGAATTTCTGGAGCCCCTCAAAAAAGGCGAAGAGCTCGGGCTGGTGATGAAGCTGCATTTTCGGGAGATGATCGAGCCGACCGGGGCTTGGCAGCAAGAGATCGATGCGGAGATCAAGCCGCAACACGATGGCTTGGTGGCGTTGTTGCAAGCCCATTTTGGCCAGGCTGAAATCGACGACGATTTGCATCGGCTGGCGTTCTCGATCACCGGCATGGCCGTGCATTTTTATGTCGGCCAAGACGTCATCGCCGCGGTTTCGCCGCCGTTGTTGAATACGCCCGACGCAGTCGACATCCTGGCGGAACGTTTGGCCGGCTACGCGACGGCTATGGTTGCCGGTGAGGCGGCACGGCGTCGGCTCCCCGTTGTAGCCCAGGTTTGGCATTCGCATTAAATCAGATCTATTTCACTGGAGGAAAACCATGACCCACGGAAAAATCATTGCATTGGTCGTTGCCTTGCTGTCGATGATCGGGCTCGGTCTGGCGGTTGGCAGCGCTAAGGAATCTTCGCCCGCCGCATTGCCGGCCGCCAACCCGGCGCTTAGCGTCACCACGGTGCAGCCGCAACTGGTGGACATGCCGATTGCCCTGACCGCCAACGGTTCGATCGCGGCGTGGCAGGAAGCGGTGATCGGTGCCGAAATCGGCGACTTGCGGCTCAACGCCGTTAACGTGCAAGTCGGGCAAACCGTGAAGAAAGGCCAGGTGTTGGCAACCTTTGCCGACGAAAGCGTGTTGGCCGACATTGCGCAAAGCCGCGGCATCGTCGCCGAAGCCGAAGCCAATCTGGCGGAAGCGCGAGCCAATGCCGAACGCGCGCGCAAAGTGCTGGAGAAAGGTGCGTTGAGCGCGCAACAGGTCGACCAATACTTGACCAGCGCCAAAACCGCCGAAGCCAAACTGCAATCGGCCAAGGCGCAATTGGAGGTGCAATTACTGCGCTTGAAGTACACCAAGGTTCTGGCCAGCGACGATGGCGTAATCTCGTCGCGTAGCGCGACATTGGGCGCCGTCGCGGCCAAAGGCCAGGAGTTATTCAAACTGATCCGGCAGAACCGGTTGGAATGGCGCGGTGAAGTCACTGCTGCCGAAATGACGCAACTGCGGCCCAGCGTCGCGGTGACGGTCGAAGTGCCAAATGTCGGCAGCATCCGGGGAAGTGTGCGTTTCCTGGCGCCAACCTTGGACGAACAAAGCCGTAACGGCCTGGTTTACGTCGATCTGCCTAACGCGGCGCAAAGCGGTTTGCGGGCCGGCATGTTCGGTCGCGGCGAATTTCATCTCGGTTCCAGCGCCGGCTTGACCGTACCGCAAGACGCGCTATCGCTGCGCGAAGGTTTCAGTTACGTGTTCCGCTTGACCGAGCAGAGCGGCGAGCGGGCCAAGGTCGAGCAGGTCAAAGTTCAATTGGGCCGCCGCGCCGGAGATAAACTGGAAGTGCTGGCAGGCCTGAACCCCAGCGATCGCCTGGTGGCCAGAGGCGCATCCTTCCTGGCCGACGGCGACAGCGTCAGAGTGGTGGCGCCATGAACGTATCGGCTTGGTGCATCCGCAACCCGATCCCGGCGCTGATGCTGTTCGTGCTGCTGTCGTTCGGCGGCGTGCACAGCTTCAAAACCATGAAAATCCAGAACTTTCCGGACCTGGATTTACCCACGGTTACGGTCACGGCAAAGCTGCCCGGAGCCTCGCCGGCGCAACTGGAAACCGAGGTGGCGCGCAAAATCGAAAACGCTATTGCCACCTTGCAGGGTTTGAAGCACATCATGACCAAAGTCCAGGACGGCAGTGCGACCATCACCGCCCAATTTCGCCTGGAAAAGCCGGTGCAGGAGGCGGTGGAGGATGTGCGTTCCGCCGTGACCAAGGTGCGCACCGATTTGCCCAGCGATCTGCGCGATCCTATCGTCAATAAACTCGATCTGGCCGGTTCGCCGATTCTGGCGTTTACCGTGCGCTCCGACCAGCGCGACGACGAAGCCTTGTCCTGGTTCGTCGAAGACACCGTCGCCAAGCGCTTACTGGCTGTAAACGGCGTCGGCGCCGTGACGCGGGTCGGCGGCGTCAGCCGGGAAGTGACGATTGCGCTCGATCCGGTCAAATTGCAGGCTTTGGGTGCGACTGCGGCCGACATTTCCCGCCAGTTGCGCGAAATGCAGCGCGAAAGCGCCGGCGGCCGCACCGATCTGGGCAGCGGCGAGCAGCCGGTGCGCACCTTGGCCAACGTGCTCTCGGTGGATGAGATGCGGCCGCTGCAGTTGTCGCTGCCGGACGGTCGTCATATCCGTCTGGATCAGGTCGCCACGGTCGAAGATTCGGTGGCCGAACGCCGGGCTGCGGCGTTTCTGGACAGCAAGCCCGTGGTTGGTTTCGAAGTCACCCGCAGCCGCGGTGCCGGCGAAGTCGAGGTCGGCGCCGGCGTTAAAAAAGCGTTAGACGAGCTTTTGGCCGCGAATCCGGACATCGAATTCAGCGAGGCCTTCAATTTCGTCGATCCGGTTGCGGAAGAATTTGAAGGCTCAATGGCCATGCTCTACGAAGGCAGTTTGCTGGCGGTGCTGGTGGTCTGGCTGTTTCTGCGCGACTGGCGGGCTACCTTCATCTCTGCGGTAGCCTTGCCCTTGTCGGTGGTGCCTGCCTTCATCGGTATGGACCTGTTCGGGTTTTCGTTGAACGTGATCACCTTGCTGGCCTTGTCGCTGGTGATAGGCATCCTGGTCGACGACGCCATCGTTGAAGTGGAAAACATCGTCCGCCATCTGCGGATGGGCAAGACGCCGTACCAGGCAGCAATGGAAGCCGCCGACGAAATCGGTCTGGCCGTGGTCGCCACCACCTTTGCCCTGGTCGCGGTGTTTTTGCCGACCGCGTTCATGAGCGGCGTTGCCGGCCGCTTTTTCAAACAATTCGGTTGGACGGCGGCGTTGGCGGTGATGGCCTCGCTGGTGGTGGCGCGGATGTTGACGCCGATGATGTCAGCCTATCTGTTGAAAGGCACCGGCCACCAGGAAATAGCCGAAGGACCTTTGATGCGCTGGTACATGCGTGCCGCCGTCTGGTGCCTGAAGCACCGCCTGCTGACGATCAGCGGTGCGGCGGCGTTTTTCGTCGGCTCGCTGATGCTGATTCCCTTATTGCCGACCGGTTTCATTCCAGCCGACGATAATCCGCAAACCCAGGTGTTCGTCGAATTGCCGCCGGGGGCCAGCTTGAACCAGACCCAAGCCTTGGCGGAAGCCGCCCGGCTTCTGGTGGCCGACATTCAATACGTGAAGACGGTCTATACCACGATAGGCGCCGGCTCGGCCGGTAGCGATCCGATGGCCGGCGATCAGGGTGCCGGCGAAGTGCGTAAAGCCACGTTGACCATTACCTTGGCCAGCCGCCGCGACCGACCGGTCCGAAAACAGGTTATCGAACAACAGATTCGGCAAGCCTTGGAAAAATTACCCGGGGTGCGTACCAAAGTCGGTTTGGGGGCGTCCGGCGAGAAATACGTGCTGGTGTTAAGCGGCGACGATCCGCAAGCCTTGTATAGCGCAGCCCGCGCCGTCGAGCGCGATCTGCGGACGATTCCGGGCCTGGGCAGCATTGCCTCCAGCGCTGCTCTGGTCCGGCCGGAAATTGCCGTAAGGCCGGATTTCGCCCGCGCCGCCGACCTGGGCGTCACTACCGCCGCATTGGCCGAAACGTTGCGCATCGCCACGGTCGGCGATTACGACTGGTCGCTGTCCAAGCTGAATCTGGCCCAGCGCCAAGTGCCGATGGTGGTGAAGCTGGCCGCCGAAGGTCGCCGCGATCTGGCGGTGCTGGAACGGCTGGGGGTGCCGTCGGCAAAAAGCGGTAGCGGTACAGTCTTGGTCGGCCAAGTGGCGAAACTGGAACTGTCTAGCGGCCCGGCCGTGATCGACCGCTACGACCGTTCGCGCAACGTCAATTTCGAGATCGAACTGTCCGGCCAGCCGCTCGGCGAAGTCACCGCCGCGGTCGCCAATCTGCCCAGCATCCGCAATCTGCCGGCCGGCGTCAAACGCATCAGCATCGGCGACGCCGAGATGATGGAAGAGCTGTTTTCCAGTTTCGGTTTGGCGATGCTGACCGGCTTGCTCTGCATCCTGGTGGTGCTGATTCTGCTGTTCAAGGACTTTATCCAGCCGATTACGATCCTGGCCGCGCTGCCGTTATCGTTCGGCGGCGGTTTCGTCGCCTTGCTGTTGACCGGTAAGGCCTTCTCGATGCCCTCGTTGATCGGTTTGGTGATGCTGATGGGCATCGCCACCAAAAACTCGATTCTGCTGGTCGAATATGCCATTGTCGCCCGCCGCGATAATGGCATGAGTCGCGCCGATGCGTTGCTGGATGCCTGCCGCAAACGGGCGCGGCCGATTGTGATGACCACCATCGCGATGGGCGCCGGGATGTTGCCGATCGCACTCGGTACCGGCGATGCCGATGCCTCGTTCCGCAGCCCGATGGCAATTGCGGTGATCGGCGGCCTGATCACCTCGACCTTGCTTAGTTTGTTGGTGATTCCGGTGGCGTTTACATATCTGGACGACGGTAAGCAATGCGCGCTGCTACTGTGGCGGCGTTGTTTCGGCGGCAATACCGCCGGTGCCCAGGCGCCGGTTCCGGATTGACCGTCCAGCGGGGCCGGCCGTTTCGGTCCCGCGACTCCAAATGGTGCATGGCGGGTTAGCACGGCGGGCAAACGGTCCAAACCGGTGCGGTGCCGGACGCTGACCAGCGGTATTTTCGAGTCGACAAGGCTGGCGAGAAATTTGCTGCACACAAAGCCAGTCTCCACTTTCGACGAGTACCCCATGCCCGCTTCGTTGCTTTCCGCCGTTCTCGGCAACTATCGGCTTCACCATCAATTCCTGATCCTGTCCGGCCTGATCGCACTGCCGGCAATGCTTAGTGCGGCCGTGGTCGCCAACGGCTACCCCGGCCTGTCGCCGGAGCTGTGGCTGGCGGCGACTGCCGGCCAATTGCCCTGGATGATCGCGCTGTACGCACTCTACGCCGGATTGCGTAACGGGCTGCAAAGTCTGCTTGCTGCACAGCGCCAACTTGCGAACGGCGATTTCGACGTGCGCTTGCAGGTCGTCGGCCGCGACGAGTTGGCTGAACTGGGCGTTGGCTTTAACGATACGGTACGCGAACTGGGCCGGCGGATGAACAAGGTGCAGGCTTCGATCCAGGAAGTGACCTACGCCGCCGACCAGTTGCACCAAGGCTCCGGCCAGGTTGCCGACCAACTCGACCTGCAGCGGAAGAGCACGACGATGATGGCGGCGGCCATCGAGCAAATGTCGGCCAGCATCCTGGGCGTGGCCGGCCAATGCCGGGAAACCGAAAAGATTTCCTCGACCACGCAGCAACTGTCGCTGCAAGGCCAGCATTCGATCGATAGTTTTATTGCCGATATCAAGCAACTGTTCCTGGAAATAGAGGAGCTGGCCGGTTTGATGCGCAACCTGGAACAGCATTCCCAGCAGGTCTCGCAAATCTCGGAGATGATCAAGGCCATTTCCGAACAGACCAATCTACTGGCGCTGAACGCGGCGATCGAAGCGGCGCGGGCCGGCGAATACGGCCGCGGTTTCGCCGTCGTGGCTGACGAAGTGCGGACGCTGGCGCAACGGGTCAGGCTGTCGGCCGAGGAGATCACCGGTACCACCCAAGCGGTGCGCGAACAAATCGATCGCGCCGTGCGTTCGATCGACGCCACGCAGCAACGCACCGAGCAGGGTATAGACAAGGCTTACAGCGTGGAGCGCGTGCTGGCCGGGATCAAGGAATATGCCGACAGCACCTTGGACAACGTATCGATGATCGCCACCAGCACCGAACAGCAAAGCCAGGTCAGTCTGGAGATCGGCCGCAACGTGGAAAGCATCGCCCAGCATGTCGAAGAAAACAGCAAAGCCGCCCAGGAATCGGCGGCGATCGCCCGCCACCTGTCGAAACTGGCGCAAGTCGCAGCCCATTAATCCGCACCGCAGATATTCCGATGGCCGATACCCTAATCTTGTTATGCGCGGTGGCCGGCTCGACCGGCTCGGTGTTTGCCGCGATCTGGCACTGCCGCAACCGAAGCCGACTCGCCCACTTGGCCGGCCAACAAACCAGCATCGCCATCAACCGCCAACTAAAGCAATTGCTCGGCAAAATACAACAGCACCGCGGTATGGTCAGCGGCTATCTGAACGGCGATGCCAGTTTCAAATATAAAATTTCGGCATTGCAGGCCGAAATCGACCGCGAAGCCGAACAAATCGCCGCTAGCTTGCAAGCTTTGCCGGCCCATCGCGCCGGATTCGAGTCGATTCAATCCCGCTGGCGCGCATTGAGCCCGACCGTACTGCACGGCACCCGCGAGCAAAGCTTCGACAATCACTGCCAATTGATCTCGGCCGTACTGGATTTGATACGCGACATCGCCGAACGCAGCCAATTGCACTGCGATAGCGCCTGCCCGTTCGGATTTGTCGAGATTGTTTGGCATTTGTTGCCGGACACTGCCGAAGCGATCGGCCAAACCCGGGCGATCGGTACCGGCATTGCCGCCGCCGGCCGCAGTCTCAGCACCGAACGCATCAAACTGGGCTACTTGCTGACCCGCATCCGCAATGCCGCAGAGCGCCTCGAGTCGGGTATCGCCCGAACGCCGTCGGCGATGGCGGGGGCTGAATTTCGGCGCAGCTTCGGCGAGGTGCAGCAGCACATCGGTAGTTTGGTCGGCGATATCGAGCAGCAATTGCTGGCGACCGAACGCCCCGAAATCGACCCGGCCGGCTTTTTCGCCAACGCCACGCAGACACTGAACGGCGTATTCGATCTGTACGACCGGGCCGAAGCGGTCGCCAACCGGGAGTTGCAAACGCTGTTGGCCGGCGCCACCCGGCTGGGCCGCCAATCGCTGGCGGCGCTGCTACTGGGGTTGGCTATCGCCGCCGCCGGCATCGTGCCGCTGGCGCTGTAAGCCGGCGCCGGGCCGGAACGGCTTGTGTAACGGCGGGGTAAGCCGTTACAGTGGCGCACTTTTGCCGCCCGACCTGCGCCACGGCCGCGGCGGCTACCGGACCCGTTCGCGAATTTAGATGCCCAACGCCAAATCCATACCGCAAGCCAAAGCCGATTTTCTGATCGGCAATCTGCGGCCGCTCGCCGTCGATCCGTTTCGGACTTTGTCCGCCTGGTGGCGCGACTACGGCGATGCGGTCGGTTTTCGAGTACTAACCCGGCAATTCTATATGTTCAGCCATCCGCAGATGGCGGAACAGGCCTTGGTCCGTCAGGCCGGCAAGTTCGTCAAAATGTACGACCCGCAAAAACCCAAAGGCCTGGAGTTGGTGCTCGGCCAGGGCTTGGTCACCAGTCGCGGCGAATTGTGGCGCAATCAGCGGCGTTTGATGCAGCCGGTGTTTCAGCGCGGCAACCTGAGCGCGTTGCAGCCGCAAATCGTCGCCGCCGGCCGCGAAATGCTGCTGCGCTGGCAAGGCTTGGGCGATGGGGTCCAGGTCAATCTGTGCGACGAAATGATGCGACTGACGCTGGAAGTCATCACCCAAACCATGTTCGGCACCAGCGTGCTGGATCGGATCGAGGCTATCGCTCCGGCGCTGGACACGGCATTGCGCCACGCCGCCGCGTCGCTGCTGAATCCTTTATCCTTGCCGCCATCGGTGCCGACGCCGCGTAACCGCGCTTTCAACCGGGCCATGGCGACGTTGGACGGCGTGGTTTACGGCATCATCGAACAGCGCCGCGCCCATCCGGCGCCCGTCGGCCAGGATTTGCTGGGCATGTTGTTGCAGGCGCGCGACGAGGATAGCGGGGCCGGCATGAGCGACCGCCAACTGCGCGACGAAGTGTTGACCATTTTCAGCGCCGGCCACGAGACCACCTCGAATTTACTGAGTTGGACCTTGTACTTGTTGGCCAGGCATCCGGAAGCGCTCGGCCGTTTGCGGCGGGAGTTGCAGGCTTTGCCGGCCGAGGAAGATTGGCAGTTTGCTGACCTGCAAAACCTGGAATACTGCAAGGCGGTCCTGCACGAATCGCTGCGGCTGCGGCCGCCGGTCGGCATCATCATGCGTAAGGTCGCACAAGATGTCGAATTCGAAGGTTATCGGCTCGCCGCCGGGAGCTTGGCGTTGTTCAATATTTTCAACCTGCACCACCATCCGCAATTCTGGGACGACCCGGAGCGCTTCGATCCGGAGCGCTTTCTCGGCAACCGCAGCCACCGCTTTGCCTTCATGCCGTTCGGCGCCGGCGAACGGATTTGTATCGGCAACCATTTCGCCTTGCTGGAGAGCCAGTTGCTGCTGAGTCTGATCGTGCGCCATTACGATATCGAATTACTCGATCCGGGCGAGGCGGAGATCGAATTAATGGTGAGCCTGCGGCCGAAAGGCGGGTTGCCGGCGAGCTTGCACCGGCTCGCATAAGCCCAGGCAAAAGGCCGGAATCAGGTTGCGGAGAGTCTTGCGCTCGGTTGGATTCCAACCCCGCCGCGGAGATACCGATCAGCTTGAGCTGCCATCATCTCCACTTTGCTCGCGCTCCTTGCTGATCAGCCAATCCAGCACCAGGGCGTAACTGGTCGCCAGCAGGGTCGGGCCGATGAATACGCCAATGAAGCCGAAGGCCAGCAGGCCGCCGAAGATGCCGAATACGATCAAGACGAACGGCAATTCGACTTCGCGGCTGATCAGGACCGGCCGCAACCAATTGTCTATCGTGCCGACGAACAACAGGAACCACAGGGCGATAAAAATCGCCCGGCCGGTTTCGCCTTCCACCAGCAGCCATAACGCAACCGGCAGCCAGACCACGGTGCCGGCGGCCGGAAGCAGCATCAAAAAGAAAGCGACGACGCCCAGCACGAAGGCGTAGGGTACGTCGGCAAGCACGAAGCCGAGCATCGACGCCAAGGCTTGAACCAGCGCGGTGCCGATAATGCCGTATACCACGGCACGCAAGCTGGAGCGGACGATGTGCAGAATGCGTTGGCTGCGTTCGCCGGCCAGGCGCCGAACCGCAATCACCACGTGTTCGGCGACCCGTTCACCGTCGCGATAGAAAAAAAACAACACCAGAATACTCAGGCCCATATGCATCAACTGGCCGCCGAGCTTGATGCCTTGCTGCAAAATCCAGGTGCCGGCACCGAGGGCGTAGGGACGGGCCAGATTCACCAGCCGGCTGGTGTCTTCGCCTATATTTTGCCAAGCCGATTTGGCCCTGTCGCCGAGCCACGGCAGGCGTTCCAGCCATTCCGGGGCTGCCGGCCAGGTGTGCACGCTTTGGTTGAGCCATTGCAACAAGCGGTTGATGTCTTCGGTAAAGCTGAATCCGGCGGTAACGAACGGCGTCAACAGCAGGATACCGATCGGCAGCACCATGGTGGCCGCGGCGCGATTGGCGCTGAAATGCCATTCCCGCAAGCGGGAATAGAGCGGCCAGGTGACGAAACATAAGATGGCGGCCCACAGCAAATCGAACACAAACGGCTGCAGCACCTGGTAACAGGCAAACAACAGCAGGCCCAGTGCGGCCAGACTGGCGGCTTTTTCGTAACGCGTGTTTTGCATGCTCATTGGCGGCCTGCACCGGTTTAACAATACTGGTCCGGAGTTTACGGCATTATCGCGCCAGCCGGTATTACCGGTTGCGGCTTAATCAGCGCTTGCTTGGCCGGCGAAGCATTCACTAGAATGCGGCAGCGACATTTTGGAGACCCTTGCCGTGAGCGAACCCCGTGAATTCATTCCGATCAATATCGCGGTATTGACCGTATCCGACACCCGCAGCGAAGCGGACGATACTTCCGGTCGCGTGCTAGTCGATGGCCTGCTCGCTGCCGGGCATTCCCTGGCGGATAAAAAAATCGTGCGCGACGATATTTATCAAATTCGCGCCGCCGTCAGCCAATGGATCGCCGATCCCAACGTCAATGCAATCATCACCACCGGCGGAACCGGCGTAACCGGGCGCGACGGTACTCCGGAAGCGGTGTTGCCGTTGCTGGACAAGGTGCTGGACGGCTTCGGCGAGGTGTTTCGGATGTTGTCCTACCAGGACATCAAGAGTTCGACGATGCAGTCGCGGGCGCTGGCCGGCGTCGCCAATGCCACATATATATTCTGCGTGCCGGGTTCTTCCGGTGCTTGCCGCACTGCCTGGGAGGCGCTGATCAAAGACCAACTGGATTACCGCACACGACCTTGTAATCTGGTGCAATTGATGCCGCGTTTGCTGGAGAAATGATGCGCCGGACTTTTTTATTCTTGGCTGCTGTGGGTGGCTTTAGCGGAGTGGCGTTGGGTGCGTTCGGCGCCCACGGTTTGAAACATCTGCTGAGCGATTACCAATTGGATATCTATAAAACCGCGGTAAATTACCAGATGTGGCACAGCTTGGCGCTGGGGTTGGTGGCGCTATTGACCGAGCGGGCGGCGCTGCGTTGGGCGGGAAGGCTGTTCGCGCTCGGCATCCTGCTGTTTTCGGGCAGTCTATACTTGCTGGCGATATTCGATATCAAATGGCTGGGTATGGTTACGCCGCTGGGCGGCCTGGCGTTTTTGGCGGCATGGGGCCTGCTGGCCTACGTCGCGCTTCGAGAATAAGCAGGAGTCACCGATGGAATCCAAACCGCCCGTTCGCCCGTCTTCGCCGTCGCGGCCCGGAACCAGTCGCACCACCCGCGACGAACCCGAAGTGAAGTTGGCGCCGGTCGTCGAAGACGGTCTGCTAAAAGTACTGCATGCCGTGATCCATTTTGCGGTTCGGGTGCTGGCGGTGCTGATGGTGCTGGTGATTTTGTGGGGCGTGGCCGACGTGGTGTATGTGATCTACCAACGCTTGGTCGCGGAACCGTTTATGATGTTGACGGTCTCGGACATATTGTTGATTTTCGGTTCGTTCATGGCCGTGCTGATCGCGATCGAGATTTTTATCAACATCACGTTGTACATCAAGCACGACACGCTACCGATTAAAATGGTGATTGCCACAGCCTTGATGGCCGTGGCCCGAAAAGTGATCATGTTGGATTTCAAGGACCTGGACCCGGCTTATACCGTCGGGATTGCCGCTGTAACGGTGTCTCTGGGCCTGACCTATTGGCTGATTTCCTATAAACCGCAACCCGTCAAAACTGAAGAGCGATAAGCCATGCGCGATGCCAGCCCGCAAACTGTCTACCTGAAAGACTACACGCCGCCGGAATATCTGATCGACCAAGTCGAATTGGATTTCGATTTGGACGACCAGCGCACTAAGGTGCGCGCCAAAATGAGCGTCAGGCGCAATCCGCAGAGCTTGGCCGACAGTGTCGCGCTAAAGCTGTGGGGCGAGGAGTTGCAATTGCTCAGCATCGCCGTCGACGGCCGGCCGCTGAGCGCCAGCGAATATCTGGTCGGCGACGAAGCGTTGATTATCCACGAGGCGCCGCAGGACAGGCCGTTCGAAATCCTGATCGAAAATCTGATCAATCCGCAAGCCAACACCGCTCTGGAAGGGTTGTTTCTGTCCAGCAGCATGCTCTGCACCCAGTGCGAGGCGCAGGGCTTTCGGAAAATCACTTGGTTTTTGGACCGGCCGGACGTGATGAGCCGTTTCAAAACCACGCTGGTCGCCGACAAGGCCAAATACCCGGTATTACTGTCCAACGGCAACAAAACCGGCGGCGGCGAGTTGGAAAACAATCGGCATTGGGTCAGTTGGGAAGACCCGTTCGCCAAGCCGTGCTACCTGTTCGCGTTGGTCGCAGGCCAGTTGGAATGTGTCGCCGACGAGTTCATGACGATGAGTGGCCGGCGGATTGCGCTGGAGATTTTCGTCGAGCAACACAACGTCGACAAATGCGCCCATGCGATGCAATCGCTGAAAAACGCGATGCGCTGGGATGAGGAAACCTACGGCCTGGAATACGATCTGGATTTGTATATGATCGTCGCCGTCGATCATTTCAACATGGGTGCGATGGAAAACAAGGGGCTGAACGTGTTTAACACCAAGTTCGTGCTGGCCCGGCCGGATACTGCTACCGACAGCGATTACGAACACATCGAAGGCGTGATCGGCCACGAATATTTTCATAACTGGTCCGGCAACCGGGTCACCTGCCGCGATTGGTTCCAGTTGAGTCTGAAAGAAGGCTTTACCGTATTCCGCGACCAGCAATTCAGCGGCGACATGACTTCGCCGGCCGTGAAGCGGATCGAAGACGTCAACGCCTTGCGGACTCGCCAGTTTGCCGAAGACGCCGGCCCTTTGGCGCATCCGGTGCGTCCCGAAGCCTATATCGAAATCAACAACTTTTATACGCTGACCGTCTACGAAAAAGGCGCGGAAGTGGTGCGGATGCTGCACACCTTGCTCGGCGCGGAAGGTTTTCGCAAAGGCTGCGATTTATATTTCCAACGCCACGACGGCCAGGCTGTGACCTGCGAGGATTTCGTCAAGGCGCTGGAAGACGCCAACGGCGTCGAATTCGGCCAATTCCGCCGCTGGTATTCGCAGGCCGGCACTCCGCTGCTGGCAGTGGAGCAGGACTACGATACAGCCGGCGGCCGCTTGCAACTGACGCTGCGCCAAAGCTGTCCGCCGACGCCGAATCAGCCGGTCAAACAACCGTTACATATTCCGGTAAAACTGGGGCTATTGAATCCAGACGGGACACCGGCCGCATTCGAGTTCGGTGGCGAGCGGCACACCGAGGTCACATTGAATCTGACCGAAGCCGAACAAAGCTTCAGCTTCGGCAATTTGGCCGGCAAGCCGGTGGTTTCGTTGCTGCGCGGGTTTTCCGCGCCGGTGACGTTGAAAATGCCGCGCGGTTTGGACGAACTGGCCTTTCTGCTGAGCCACGATAGCGACACCTTCAACCGTTGGGAGGCCGGCCAGCAATTGGCGACGCAAGCCATTTTCGATTTGATCGACAGCATCGAATTGGGGCGGCCGCTGCAGCTGGATGCGATCGTGATCGAAGCGTACCGCAAGGTGCTGGCTGATGCCGGCGGCGATTTGTCCTATCAGGCTTTGCTGTTGGCGTTACCGGAAGAGAGTTATCTGTCCGGCCAAATGGCAATTATTGACGTCGACGCCGTGCACCAGGCCCGCGAGTTCGTCAAGAAAACCCTGGCAACCAGTCTGGCGGATCAATTTCTGGCACTTTACCGCCAACACCACCGCGACGAATCCGGTTGCTTCGATGCCGGCGCCGTGGGCCGGCGCCGCCTGAAAAACACCTGCCTGAGCTACCTGAGTAAATTGGAAACGCCGGACAGTCACCGTCTGGCCGAGCAGCAATTCCGCGGCGCCCGCAATATGACCGACCAAATCTCGGCATTGTCGGCGATCGTAAACAGCCACAACCCGGACAAAGCCGATTGCCTCGACAGTTTTTACCGGCAATGGCAGCAGGAGGCGCTGGTCATCGACAAGTGGTTTGCGCTGCAGGCGACCAGCAGCATGCCGAATACCTTTGCCACCGTGCAGAATCTGATGCGGCACCCGGCTTTCGATATGAAAACGCCGAACCGGGTTCGGGCCTTGGTCGGCGCCTTTAGTCAGTCGAATCCGTTGCATTTCCATGCTGCGAATGGCGAAGGCTACCGGTTTTTGGCCGACCGCGTGATCGAATTGAATGCGTTGAATCCGCAAATCGCCTCGCGCATGGTCAGCGGTCTGGCGCAATGGCGGCGCTACGACGCCAACCGGCAAAGCTTGATGAAACAGGAATTACAGCGTATCGTCGCTACCGAACATTTGTCGAAAGATGTCTACGAGATTGCCAGCAAGAGTTTGGCGTAGCCGTCACAATCACGTAAACTAGCTTCGGACCCAGTTACCCGCATTAGCATGAACCCACGCACCGCCCAGGTTGAACGCAACACCCTCGAAACCCAGATCAAGATTTCGGTTAATCTCGACGGCAGCGGCTCAGCCGCGTTCACTACCGGCCTGCCGTTTTTGGACCACATGCTGGACCAAGTGGCCCGGCACGGCTTGATCGACATGGAAATCGTGTCTCACGGCGATCTACACATCGATGCCCACCACAGTGTCGAAGACATCGGCATTACCTTGGGCCAGGCGGTTGCCAAAGCGCTTGGCGATAAAAAAGGCATTTACCGCTACGGCCACGCCTATTGTCCGCTCGACGAATCCTTGTCGCGGGTGGTGGTGGATTTTTCCGGCCGGCCGGGATTGTTTTACGATGTCGAATTCAAGCGCGCGCTGATCGGCAATTTCGACGTGGATTTGTTCAAAGAATTTTTTCAGGGTTTCGTCAACCACGCCGGCGTGACTTTGCATATCGACAATCTGAAAGGCGGCAACGCCCACCACATTGCCGAAACCGTTTTCAAGGCATTCGGCCGGGCAGTGCGGATGGCGATCAGCCCCGATCCGCGCATGGCCGGGATCATGCCGTCCACCAAAGGCACTCTGTAAACTCTTCACAGCCGCTTCGAACTTTTGACCTTAAATATCTAACTGTTATGCCGTCAGTTGCCGTCATCGATTACGGAATGGGTAATCTGCATTCCATCGCCAAAGCGCTTCAACATGTCGATAGCCGAAGCCAAGTGCTGGTCAGCTCCGATCCGGAAATTATTCGCGGAGCGGACCGGGTGGTGTTTCCCGGCGTCGGCGCAATTCGCGATTGCATCAATGCGCTGCACGACAGCGGTTTGGCCGAGGTCATTAAAGAGGTGGCTGCCGCGAAACCGATGTTGGGAATTTGCCTGGGCATGCAAGCCCTGCTGACCGACAGCGAGGAAAACGGCGGTGTCGCCTGTCTCGGCCTATTACCCGGTCATGTCCGGCGCTTCGCCGACGATCTGCGCGACGGTGACGGCGAGGTCCTGAAAATTCCGCACATGGGCTGGAATCAAGTCGAACAGAAGCCGCATCCGTTATGGAAAAATATCCCGGACCGCAGTCGTTTCTATTTCGTGCACAGCTATTATGCGGTGCCGGACGACGCACGCCATACTGCAGCAACCGCAGATTATCCGCAAACCTTCACCTGTGCCTTGGCCAATGGCAATCTGTTTGCCGTCCAATTTCATCCTGAAAAAAGCCAGACGGTCGGATTGCAATTGTTGCAAAACTTCCTGGCCTGGGACGGGACGGCGTAACCGCCAACCTTCTGCGTTGGCTTTACTAACCCTTTGAAATAGTGATTTAACTGTCGAGATTTAGATATGTTGCTGATACCCGCAATTGACTTGAAGGAAGGAAAATGTGTCCGCTTGCGTCAGGGCCGTATGGAAGACGACACCGTGTTCTCCGACGATCCGGTGGCGGTTGCGGGGCGCTGGGTTGAAGCGGGCGCGAAGCGTTTGCACTTGGTCGATTTGGACGGCGCCTTTGCCGGCAAGCCGAAAAACGCCGACATTATTCACGCCATCGTCGAGGCCTACCCGGAAGTGCCGATTCAAATCGGCGGCGGCATCCGCGACGAGGACACCATCCAAGCCTACCTGGAAGCCGGCGTACAATACGTGATCATCGGCACCAAAGCCGTCAGCGAGCCGCATTTTGTCCGCGACGCAGCGATCGAATTTCCCGGCCACATCATCATCGGTCTGGACGCCCGCGACGGCAAGGTGGCGATCGACGGCTGGTCCAAACTGTCTCGCCACGACGTGATCGATATGGCGCAAAAATTTGAATCCAATGGTGTTGCGGCGATTATCTACACCGATATCTCCCGCGACGGCATGATGCAGGGCGTTAATGTCGAAGCCACCGCCAAGCTGGCCAGTTCGGTACACATCCCGGTCATCGCCTCCGGCGGCATCACCAATCTGGACGATATCCGCGCTTTGGGTGCCGTGGCCCAAGAAGGCATCATGGGCGCGATTACCGGCCGCGCAATCTACGAAGGCACCTTGGATTTCGCCGAAGGCGCCAAACTGGCCGCTTCCTTCGGCGGCGAGGATTGAACGGCAACCCGCCATGAGCCTAGCCAAACGCATCATTCCCTGCCTGGACGTCGATAACGGCCGCGTTGTCAAAGGCGTCAAATTCGTCGATATCCGCGATGCCGGCGATCCGGTCGAAATCGCCCGCCGCTACGACCGCGAGGGCGCCGACGAACTTACCTTTCTCGATATCACCGCCACCCACGACAACCGGGATACGATGGTCCATGTGGTCGAACAGGTTGCCAGCGAGGTGTTCATCCCGCTGACCGTGGGCGGTGGCATCCGCAGCTCGGACGATATTCGTCGCATGCTGAATGCCGGCGCCGATAAAGTCGGAATCAACAGCGCAGCAGTATTCCGGCCCGAGTTCGTCAAGGAAGCTGCCGACAAGTTCGGTTCGCAGTGCATCGTCGTCGCGATCGACGCCAAGAAAGTCAGCCAGGACGGCGAGGCCGAGCGCTGGGAAATTTTTACCCACGGCGGCCGTAAACCCACCGGCATCGATGCCGTGGCATGGGCGGTGCGGATGAAGGATTACGGGGCCGGCGAAATTCTGTTGACCAGTATGGACCGCGACGGCACCAAGTCCGGCTTCGATCTGGCCTTGACCCGCGCCATCAGCGAAGCGGTCAGTATTCCGGTGATCGCCTCCGGCGGCGTCGGCAACCTGGACCATTTGGCCGACGGCATCATCGAAGGCAAGGCCGATGCGGTCTTGGCCGCCAGTATTTTCCATTTCGCCGAATATACGATAGAACAGGCCAAACGCCACATGCAGTCGCGCGGTATCGAGGTGCGGTTATGACGACTACTTGGCTGGAACAAATCGAATGGACCGAGGACGGATTGGTTCCGGCCATTGCCCAGGACCACAGCAGCGGCCGAGTGTTGATGTTTGCCTGGATGAATCGGGAATCGCTGGCCCTCACCGTCGCCGAAGGCTACGCCGTGTATTGGTCGCGCTCCCGCCAGCGTTTGTGGCGCAAAGGCGAGGAATCGGGCCATCGCCAAAAAATCATCGATCTGCAGTTGGATTGCGACGGCGACGTGATTTTATTGAAGGTGGAACAGGAAGGCGGCATCGCCTGCCATACCGGCCGGGAAAGCTGTTTCTTCCGCAGCTTCAAAGACGGCGATTGGCAAGTCAGCGAAGCCGTGTTGAAAGATCCGCAAGCAATATACAAATAAACGGCTATTGTCTTAGCCGCGGCTGCGGGTCCAATTGGCGGACTGCAGCGTAACCCCCTACTTCTGGCGTCATTACCGATGCCGCCCTTCCCGGCTTTGCGTTGCGGCTGTCGGCCTTCGGCTGTCAGGGAATTATTTGCTGTGGCCACAAGTCCCAGCTAAGGTTAAAGTAATCCAGCGGATTGACGCTATAAAACGGACTATCCCTACAGTCGTTACGCTCAACGCCGGCATGCACCGGTCGGGCGCTCAGAATCGCGGTATTGGCTTATGATACTGATCGTAAAAAATATTCCTTCTGCTTCCCAGGAAGACGAATTGGCCGATTTCGTTGCACCGGCTTTGCGGTTTTGTTTTTGGTTGCCGTTCAAAGTTGGCCGAATTTTGAAGACCGATATTTTTTGTCTGAAAAACCTGAGAACCAATGTGCTGTCGTTTCACGGCCGAGTCTTTATCGACGACGATAAAGCCGGGCGCCAGGCGATCAAGAAATTGCACGGCAAGCGCTTCAAAAACAAAATCGTCGAAGTGCGCGAGTATTTCATTCGATCCGGAAAAAACGACCGCCGCGCCGGGCAACAGATCGTCACGGTCGAAATGTTGGAAAAACGCAAGGGCGACCGCCGCTGCAACGTCAAGCATGACAACGAAACGCCAATCCACACCAACGTATTCGATACCCGCAACGTCTACCAAGTCAGCCGGCGAGCTAGAAACGAGTTTTACGACGAATGATTGCAGGCGCTGCCGGTGCAAGCGAGCCGTGCTGACGATACTGCTGCCGTCTCAGACGCAGGCTCAAATCCGGCAATCGGCCTTACAAGCCTTGCCCGCCAGCCACGCCCCCAGCGGCAAACGGTAGCGGGCGAAATACGCATACAGTTTGGCAAACAGCGGCCGGGTCAACGGCCAACGCAACGGCGCAGCCAACCAAGCCAGACCCAGCAAGCTATAGGTCGCGTGGAAGGCATCGATACCTTTCACCAGCGAGCCATCGGCCCGCACGCCGTGAATTTCCGCCATCAACTCGGCCTCGGTACAGCCCAAAGGTTCCGGTGCGAAATCGTTTGCGTGGATATCCTGAAACGCGACGCGGCCGGCGGCGTTTCTGGACTGTAGCCAAGCCACTTCTCGTCGGCAAATCGGACAGTGGCCGTCGTAGAGTAGGGTGAATTCGGCGTTGGTGTTCATGGCGTTACCTGTGTGCGTCAAAGGACCGGGGCTGTTATCGACCACGATCTATCCCCGATAGGCTACCGGACGAAACGCATTCGGCAAGTTCAATTCCCGGATCGATCGCTGGCGCCGAAGCCGCCGCCGCCCGGCGTTTCAATGACGATGCTGTCGCCGGCTTCGACTCGAATGTCCGCGCAACCGGCTAATTCGACCGTTTCGCCGCCGGCTTTGAGTAAACGGTTGACACCCGGCGCGCCGGGCCAGCCGCCGCGCATACCGAACGGCGGCTGGCACCGGTGGCTGGAGAGAATGGCTACCGTCATCGGCCGGCAAAATTCGAGCCGGCGTCGCACGCCGTCGCCGCCGCGATAACGCCCGTCACCGCCGCTGCCCTCGCGTAGCGAAAACTCGCGCAATAGCACCGGAAACCGTTGCTCCAGAATTTCCGGATCGGTGATGCGCGAGTTGGTCATGTGGGTATGCACGCCGCTGGTGCCGGCGAAACCGTCCCCGGCTCCGGCGCCGCCGCAGATGGTTTCGTAGTACTGGTAATCCCGGTCGCCGAAGGTCAGATTGTTCATCGTGCCTTGGGATGCGGCCAGCACGCCCAACGCGCCGAACAAGGCGTCGACGATGTACTGTGATGTCTCGACGTTGCCGGCCACCACGGCGGCCGGATATTGCGGATTCAACAAACAACCTTCCGGAATCACGATATCCAGCGGTTTCAGGCAGCCGGCGTTTAACGGAATGTCGTCCTGCACCAGTGTCCGCATTACGTACAGCACGGCGGCCTTGCATACGGCCGCCGGCGCGTTGAAATTGTCCGCCAACTGCGGCGAGGTGGCGGAAAAATCGATCCGTGCACTGCTCGTGTCCCGATCTATCGAGACGCTGACGGCAATGGTGCCGCCTTGATCCAATGGGTAGGCGAAGCTGCCGCCGTCCAGCGTTTTCAATAAGCGGCGGACGCAGGCTTCGGCGTGGTCCTGCACGTGTTGCGTATAGGCAAGTACCACCGCTAACGAATAATCGCCGACCATGGCCAATAACTCCTGAGTGCCTTTTAGATTGGCGGCGATTTGGGCCTGCAGATCGGCCAGATTTTGCTGCGGATTGCGCGCCGGGTGGCGGTTGCCGGCTAGCCATTCCAGAATCGCCGTTTCCTGAAACCGGCCGCCGTCAAGAAATTTCAGTCCGGCGCTGATCACGCCTTCATCGTCGATATGCCGGCTGGCGGCCGGCATCGATCCCGGCGAAATGCCGCCGACATCGGCATGGTGACCGCGCGAGGCGACGAAAAACAGCAGTTGCCGCTCGGCGTCGAATACCGGCGTCACCACGGTGATATCGGGTAGATGGGTGCCGCCGGCGTAAGGCGAATTCAGCAGATAGGCGTCGCCGGGCGCCAGGTCTTTACCATGGCTCAGCACCAAGGCTTTGACGCTTTCGCCCATCGATCCCAGATGAACCGGGATGTGCGGGGCATTGGCGATCAAATTGCCGCCGGCATCGAACACTGCGCAGGAAAAATCCAGCCGCTCCTTGATATTGACCGAATGCGCGGTGTTTTGCAGTACGAAACCCATCTGCTCGGCCACCGACATGAAGCGCTGGTTGAAGATCTCCAGCATGACCGGGTCGGGGCCCGGGGCGAGGGACGGGGCGGCGATCGAGTATTTGTTTCCGCTCAGCAGCAGATCGCCGTTATGCTGCATCAGGGCTTGCCAGCCGGGCTCGACCACGATGGTCGAAGTCGGCTCCAATATCACGGCCGGCCCCGCCACTGTTTGCCCGCAGCCCAATTGTTCCCGGCGGTAGACCGGCGCATCGTGCCAACGGCCGCGGCTGAACAGGCGCGTGCTGCCTTGCGCCTCGCCATCGTGGCGATCTGCAACAGTTGGCGCTATCTCGCTAAAGCGCGAGTCGCAAGCGATGCTTTCGACCTGCAAGCTGGCAATGACCACCGGCCGCTCGTCGCAAAAGCCGAATTGGCGCCGGTATGCCGCGGCAAAATCCTGCAGTATTGCCTCGGGTTCGGCGTAGTCGACCGTCAAGGCGGTATCGCTGCCTTGATAGCGCAGTGCCAGGCTCCAGCGGCTAATGGATTGGTCCGGGTCCAGGCCCTGAGCGGCCAGCTCGCGCCGCGCAGCCTGTTCCAAGTCTGAGAAACGCCGCCGCAACTCGGCCGCATCCACCTCCTGCCATAAACCTTCCAATGCCGCTTGCTTCAGCACCCGAAACTCGGCCAGGCCGATGCCGTACGCCGACAGCACGCCGGCCAACGGATGCAGCAATACCTTGCGCATGCCCAGGCGTTCGGCTAGCAGGCAGGCGTGTTGCGCGCCGGCGGCTCCGTAACAGCACAAGGCGTAGTCGGCGAGCGGGTAGCCTTTTTGCACCGAGATTTTTTTGATGGCCTCGGCCATATGCTCGACGGCGATCTCCAAAAAACCCTCCGCGACTTGTTCCGGGCTGCGAGGTTCGCCGCTGGCGGCGGAAACTTCGGCCGCCATTGCGGAAAATAGTGCCGTTACCCGCTCGCGGTCCGGCGGCAAGTTACCCTTCGGGCCAAACACCGCCGGAAAATCCGGTAACTTGCCCAGCAGTAGATTGGCGTCGGTCACTGTCAACGGCCCGCCGCGCCGGTAACAAGCCGGACCGGGATTGGCGCCGGCCGAGTCCGGCCCCACCCGGCAGCGCAAGCCGTCGAAATGCAAAATTGAGCCGCCGCCGGCAGCGACGGTATGAATCGCCATCATTGGCGTCCGCATGCGGACGCCGGCGACTTCGTTGTCGAAACTGCGCTCCAGCTCGCCGGCGTAATGGGCGACATCGGTGGAGGTGCCGCCCATATCGAAGGCGATAATCTTGGCCAACCCGGCGCCTTTGGCTGCCGCAATCGCGCCAACCACGCCGCCGGCCGGGCCGGATAGGATGCTGTCCTTGCCGTGGAAGGCGTCCGCCCGCACCAGACCGCCGTTTGATTGCATGAACAACAGGCTTGGGGTCGAGTCGCCAGTTGGCAGGCCGCGTTCGACCTGCGCGACGTAACGGCGTAACACCGGCGACAGATAGGCATCGACCACCGCAGTATCGCCGCGGGCGACGAATTTCGGCAGCGGGCTGGCGAGATGCGATAACGAAATATGCTCGAAACCAATCTCGGCGGCCAACTCGGCTAGCATCAATTCGTGTCGCGGGTAGCGCCAGGCATGCAGCAACGCGACGGCGAGATTGCGAATGCCCAGGTCGTAAAGCCGCCGCAATTCGGCGTTGGCTTGGTCCTCAGTCAGCTCCTGCAATACCCGGCCGTCGGCGCCGACGCGGACGTCGATTTCGGCCACCGCCTGATAGAGGGGCTCCGGCCGGAGAATCCGCAGCGCGAAAATATCGGGTCGGTTTTGGTAGCCTATGCGCAGGCAATCGCGGAAGCCGCGGTTGGTGACCAACGCAATGGCGGCCCCCTTGCGTTCCAGCAAGGCATTGGTGCCGACCGTGGTGCCCATTTTGACGGCGGCTATCCGGTCCTTCCTGCCGGTGCCGGACTCCCGCAAAATCTGGCTTATGCCGTGCAGTGCGGCGTCGGGATAGAGCTCCGGATTTTCCGAAAGCCACTTGCGAACCGCCACCTTTCCGTCCGGGGCCAGCGCCACGATATCGGTAAAAGTGCCGCCCCTGTCGATCCAAAACTGCCAGCCCGCCGCCATCGAAAAAAACCTACTAGAAATTACTAATCAAATTTTTGCTAACTTTATGTAATGATAGCCATTCTTCGACAATGGCATTTTAATTGATGCCGGCCCGGATAACGCGGTTGCCGGGCCATTGCGCGGCAATAATAATCACATAGGGGGAAAGGCGTGGAAACTTTGTTCGATTTGGTTCTGGTCGCGGCGGCCTTGTACGGCGCGAAAGCGTATTTGACCGCGCCGGAAGTCGTCACCGACCGGGAAATTTTTTCCAGCCGGGGGTCGATGTTCGTGAAAAGGCTGGTCAGCGAGCAAGCCGGCCAAGGCCGGCCAAGCCAACCGGGTTCGCCTGTTCCGCGCTCCGAACCGCCGCTAGCCGAGCCCGAACCAAGCCAAGGCATTATCGCCGAAGCCGAACCAACGCTGCCGGCCGAATCGGATATGCCGGCGGCCGTCACTGCGTCCGCGGCTGAACAGGATGCCGACCTATTGCCGGTAGCGGTTGAATTGCAGGTGCCGCAGGATTCGGTATTGAATCGGCATTATTGGGCGCAACGCGCCGCCGAGCGCGCCGCGATCGAGCAACCCTACCCGACCGATTCGGTGTTACTGCGCCATTACCGGCAGATACAAGCGGCGGCCCTGCAGCTCGAGGTGCTAAACGCCGATACCGGTCGTGCGGTCGAGCCGGTTGCGGCCGAGCAAACCGCGGATGCTGTCGGCGCTGGCGTGGCGATCCCGGAAGATTCGGTGTTGAAGCGTCATTTCCTGGCCGATGCCCGGTGCCGGATCGAACAACAGTACGGCCCTTGTCCCGATGAAACCGTGTTGCGCCGCCATCACCAGCAGTTGGTGGCTGCCGCCTGGGACGCTTTTTTGGCCGGTTTGGCTCAATCCACGCTTTGATCAGTCCGCAGCCGCAGTCATTTTCGAAGAAATGCCAGAATGCACCTGGCGTCTGCCGACAACTGGTTTAAAATTCAAGCGTTACCGGAGTGATTAGTCCTGGCCGGTCAGGGTATTTTCTGCAGAGAACGGTCCTCTCCGGTCTTAGGCAGCCTTATATGGGAATAGAACTCGCGTTATCATGATTAACACACCGTATGCCTTGAAAGATTCGCGCCCTAACCGGGCCTGGCTGGCGTTGGCGGCCTGCATGTCTTACGCCGGAATCGAACCGGTATCGGCGACGGATATGCCGCCTGCGGCTGCAGAAGTGGTAGCTCCAGCGGCAATTGAAGCGGCGCCGGTGCCGGCGGCAAATTTTATTCCGGCCGACAACCCGATCGGCAGTTTGCTATTGAGCCGGCAACACCCGCTGTTGGCGCGGGCCGACTTCAGCCGGGTTAGCGACTTTGTCGTGCAAATCTACCAAGCCAATAATTTTCAGCCGATTTGGCTTAACGCCAACCGCTCGGAAAAAAACCTGAACGATTTGTTCGGTATGTTGGATAACGCGGCTGGCAATGCGCTGTCTCCCGCCAACTACGATGTCGAGCGCCTGAAACAATTCGTGGGTTCTCCGATCGCCGATAATGCGACTGCTGCCGGCTACGACGTGGCCTTGACCGTATCGCTGGTGCGGTTTCTGCACGACTTGCGCCAAGGCCGGGTCGACCCGCGCGACGTTCAATACCCGGTGCATATTGCCCCCAAGCCGGCGTTGGATATTGCCGGTTTGTTGAAACAACATCTGGAAACTCAGACGCTGAGCGAACTGGCGGCCGTGTTCGAACCCAAAGCCAAACAGTATCAACAATTGAAGCGGGTTTGGAACCGGATGCAACTGTTGGCCGGGCAATCCGCGCTGCACGAATTCAAGCCCGGCAAGCAATTGCGCCCGGGCGATAAGCATCCCCATATTGTTTACCTGCGGCAAAACCTGCTGGCAATGGGCCTGATCGCTGATAACGTCAATCCGGAAAGCAAGGTTTACGATGCCGATCTGGCCGAAGCCGTGAAAAAAGTCCAACGGCAACAAGGTTTGAAAGCCGACGGCGTGATCGGCGCCGCGACTGCCGCCTTATTCAACCGGCCGCCGCAGGAAAAATTGGCGCAGTTGGAGTTGGCGATGGAGCGCTCGCGCTGGATTCCGGATCCGAGCGACGGCCCGATGATCCTGGTGAATATCCCGGCCTTCGAATTGTGGGCGTTCAATTCGCCCGACGATGCCAACCCGTTGAATATGAAGGTCATCGTCGGCAAATCCCCGGACAAACAAACCCCGGTACTGTGGGAGGAAATGAAGTACCTGGAGTTCATGCCGTACTGGAATATTCCGAAGAATATTTTCGAGAAGGAAATTTTACCGAAAGCGGCAAACAACCAAGGCTATCTGGCCAGCCAGGACATCGAACTGGTGCGGCACCAAAACAGCGAGGAAAAAGGCGGCGGCAGCTATCTGCGCGCCCGCCAGCGTCCCGGCAAGAAAAATCCGTTGGGCCGGGTCAAGTTCGTGTTTCCGAACACCGCCGATGTTTATTTGCACGACACGCCGAGCCGGGCCGCGTTTAACCGGCCGCGGCGCGATCTGAGCCACGGCTGCGTCCGGGTTGCCGAACCCAAGCGTCTGGCCGAGTTCGTGCTGGGCGACCAGCAGGGCTGGGATAAGGACACGATAGAACAAGCCATGTCGGCCCCGAAAACCCGCCACGTCACCTTAAAACGTTCGGTGCCGGTACTGTTTTACTACGCGACCACCTTTATCGATCACGCCGACCAGTTGCACGTCTATCCGGATATCTACGGCCAGGACGAACTGCTACAGAAGGCTTTGAACAAATTGCAGGCACCCACTGCCGGCACCAACCAATTGGCCGCCAGCGGCAAAGCCGCGGCTGCAACCAGCAGTCAGTAGTGGGCAAACTGGACCGGGCATAAAAAAGCGCCGGGATCGGCGCTTTTTTATGCGGCTGAGCGCGAAGGTACTAAAAAGTCCAGGTCCGGAAAGTACCGGTATCGAGATGGATAAAATTCGATTCCGGGTAATAACCGACGCCGCCGCGATGCATGGCCAGCGCCGCGTTGTGGATTCGGCGCAGATCGAAACGTTCGATGCGGATGTCCACCGCTCGGCCGTGCATGTGGAAGCTGTTGTTAGCGACACCGGTATGTTCGGCGTGCAGTTTGGCGTTGGTCAACGGCGAACGGTAGCCGCAGATGACGCCGAAAGGTTGCTGCAAGCCCAGCATTTGTTTCAGATCGTGCAATTGGTCGAGCAACTCCGGGTCGATCGGATGCACGTCGTCGGTACGGTAGTCGCGCAGTAAGAAACTGATTTCATCCAGCGCGTCCGTCAGATAGCGGCCTTTCTCGAAATAAGTCAGATTCAGCTTGTCGCCGGTATGCGGATTTTGAAACGCCAGCGAACGGTGAGACGTCATTCTGCTGCGGTCGGCGAGGAACATCGGTTCCTGATCCAACGCAATCATCGGCTCGCGTTGGCCGGGGCGAATCACCGAATGCACTCTGCCGCCGCTTTCATGGCTATGGCTGATCTGTGCGGTACGTAGCCCGTGCTTTTTGCCGTGGTAAACGTCGCGGATTCTGGCTTGGTATTGTGCGTGATGGTCGGCGTGGGCCAGTTGTATCCGGCCGTGCTGGATTTTCGCCGATTTATGGCTGTTATGGGCGGTTAGCGTTTTTTTCTCCGCATGCCGCGCTGCTTTGCCGGCTTGAATCGCCTCGTGTTTGGGCAGACGCGCCGCGCTTTTCGCCGCCTTGCCGGTTCTATGGTTCTTGTCGGCTTTAACTGCCGCACTTTTGGCAGCATGAGCTACGCCGGGCATTGCGATAGATAAAACGGCACCCAGCGCCAGGCGGCCGAAAAAGCTGCGTCGCGACAGCTCCACTTCGCCTTGCGTATCGCCATCATTCTCTAAGTTATGTCTCAGCATCCATAATCTCCTGTTTAACATCTTACGGATAGTGCTTGATTCCGAAGGTTAAAATCCAAAATTAGTTGTTCCGATTATAGCAGTCTATCACACAGAAGCGACTGTAAAGCCAAAACGGCTGTCAATTGTCGGTAATATTACAATTGCCTGAAGGTGCATATTCCGTTCTCGGTATGTTATCGGCGTCGCGGATTTAACGGTTTTTCAGCTTCCGGTAAAGTTCGACCATGCCTTCCGTTAAAGCTGGATCCGCGCAGTACAGCACGCCGCAATGGTTCATAAACAAGGAGCCGTCCGGATTCAATAGCAAGGCCCGGCCGAACATGTCGCAAGCGATGGCGCCGGTCTCGCGGAACAGGCAAGCCGTGGCTGCATAATCCCAGACGCTACCGCCGCCGGGTTGCGGTTTCGGGAATTTGAAGTAACAGGCCGGCGCATCGGTCAAGACTTGGCAAGCGTTCAGCGCGGCACCGCCCTGCAAGGTCAGAGTGGCACCGGTATAGCCCAATCCGACAGCCAGCCGTTCCAGTTCGATTTGGGCTGCGGGGTAGAGCGGGTCGGCGGCAAAGCTCTTGTCGGTGATGAATTTCAGAACGCTCCCGCCTGCTTTAGGCAACTCCAACAGATGCGAATCGCGCCAGGCGCCGTCGTTTCGCACGGCCCGATACAAGGTTCGCGCCAGCGGATCGTAAACCACGCCGATCAGCGCGGTTCCGCCGCGCTCGACCAATGCGATCGATACCGAGTAACCCGGCACGCCTTCGACGAACGGCAAGGTGCCGTCCAACGGATCGATACTCCAGAAGTAGTCTTTTCGCAGCCGGCTGCCGTCGTCGGCCTGCTCTTCCGAAAGTACGGCCAGATCGAACATATCGCAGGCGGGGCGCAAGGCCTGCAAGATCGTTTGCTGGCTCAGATGGTCGACTTCGGTGACCACTTGCGCCGCCAGACTGCCGTCGCCAGTCTTATTGCCGACCGCAATCCGGCGGCCAGCATGGCTTTCTATGATGTGTCCGGCCTGGTACGCCGCGGCAATGGCGCACTGGCAGAGTAAGTCGAGTTCGGTTGTCGACAGTCGCATATTCAGGGTTCCGGGCTATCGGTCAATTCCGCGATCACTTGCTGCGCCAACCGTTCGCTGTAACTGTCTGCCGGCCAATGCTGCGGGCTCCAGCCTTTCAGGAAACGATGGAAATCGGTCCAGGCAAGCGGATACAACAGCCGCCATTCGCGTTCCAGCGCATCCGTATCGACCTTGCTAGCTTTGGTTTGCAGAGCGGTCCTCAGCGCTTGAAAATAGAAGTCCAGCAACTCGGCTTCGCGGCGTTCCGCCGCACGGTCGTCCAGGCAACTATCGATAAAATAGGCCACATCTTTCATCCCGCAGCCGCCGCCGACGTACTGAAAATCCACCGCGGCGACGCGTTCGCCGTCCTGCGAGAAACAGAAATTGGCTAGTTTGGCGTCGCCGTGGACCAGGGTTTGATGCACGCTGGCATTGAGTTTGCGGTCGATCGCCGCCGCGGCGCGCTTTAACCTGGGGTCGGCCAAGGCCTGCAATTCGTCCGGCCGGGTTGCCAAATGCCAGTAGGTACCGGTTTGCCACAGGCCATCCGGTTTTACGCCGAGAAAAGTGGCGTGAAAATGGGCCAGCCAGTTCAGGCAGGCGCGGAGTTCCGTATCGGTCAAACGGTTGCGCCGCGCTGAAAACCCAGCCGCGTCCAAGTCTTCCAGCACGATCAAGATCTCGTCGCCGAACGACTCTGCTGCCAGACAGGCCGGCACCCGACACTGCCCATCGCAGCGGCGGCTCCATTGGCCGTACCAGGCGGTTTCGATCCGGTAGGAACGCAGTTTGCGCTGATGGGATATGTCCGTTTCGTTGCGCAGCACCGGCAACTTTACGTGCTTGACGACCACGCTGGCGCGATTGCCGCCGACCAAGCGGTAGCGCACGATCTGGCCGTAACCGCTCCATAGCCTTTGCACCGGTTCTGCGCCGCTGATATCGGTCGCCTCGGCGGCGCGCAGAATCAGGTCGCGAATACGGTGGTCCATCGAAGTCTGGGTGACGATGCCGGCCCGGTTCGGACCGGCGGACAACCTTAAAAGAACAGTTCCCGCATTTTCTGCCCTGGCGACGGTGCGCGCATGAAGGCTTCGCCGACCAGGAAGGTGTAAATGCCGTTATCCTGCATCAGTTTGACGTCGGCCGGAGTGTGGATGCCGCTTTCGGTAACCACCAACTTGTCGGCCGGTATCGTGTTTTTCAAATCCAGCGTGGTTTGCAGCGAGACCTCGAAGGTACGCAGGTTGCGGTTATTGATGCCAATCATGTTGGTGTTCAGCCGCAACGCCCGCTCCAATTCGGCGGCATCGTGCACTTCCACCAATACGTCCATGCCCAGTCCGGTCGCGGTATCGGCCAATTCCTGCAGCATCGGGTCGTCCAATGCAGCGACGATCAGCAGCACGCAATCGGCGCCCAATGCCCGCGACTCGTGGATTTGGTAGGGGTCGATCATGAAATCCTTGCGGATCGCCGGCAGCGGGCATCTTTCGCGCACCATCTGCAGATTCGCTTCCGAACCCTGAAAAAACTCTTTGTCGGTCAGCACCGACAAGCACGTCGCGCCGTTGAAAGCGTAATCGACCGCGATTTCGACCGGCTTGAAATCTTCCCGGATCACACCCTGACTGGGCGAAGCCTTCTTGATCTCGGCGATGATCGCCGGCTTTTGCTGGTCTGCCTTGCTGCGCAAAGCCTGATAAAAACCGCGCGGACCTTGCACGCCGGTCGCAATTTCCTGCAACACTGAAATCGGCGTGTTGTTCTTGCGGCGGGCGACTTCTTCGGCTTTTTTGGCGAGGATGGTTTTTAGGATGTCGGGAGTATCGGTCATGGTGTGTTGTTCGATTTGGTTATGTGTCGCTATCGCGACGGATTATATTTGAAGTCGGGTCTCGGCCCGACAGCCGAGATACTTTTCTTTACTTGTCCAAAGAAAAGTATCCAAAAGAAAAGACACCCCGATGCCGCTTGTATCCTGCGCTCCGAAGGCTTTGAACGGGGTTTTCGGAAGGGCTATCCATAGCCCTCCGAAAACGAGCGACATCCCTGCCGCTCCCCTTTCGGGCTAATCCGTCCAAACCCTCCGGTGCTCGGCGCGGCATAGGGGAATCCATCCCGGAATTAAAAGTCGCCTGGTCTGCAAATCATGTAGTCTCGATGGAGTGAAACGAAATCGAGGTATTGATAACATCAATGGATTCCACTATGACTAATTGTTGCTCCAATCGGAACGACGCGGGCTTCGGAAAACTTTATGGGTAGTTTGTTAGTCACAATTATTTCCTTACCTTATTTTTTGTTTCTATATGTAAACCAAACGTACATTAATGGGCCAAAGCCAATGAGCATTTCTATCGGTATTGATATTTTTGAATTATTCCTACTGCTTACGCGGCGCTGGTATATCTCTGCGTAATCGTTAAACAGAGGTTTTCCATCAAGAAATATTTCATATACATGGCTATTCCAAAAAAAAATATCAAACTTCCTTTGTGACAAGATGGTTATATTTTTTCCTGCCAACCAAAATAAATCATCTTTGTTTGATTTTTTTACGCGAGAATCGCCAAAGTTAACTCTAAATCTTTCTTGACGGCCATCAACGTCCAACAAGATAGAATATGCAGGCTGTTTTCTGATACTGTCAACACCTATCACTCTGCCTGTATCTTTATTCATTTGCTCAAGAGTTAACGGCGGATTAAATAAATAGTCATTCAACTCGACGCATAAAACTATCAGAGCAAACATGCAGCCTAAACCGACAACGATTACACCATTACCAAAGATCGCACTATAGTTTCGCCACGCTGCCAAATAATCTTTTCTGGCATTATTTAACAACGCCAATGGATTCCATCTTAAAAAGTTGCTCAGCAATTTTCTGTTATTATTCATTTGTTTAACATAAAAGTCCGGTAGGGTGGGCACGATTTAGTGCCCACGCGGCATTAACGGCCAATGGTGGGCAAATTGCCCACCCTACGCCTCACAAAAACCGAACAAGACCATCAACATAAGAAGTTGCCAAACGGGTATTAGCAAATAGTCCCACCCCCCAGTTGGAATTCCTTTTAACCTAAAATAGCCAAACGAAACCACAGACAAGCCGCTAACCAGACAAAAGGAAACTACTTGAAAAATTAAAGACCGATTGGCACGATTTAGCGAAGAAACGAGTACCCCGTAAGGTGTCAAAGCGAACATTACAAGGAATAAATGAACGTGCAATTGTTCTAGCTCATGCGTTTTTGACCAATCAACGCCGCCGACATAAAAAACAAATGTAATTCCTGAAATAATTTTACATGCGAGAACAAGGTTTTGGTGAGTGACAATAGTTGCCATTTTATTGGTCTCCAGGATTGGTAGGTCCAATTGCATTTCGCTAATTTGACCATCGAATTTCGGCCACGCGCTTCCTATGGTCTTTGTTAACCGTTAAAAGGCCGATGTATTTATCAATCTTGGCATTTATCTCACTGGAGTTTATTTGATGAAGTAAGACTCCACCATCGGACGATAATAACCAATTGAATGAGCCGCAATTCATCAGAACAGTAAGCCAAAACACGACCCGGAAACTTTGCTTTTTGGACTTATGCCTAAGTGTCGTTTGTGCCACTAAGGCACCAGGCCAACCTCCAATCAGAGAAGACAAATGCAAAGTATTTTCCTTTGTCCGCCAATAACCTCGCTGCGCCGCATGCTTGTCGACTGCGTAGAGGAAAAATGTCAGTACACTGGCAAATACATAAAAGACAAATATCAGTATCGGTGTTTTTCCTAAATAAGCCCAATATCCTATAAGAGCTAAAAATCCAATTGCAGCCAGGAAATAAAACAAACTAAGGAAAGATGGAATAGGCAACGCTAGTTTCGCGAATTTGAATTTTACTCTCTGCGCTTGGGGCCTGCCTTCTACATCAATTTTGATTTCAAACGTCACGACATCGCCTATAACAGGTCTTCTGGATTGACTTTGAAATCCCTTGATATGAATGAAAATCTCTGGGCCGCTCTTGGGTTGAATAAAACCGAAGCCTTTTTCATCATTCCATTTTTTGATTATTCCTTCTAAGCGCATATTTTGACTTGCTTATATATCAAACGTTCTGAGTTCTAGGGGGTAAGATTGATACCCCTCAGGAATTAACGGCCAATGGCGGGCAAATTGTGCACCCTACGAAGCCTTAAAAAACCTAAATATAGACACCATAAATTTCACAGAGGGTTAATCCCCTATGCCGCGCCGAGCACCGGAGGGTTTGGACGGATCAGCCCGCAGGGGAGCGGCAGGGATGCCGCTCGTTTTCGGAGGGCTATGGATAGCCCTTCCGAAAACCCCGTTCAAACCCTTCGGAGCGCAGGATTAAAGCGGCATCGGGGTGTCTTTTCTTTTGGATACTTTTCTTTGGACAAGCAAAGAAAAGTATCTCGGCTGTCGGGCCGAGACCCGACTTCAATCTATTCGTCGCGATAGCGACACAAAACTTAAGAATACACCACTAACGCCTCAAAATTAGCCACTGCGCTCGCTCAGGCGAATATCAAGCCGCTCTCGTCTGCACCGTCAACTTAACCCCAAGCGCCTTACAAACTTTGGCGATAGTCTCGAAGCGGGGTTGGGCGTCGGCACGCAAGGCTTTATACAAAGCCTCGCGGCTGATGCCGGCGGCATTGGCAATTTCGGTCATGCCTCGCGCTCTGGCAATGCTGCCGAGTGCATGAGCCAAGGCCGCCGGGTCATCTTCTTCCAGAACCACGGTCAGGTATTCGGCAATGGCTTGATCGCTATCCAGATGTTCGGTAATGTCAAACACGGGTAAGTCGGCGATTTTGATTTTTTCATTCATGATTCAGTCCTCCAACAACGCGGCTAGGCACTGAGCTTTGGTAATATCGGCAGCCTGACTGGATTTATCGCCGCCGCCCAGCATCACAATCAACACCTCGCCCCGCTGCACGTAGTACATTCGCCAGCCGGGACCGAAATGTTCACGCATTTCAAAAACACCCTCGCCTACCGCTTTCACGTCGCCGAGATTGCCTTGTTGGGCTTTTTCCAGTCGGCGCGCCAACCGTCGGTGCGTCAATCCATCTTTCAAGCCAAACAGCCATTCGCTGAATGCGGGGAGTTGTTTGATCGTGTACATGCAGAAAATGTAATCGAACGATTACATCGCGTCAATACTTTAACCGGTTTCGGAATACCCAATCAAAGCCTCAAATTTCCTCAACGCACTCCCATCCGCCAACACCTGATGCGCTCGCCGAATACCGGCATCCAGCGAATCGGTCAGGTCGGCGGCGTAGATTGCGGCGCCGGCGTTCAGGGCGACGATGTCGCGGGCCGGGCCGGGTTGGTTGTTCAGCACCGCTTTGACGATTGCCAGGCTGTCTGCCGCGCAGCCGATGGATAAGGTCTCCAGCTTGGCGCGCTGCAAACCGAATTGCTCCGGCGTGATGGTGTAGGTATGAATGATGCCGTCGACCAGTTCGGCCACATCGGTCGGTGCGGCGATGCTGATTTCGTCGAGGCCGTCGCGAGCATGCACCACCAGCACGTGGCGGCTACCCAGGCGCTTCAAGACTTCGGCGACCGGCACCAGCCATTGTTTGTCGAATACGCCGATCAGCTGGTGCGGGGCGTTAGCCGGATTGGACAGCGGACCGATCAGATTGAACAAGGTGCGCACGCCCATTTCCTTGCGGGCCTTGACGGTGTGGCGTACCGCGCTGTGGTGCTTGGCGGCGAACAGAAAACCGACGCCGATGTCGTTGACGCATTGCGCCACCCGCTCGGCCGGTAGCTCCAGATTGACCCCGGCCAGTTCCAGCAAATCGGCGCTGCCGCAGCAACTGGAGACCGAGCGGTTGCCGTGTTTGGCGACCTTGCCGCCGGCCGCCGCCACCACGAAAGCCGCTGTAGTCGAAATATTGAAGGTGTTGGCGCCGTCGCCGCCGGTGCCGCAAGTATCGATGACGTGCTCGCCGTCGATAGGTACATTGCGCACCAATTCGCGCAATACGCCGACCGCTGCGGCGATTTCGTCGACCGTTTCGCCCTTGCAGCGTAAGGCGATCAAAAAGCCGGCGATTTGGGCGTCGGTCAGCTCGCCGTTCATCATCGCCCGCATCGCGGCGCTCATTTCTTCGGCGCTGAGATCCTGGCGGTCGAGCAGTTTTTGCAGCGTGGTTTGGATGGACATGATTGGCTTCGAAATGGTGTGGATCGGGTTACATCCGTTACGGCGTGGGCGAGACCGGATACTTTCGGCGTGCTTGCCGGAAAGGTCCGCCCCGGCTGGCGCCGGGCGAACGTATTCCGGCCTACGTGATTAGCCCATGTTCTCGATCGGCATTTCCGGGTTCACGTCGGCGTCGTAATCCACGCCTTCGACTTCGAAACCGAACAACTTCAGGAACTCGTGCTTGTAGCCGGCGAAGTCGCTAAGTTGGTTCAGGTTTTCGCTGGTGACTTGCGGCCACAGTTGGCTGACCTCGTCCTGCACTTTCGGATCGAGTTCCTTCAAATCGGCGCGCAGGCGGCCTTCGCTGTCCAGAATCGGCGCCTCGTTGTACAGGCTGTCGCGGAACAGGCCGTCGACTTGTTCGATGCAGCCTTCGTGCGTGCCTTGCGCCTTCATCACTTTGAACAGTAGCGCCAGATACAACGGCATCACCGGAATCGCCGCGCTGGCCTGAGTCACCACCGCCTTCAATACCGAGACGCGGGCATCGCCGCCGATGGCGGCCAATTTGGCGCGGATGTCGATCACGCGTTTGTCCAGGTCTTTTTTCGCCGCGCCGATGGTGCCGTCCCAGTAAATATCCCAGGTGACTTTTTCGCCCAGATAGGTAAAGGCGGTGGTTTTGGCACCGTCGGCCAGTACGCCGGCTGCGGCCAGCGCATCGATCCACATCTGCCAGTCTTCGCCGCCCATCACCGCGACGGTGTTGTCGATTTCTTCCTGAGTTGCCGCAGTCAGCGTAAATTCCTTGATGATTTCCTTGTCGGTATCGACGCCGATTTGTACCAAATCCTTGCCGATCGGTTTCAAGGTCGAGTTATGCACCTCGCCGGTTTTGGGATGAGTACGGCGCGGCGCGGCCAGGCTGTAAACCACCAGATCGACCTTGCCCATATCTTGTTTGATGGCATCGATCACACGTTGTTTGATTTCGTCGGAAAAGGCATCGCCGTTGATGCTTTTCGCGTACAAGCCTTCGGCTTTGGCGAATTGGTGGAACGCCGCCGAGTTGTACCAGCCGGCACTGCCTGGCTTGTCGGCCGTGCCTTCTTTTTCGAAGAATACGCCCAGGGTGTTGGCGCCGGAACCGAACGCAGAAACGATGCGCGAGGCCAGACCGTAGCCGGTCGATGCGCCCAGCACCAGCACGTTTTTCGGACCGCCCGCGACCGCACCTTTGGCTTTGACGTAATCGATTTGCTGTTTGACGTTGGCGGTGCAGCCGGCCGGATGGGTGGTGACGCACATAAAGCCGCGTACGCGAGGTTTGATGATCATGGTGCTCCTCAAGTTTTAATTGTTGTTTTCCCGCGCCCGGTGCCGGAACACGTTTGCCGCCCATGATAACAAACCGGGCCGGGATTCGGCAGGTAGGGATTGAAAGTGTAGGGGTAGGATTGGCTGGTTGATGGCCCCGATCGGTGCAGCGTAATCGGCGGAACGAAATTAGCGCCGGTACGACTTCGCTCTACTAAAACAAACCACGCGGGCTGGACTTCGGGACAATACTCCAGCCTTTGTGCTTTTAGAAAAATACCGGCCATAAACCGTTCCCTTTCAATCCGAAATATCTTGAGGAGTATTTGATGCCCAATAAAAACCTTTCATTGATGCTGGCAGCATTAGGACTAACGCTTGCTGTCGATGTCGACGCAGCGCCAATCATTTCGCCGTTTGCTGCCGATTTGGCTAGCGGCCAGTACAGTGCCGATTTAACCTATCCCGGTACTTCGGCACAGGCAGCGTTCAATGGAGGAGTGTGGAATGCGGGTACCTACGGCAAGCACTGGATCCAGGCGGATATGGGGGCCAGTCAAACCCTGTCGAAAGTGGTGATCACTGCCGCGGTTGCGCCTGCCACTAATGCGCAATACTGGGTTTACCTGTCAAATTCAGCCATAGGCAATAGTTACAACAGTTTAACCCCGGTAGCGACGTTCTCGGACTGGATAGGTACGTCAGGGTTCGGACCGCATTTTGAAACCCACGAGATTGAGTTCGCTGCCGCCTCCGGACGGTATTTACAGATAGTTGCGTATGGCGGTAGCAGTTGGACCGCGCTAGGCGACCGGAAGCCAAGAGTCGACTGGGTCGAACCGGTCTCCCAAGTTCCACTGCCTCCCGCATCGCTGCTGATGTTATCCGGTTTGCTCTATCCCGTGAGACGTCGCTTGTTTGGTTCGGCCAAGGTCTAAAGCATAAGCCGTTCGCACCACGGACAAGGCTAGGCGGTGGGCCTTGTCCGTGGTTAACCTGTAAGGAAGGTTTTTTACTATATCAATGCCCGGCCGCAGGAACCGGGGAGTGACAAGAATTTTGGCATTGGCTATCGGCTGCTTTAAGTCGCTTAAGACCAGCTCGGTAAGCAATATCTTCCGGTCACGCCCGCAACCATTCGGCTAAGCCAATACCAGCCGATCTTATTCCGGCAAAACAAGCCGCCAGCGGATCGCCCGAACGAAATTAAGATGCGTACGATTTTGCTAATTGGGCTCGTTTGGGTCCGGTAGCCGCATCCCTTCCTGAAAATTAACGTCGTCGGCATAAACACATACCGGGTGAGCTCCGGATATCACCCCGTATTCACACGTTTGGTCGATTCTCAGTCGATACGCCTCAATCAGGCATCCGCGGTCTTTACAGGTATTCCGCTTGGCCATCCAGGAGCGCTGCTCTGCCTTGAGATCTGCCTTCGAGCCGCCGAAATCAGCTTCGATCATCGACGAGTAATTGTCTGCCAACACTGAATCAAGCTTGCTGAGGACTGGATCATCGCAAATCCGCTTTTCGATCCGGCTTATCGCCTTCGTGCAGTCGAAGGACGCCGCCGAAACCGTTGATGCTATAGCTAGAAAGACGATCGTGAACGGGATTTTCATCGTAGAAAGCGAGAGTCCTTGGCTTCGATGACGCTATGCTACTCTAAACTACGAGGGCTGTCCGCTTGAGCACAGGGGTTATAGGTCACTTAATAAATAACTGCCGATTGACTGAGTCCACTACCTCTTCAATATATGTGTACTTACCAATGTTCAAATCTGGTGCCAAGCCATTTTCATACATCTGCCACACTTGCTGATATACGTGCCAGATAGACGTAAGTGCGTTTTCTATTTCATCAAAGTTTGCTCTCTGAGATAGCTTAAAGATTTCTTCAGGATCTGTATAAATCGCATGAGCATGGACTTTAGATGCGATGACTGTATAGAGGCTTTTCATTTTCTTACTATTATGTCTGACGAGGCTAGCGAGTTTCTTAAACTCCTCTTCTGTTGGCTCGTGGACATCCTCCATAAAGGCATCTATCCATTCGTGCGCATTCGCGCACCCCTCCGTCTTTCGTTTTCGAAGAGACACCGACGAGAACTGATCAATGTGATCGATACAGTATTTTATAAATGACTGAAATGTAAATGTATCCCCACTCGAATCGAAGAGCCTACGGATACCAATAAATAACTTACTTTCCAGCGCTGATTCGAAGATCTTCCAAAAGTGGACATTCTTATTGAGTTCGTTAACCGACTTCTGATCAGTCAGGAGAATTGAAAACTGACGAAGCGCATACAACGCCCGTAGACTTGTTTCGGCTTCGTGTCGCAAGGTATTGAGATGTTCACGCATTTTAAGCATAGCAAGACGTCAAATAGTCAACAGTATTGTCTACCATGAGTCATCTCACCACTCGATAAATTAGCGGATCAAAGGGCCTTTCCCTGTTCGTCCATCATACCGGCAATTGATAAATTGACGCAGGTAAAGACTTAACACACCAATCACGATCTCAACCGTTCCACCACGCCCATTCCCACCATTCGCCCGCTAGCCAAACAAGCAGTCAACAAATACCCCCCGGTCGGCGCTTCCCAATCCAGCATTTCGCCGGCGCAGAATACGCCGGGCAGTTTGCGCAGCATCAGGTTTTGATCCAGTTCGGTGAATTCGACGCCGCCGGCGCTGCTGATGGCTTCTGCGATCGGGCGTGGGCTGTGCAATTGAATGGGCAGGGCTTTGAGCGCGGCGGCCAGTTGCGCCGGGTCATTCATTTCGTCGGCGGTTAATAGTTCGCGAAGCAGCAGGGTTTTGACGCCGTCGATGCCGAGCCGTTTGCGCAGGTGGTTGCTCAGGCTGTCCTTGTCGCGCGGTTTTGCCAGGCGTTCGACGATGTTTTCCGCGCTGCGGTCCGGCAATAAATCCAGCCACAGCGTCGCCGAACCGGCAGAGGCGATTGCGTCGCGCAGCGGCGCCGACAGGGCGTAGATCAAGCCGCCTTCCAGCCCGTAGTCGGCAACGGTCAGTTCGCCTTGCTGACTGAAAGTTTCGCCGCTTTCGTTGCAAAAACTCGCGACCACCGATTTGAGCGGTTGGCCGGCGCAGCGTTGGCGGAATACCTCGCTCCAGCGGGTTTCAAAGCCGCAGTTGGCCGGGCGGAGCGGCGACAAGCCGATGCCGCGTTCGGCCAGAATTTCAGTCCAGGCCCCGGTCGCGCCCAGTTGCGGCCAACTACCGCCGCCCAGTGCCAAGACGGTTGCGTCGGCCTGGATCAGACGTGCGCCGTCCGGCGTGGCGAAGCGCAACCCGCCGTCCGCCCAGCCCAGCCAGCGGTGGCGCATTTTGAATTGCACGCCATCGCTTCGCAGCCGATGCAGCCAGGCGCGCAGCAACGGCGCGGCTTTCATTTCGGTCGGAAACACGCGGCCGGAACTGCCGACGAAGGTATCGATACCAAGCTGGTTGATCCAGGCCCGCAAATCGTCCGGGGTAAAGGCTTTGAGTATCGGTTCCAATTCGGCGCGGCGCGCGGGGTAGCGGGTCACAAAGGTGTCGAAGGCTTCGGCGTGGGTGATGTTCATGCCGCCTTTGCCGGCCATCAGGAATTTGCGTCCGGCCGACGGCATCGCGTCGTAGACGCTGACCTTGATTCCGGCCTGGCTTAACACCTCGGCCGCCATCAGGCCGGCAGGGCCGGCACCGACGATGGCGACGCTTGCGCTAGGGCTGTCTAACATGTTCAGTTGCGGATTGCGCGCGGGGCGCAGGGGTGGGGGCTTAAAACCGGTTGCGGTCGCGCGCGGCCCAGAATTGGGCGGCCAGGGCTTCGGCCTGCGCTTGATCGTCGGCCTTGCCCAATAATTTCAAGGCGATAGCGGCGGTGCCGATCACGGTAGCCTGACCGAATTCGTCGTTCAGTTCGCCGCGCCAGACTTGGGCCAATAGCTGCGGCTCTAGCGATTCGGCTTTCATGTGGCGGCGTTCGAACAACGCCGGCCAGGTTTCGTCGCTGAGTTCGCCGCCGTGCACGCTTTGCACCAGACACTCGACGTCCGGGTTACGTTCGGTTTCGCCGCCTTCGCCTTTCAACACCGCCATGTGCTGTTGATTTAACAACTGTGCCGCTCTCTGATGCACCTGGCGGTAGCTGGGATGGAAAATGCCTTGAATGCTGGCGGTGGCATCGAACGGATTCAATAATCTGACCAAAGTGTGTACCGGCGAGCGTAGGCCCATGACAGGCCGCAGATTGATCATGTCGTACAGTTTCGGGCAGATGTGCTCCAGCGACAGGTAGCTGAAGTTGGTGCGTTCGATTTGTTGGCCGGCTTCGGCGATCGACTGGGCGGCGTCGATGCCCAGCGCCCGCAGCACGTTTTCGGTATACAGCCGGCCTTGAGTATGGCCGCCGGCACCGTGCATGAACACTTTGACGCCGTTTTCGGCCAGCAGCAAGGTGGACAGCAAAAACCACGGCAGGTGTCGGCGTTTGCCGGCATAAGATGACCAGTCCAGGTCCACCGCCACTTTGTTGTCGAAAGCGAAACTTTCCCGCGCCGCCGCAACGAAACCGGCCAATTCCTCGCAGGTTTCTTCTTTGACCCGCATCAGCATCAAGAACGCGCCAAGCTGGATCGGCTCGACCTGGCCGTCGGCCAGGATCATTTTCATGGCCCGGTAGGCTTCTTCCTGCGTCAGCGGCCGGGCGCCTTTTTTGCCCTTGCCGAGAATTTTGATGAATTCGGCGAACGGATGCTCTTCGGTGATCAGCGTCATGAGATGGACAGCGGGAAGTAATGGTCGATTAGCAAGGCGGCGAAGATCAACATCAAATAGATGATGGAGTAACCGAAGGTGCGCATCGCGGTTTTATTGTCTTTTTTGCGCATCATCTGAATCGCGTAGTAGATGAAGCCCAGGCCCAGCAACAAGGCGGTGGCCAAATAAATCAGGCCGCTCATGCCGGTCAGGTAGGGCAAAAGCGTCGAAATCAGCAGCAGAATGGTATAAAGCAAAATTTGCAGGCGGGTGAATTCGACGCCGTGGGTGACCGGCAGCATCGGAATCGATACCTTGGCGTATTCGTCGCGTTTGGCAATGGCCAGCGCCCAGAAATGCGGCGGGGTCCAGACGAAGATGATCAGGAACAGCAGCAAGGCGTGCGGATGCACTTCGCCGGTGATCGCCGCCCAGCCCAATACCGGCGGTGCCGCGCCGGCCGCGCCGCCGATGACGATGTTTTGCGGCGTCGCCCGCTTCAGGTAAACCGTGTAGATCAAGGCGTAGCCGATCAAAGACAGAAAGGTCAGGAACGCGGTCAGCAAGTTGATCTTGATGGTCAGAATCGCCATCGCGATAAAACCGATCACGCTCGCGAACACCAGCACTTGCCGGGGTTGCAAATGCCCGGTCGGTAGCGGCCGGTTCTTGGTGCGCGCCATTTCGGCGTCGGCTTTTTGGTCCAGGAAGTGGTTGATCGCCGCAGCCGACGACGCGGCCAGGCCGATGCCGACCGTGCCGTACAGAAAATTGGCTAACGGCGGCATGCCGGGGACGGCCAACAGCATGCCGACGATGGCGGTAAACACGATCAACGCAACCACTCTGGGCTTGCAGAGCTCGTAGTAGTCTTTCCAGGAAAGCGAGGCGGTGGTGTCTGGCATCGAGTAGCAAATGGATTGGAACGCGTTCAAACATATAGAATAACAGTGAACCAATGATTATTAAAACAATCACAGGCGCTCACCATCTTTTAGTCAACGAGGGATTTATGAAACACAGGCTTGCAGCGCTGGCGCTGCTTTGTCCGGTTGTGCTGGCGCACGCCGAGGACAGTAAGGTGTACGAACATGTTTTCGCTAACGGCTTGAAACTGCTGGTGAAGGAAGACCACCGCTCGCCGGTGGTGGTATCCCAGGTCTGGTACAAAGTCGGTTCCAGCTACGAGCCGGGCGGCATCACCGGCATCTCGCACATGCTGGAACACATGATGTTCAAAGGCACCGAAAAATATCCGGCCGGCGAGTTCTCCCGCATCATCGCCGAGAACGGCGGCAGCGAAAACGCCTTCACCGGCCAGGATTACACGGCTTATTTCCAAACTCTGGAAAAATCGCGACTGGAGATCAGCTTCAAGCTGGAAAGCGACCGGATGCGCAATCTGAATCTGAAAGCCGAGGAATTGAAGAAAGAATTGGAAGTGGTGACCGAGGAGCGGCGGATGCGCACCGACGACCAACCGCGCGCCAAAGTCCACGAGCAATTCATGGCCACGGCCTTTACCAACAGCCCGTACCAGAACCCGGTGATCGGCTGGCCGTCCGATATCGCTAACTACCAGATCGAAGACCTGCAAGCCTGGTATCAAAAATGGTATGCGCCGAATAACGCCACCCTGGTCGTGGTAGGCGACGTCGACGCCAAGCAGGTCGAAAAACTGGCCGAACAGTATTTTGTCCCATTGCAACCCAGTACGATCAAGCCGGTCAAGCCGCAAGCCGAATCCGAGCAGCGTGGCGTGCGCCGCATTACGGTGAAAGCGCCGGCCAAATTGCCGTACCTGATGATGGGTTACAAAGTGCCGGTGTTGAATAGCGCCAAGCCGGAATGGGAGGCTTATGCGCTGGAAGTATTGGCCGGTGTGCTGGACGGCGGCGACAGTGCCCGCCTGCCGGCGCGGCTGATTCGCGGCAAGCAAATCGCGGTGTCCGCGGGTGCCGGTTACGATCTGACGTCGCGTTTGCCCGAGTTGTTTTTGTTGGAAGGCACGCCTGCCGAGGGCAAAACCGTGTTCGACCTCGAATACGCCTTGCTCGACGAGGTGTACCAGTTGAAAAACGAGCTGATCGACAAGGACGAGTTGCAGCGGATCAAAGCGCAGGTGCTGGCCAGCTCGGTTTACCAGAAGGACTCCAACTTCTACCAGGCCATGCAACTGGGTACGCTGGAAACGGTCGGTTTGGGCTGGCAACGCGCCGACGAATACGTCGCCAAACTCAATCAGGTGACGGCGGAGCAAGTGCGCGACGTGGCGCGGAAGTATCTGATCGAAGACACCCTGACCGTCGCTTATCTCGACCCGCAACCGATCACCGAAGCCGCGAAACCGAAAAAACTGACAGGAGTTCATCATGCGTTTTAATTTAATCGGCTTATTGTTGCTGGCATTCAGCCAATTGGCCTGGCCGGCGGCCAAGATCGAACATTGGCAGACCGCGCAAGGCAGCCGGGTTTACTATGTGCGTACCGCCGGCTTGCCGATGGTCGACGTGCGGGTCGTGTTCGATGCCGGCAGCGCCCGCGACGGCAGCCAGTTCGGCGTCTCGGCTTTGACCTCGGCCTTGCTGGACAGTGGCGCCGGCGATTGGAGCGCCGACGATATCGCCCAACGTTTCGAGTCGGTCGGTGCCCAATATTCGGCTGGCGTCAGCGAGGATATGGCCTGGCTATCGATCCGTTCCCTGACCGAGAAGCCGTTGCTTGAAAAGGCCTTGGCCACCTTCGAAACCGTGTTGAGCCGGCCGGCTTTTCGCGAGGACGATTTCCAGCGCGAGAAGGCTCGCACTCTGGCCGGCTTGAAGCACCGGGAAGAATCGCCCGGTGAACTGGCAAGTATCGCCTTCGGCAAAGCATTGTACGGCGAACATCCCTACGCCCACCCCGAGACCGGCATCGTCCAGACCGTCGCCGGCTTTAGCGCCGACGATCTGAAAAAGTTCTATCAAACCTATTACGTCGCCGCCAACGCCATCGTCGTCATCGTCGGCGACGTCAGCCGGGAACAGGCCGAACAGACTGCCAACCAAGTGCTGGGTAAATTGCCGGTCGGCAGCAAACCGGCGGAAATTCCGGCGGTGACGATGCCGAGCCAGGCCAGCACTCAGCATATCGAGTTCCCGTCCACTCAAACCCACGTGCTGGTCGGTTTGCCCGGCACCTACCGCAAGGACCCGGATTATTTTGCCTTGTATGTCGGCAACCATATTCTCGGCGGCGGCAGCATGGTTTCGCGCTTGTTCGAGGAAGTTCGGGAAAAGCGCGGCCTGGCCTACGGCGCGTATAGTGTGTTTGCGCCGTTGTACCGGCAAGGGCCGTTCATGATGAGCTTGCAGACCCGTAACGACCAGACCGAGCAAGCACTCGGCGTGTTGCGCAAAACCTTTGCCGATTTTCTGGCACAAGGTCCGACCGAACAGGAATTGACTGCGGCAAAACGGAACATCACCGGCGGCTTTGCGATGCGTTTCGATACCAACAGCAAGTTGAGCGACTACGTGGCGATGATCGGCTTTTACCAGCAGCCTTTGGACTATCTGGATACCTTCCAAACTAACGTGGAAGCGGTCACGATCGAGCAGATCAAGGATGCCTTCAAGCGCCGGGTCAAACCGGAATTGCTGCAAACCGTCACGGTCGGCCAGAAGTCCTGATGGCAAATCAAATCCGCATCATCGGCGGCGAATGGCGGAGCCGGCAAATCGTATTCGACGATGCCCCAGGTTTGCGGCCGACGCCGGCGCGGGTGCGGGAGACCTTGTTCAATTGGCTGCAGGCCGATGTCTACGGCAGCCGCTGCCTGGATTTGTTTGCCGGCAGCGGCGCTTTAGGGTTCGAGGCTGCCTCGCGCGGCGCCAAGGCGGTGGTGCAGGTCGAGGATAATGCCGGAAATTGCAAACGCTTGCGGGAAAATATCGCCCGCCTGGCGACGGACCGGGTTCAGGTGGTGCAGCAGGATGCGGCCCGCTATCTGGCCGGATCGGCGCAGCAATTTGACTTGGTGTTTCTGGACCCGCCGTTCGGCCAAGGTTTATTGGAATCGGCTTGCCGCTTGCTGGAAAGCGGCGGCTGGCTCGGCGATTACGCCAAAATTTATCTGGAAAGCGAAAAAAACTGGCAAGCCGCCGATTTGCCGGCAAACTGGCGCTTATTGAAGGAAAAGGTGGCCGGCGAAGTGTGCTACCGGCTGCTGCAGCGGCAAGCCGCTGCCTTTGGCTCGGCTAATGGTTTAGAATGAGCGCCTTTTTGCCGCTGGCCAAGCCAATGAATATTACTGCGATCTATCCCGGTACCTTCGATCCGATTACCAACGGGCATCTGGATTTGATTCACCGCGCCTCAAGGCTTTATCCGCGGGTGATCGTCGCGGTCGCGGTCAGCCGGGGCAAACAGCCGTTGTTTTCGTTGGACGAGCGGGTCGATCTGATTCGGGAGGTGGTCACCGAATTCAGCAACGTCAGTGTGATCGGCTTCGACACGCTGCTGGTGGATTGCGCCCGCCAGCATCAGGCCAGCGTGATCATCCGCGGTTTGCGGGCGGTATCGGATTTCGAATACGAATTCCAATTGGCCGGCATGAATCGCCGTTTGTGCCCGGACATTGAGACCGTGTTTCTGACCCCGGCCGAACAATACGAATTCATTTCGTCGAGCATGATTCGCGAAATTGCCCAATTGCATGGCGACGTTTCCAGTTTCGTGCCCGACTTGGTCAAGCAACGTTTAACCGAAAAATTTTCCGAGGAGTAACTATGGCACTCATCATCAGCGACGACTGTATCAATTGCGATGTCTGCGAGCCGGAATGCCCGAACGGCGCGATTTCCCAGGGTGAAGAGATTTACGTGATCAACCCGTCTTTATGCACCGAGTGCATCGGTCACCACGACAAGCCGCAATGCATGGAAGTTTGTCCGGTGGACTGCATCGACAAGGATCCGGACCACGCCGAAGACAAAGACTCGTTGTACCGCAAGTATTTGAAACTGACGGCGTGATCTTTATGTGGTCGGCGCGGCCTGCGATGTTCTATGGCAATAGCAGTCGCATTGGCCGCATCGGCGATAACTCGAAGCCGTGGCGGTGGTAAAAACGTTGTCCGGCGCTGTTGTCGGCGTCGGTCAGCAAGGTAATTCGCCGGCAACCCTGCTGTTTGGCGAACGCCACGGCATGCTGTAGCAACGCAGAGCCGATCGCGCCGCCGCGCTGGTTTCTATCCACCACCATATCTTCCAGCCACGCCACGGGCGAACCCAGCGCCGTCGATACGCTGAACAGCAAATTGACCATCCCCAGAATTTCGCCGTCGCGCCGCGCCACCAAAATCCGCCCCAGTGCCGGTTCGGCAATGATTTGACTCAAGCCGCGGCGTTGCGCAGTTTCATCCGCGACAAATTCGGCTTCCTGTTCGAATAATTGCGCCAACAGGCGGCACATCGCCGGAATGTCGGCCTCGCTGGCGGTAACGATTTGCATGCTCTGATCTCCTGCTTAAGCCCATAGTCTTGTCGAGTCTAATACAGTAGCGTCGGGCGACGGTAATGTTGGCTGATTGCGGTGCGGTTGATGCCGTTTCGGCGGTTTGCCTTGCCTGCCCAATCCCGATCAACTACAATCCCCGACCTTCTTTCAGGTGTTGGCGCCGAATCTCGGCCAAACTTAAACAGGAAGTCGGTGCGGCAAATTTCGTTTTGCCCATGCCGACGCTGCCCCCGCAACGGTAGATAAGTAAAGAGCCGCGTTTTTTGCCACTGTGCGTTTTGCATGGGAAGGTGCGCGGTTCAGGCCTTCAAGCCGCTTATAAGCCCGGAGACTGGCCCGGAAGATCATTCGAGACAGCGGAGGGCTGTTACGGAATGGTCGCAGCCTGTCTACGCCTTTTCCTGCTCGCTTGCCTCTGTCATAAAGTTACCCGTGTGCGCGGTGGGCGCAGAGGACAAAAATGCACAAATCTTATTTATCCCGGCTAATGTTAGCTGGAGCCGGCGCTGTTTTATCCGGCCAAACGCCGGCCGAACCGGCTGTCGATTTACCGGAAACCGTGGTTACGGCGACCCGCTCCGCCACCGTCGCCGACGAGCTTGCCAGCGCAACTACGGTGTTTACCCGCAACGATATCGAGCAACTGCAAGTTAAAACTTTACCTGACCTGCTGAAAGCCGCGCCGGGTGTGGATGTTACCCAGAACGGCGGTTACGGCCAGCAGGCCAACGTCTATATGCGCGGTACCAACTCCGATCATATTTTGGTGCTGATCGACGGCATCAAGGCCGGTTCGGTGACCTTGGGTACCACCGCGTTTCAGTTATTGCCGCTCGATCAGATCGAACGCGTCGAAATCACCCGCGGCCCGCAGTCGGCCTTGTACGGTTCGGAGGCGATCGGCGGCGTTATTCAAATTTTTACCCGCAAGGGCGCACGAACCGACACGCCCAGCATCAGCCTCGATGCCGGAGCCGGGTCGTTCGATACGTTCAACGGAGCCGGTACGGTTTCCGGCAAGTGGGGCGACAACTGGTATACCTTAGGCGCGTCGCATCTTGGCAGCCAGGGCTTCAACACCCGCAGCATAGGTGCCGAAACCGACCGCGATGCCTATTACAACACCGGCTTGAACGCGCGTTTCGGCCATCGTTTCGCGAATAATGCCGAAGTCGAGGCTTTTTTCATGCGTGCGGAAGGTAAAACCGAATACGACGGTACGCCGAATCGGACCGATTTCGTCAATCAAATGGTGGGTACCACTGCCAGTTTCGATATTTTGGAAGATTGGCGCTCGGTTCTACGTTTCGGCCAAACTGAAGACCAGTCCGGCAATTTTAACCGCGATGGCCGTTTCAATAGCCGTTACAACACTACGCGCTGGAATGCCAGTTGGCTCAACGAACTGCGCTTGGGCGACGATCACCGCCTGACGCTGGGTAGCGATTACCGGGTCGACGAAGTGCAAAGCACCGTGCGCTACAGCGAGGGGTCGCGTTACGACGTCGGCGTATTCGGCGACTTGCACAGCCGATTGTTTAAACAACATTTCGTCAACGCTGCCTTGCGTTGGGATCATAACCAGGCTTTCGGCGAACGGGTGACCGGCAATTTCGGTTGGCGCTTTAACTGGGATTACGGTTTAAGCGCGTTTGCCAGTTTTGGCAATGCGTTCAAGGCACCAACCTTTAACGATTTGTACTGGCCGCACAACGAGTCCAGTTTTTTTGGTACCACTTACATCACCGAAGGCAATCCGAGCCTGAAACCCGAGGAGTCGACGACCTTCGAGGCCGGACTCGGCGGCCAGCATGCTTGGTTGAATTGGCAGCTGCGCGCCTATCACACGAATATCGATAACCTGATCGATTGGGCAGGCGAAATCGTGAGTCCGACCATCTATCGTTACCAGCCGCAAAATGTCGATAAAGCCCAAATCGACGGTATCGAAGCGGAGTTGGGCGGCCAATGGTTGGGTTGGCAGAACAAGTTGAATTTAGGCCTACTCAGTCCGCGCAACCGGGAAACCAATCTGAATTTGGCCCGGCGGGCTGAACAAAGCCTGTCTTACGATTTGTCGCGTAGTATCGGTGCGGTCGACGTCGGCGGCCACGTGTTGGCGCAAGGCCCCCGTTACGACGACCGGGCCAATACCCGGAAAGTGGATGGTTTCGTTACCGTCGACTTGCGTACTGCTTACCATATCGACAAGCACTGGACGCTGAGTGCGAAATTGAACAATCTGCTGGATAAGCAATATCAAACCGTTGATACTTATAATACTGCCGGACGGAATTTTTTCTTTTCCATACATTACAACAACTGATCCATATTTTTCGGAGACTCTTCGATGACCATGCCTAGTTTTGCCGTCAAACCCGGTGCCGTCGCGCTGATGGCGTTGATGGCCGCCACTCGTTTTCACCACTTCGGTACGCCGTTTGCGCTGCCCGACGCCTCGCTGGCAGTGTTCTTCTTTGCCGGCTTTTGGCTGGGCGGCCGTTATTTGTTCGCGCTGCTGTTGTTGGAAGCCGGTTTGATCGATTATTTGTCGATTACCAAGTTGGGCGTCAGCGATTTTTGCGTTTCCAACGCTTACGGCTTTTTGGTCGGTTCCTACGGGGCGATGTGGTTGGGCGGCCGGTGGTGCCGCAAATTCACGGCGCTGACCGCGGTGTCGGCGACGCAACAATTCGCCGCGTTATGGGCGGCTGCCACGCTGGCGTTTCTGATTTCGAACGGTAGCTTTTACTGGCTGTCCGGGCGTTATCCCGAGCCGTCGTTCGGCCAATATCTGGAGCGGGCGGCGATGTACTATCTGCCGCACTTGTCGTCGACTTTGATTTACGGTGTCGTAATCTTCGGTTTGGTTAAAGCCGGCAAAGCTTTGCTCGCCGGCAAAGCCGCGCAGCAAGCGGTTTAATTTCGTTCGGGGCGGCGCGGTCCGCCCTGTCTCCCGTCTCCGATAGTCCGCACGCCGGATAGGCGCGGCGGCTCCCGTCTTTGCATTATTGAATGGCGTTGTTCTCGATTGTGCTGCTGGCTGTCGCCCTGGATTACGTTCTGGGCGAGCCGGACAATACTTACCATCCGCTAGCCGCATTCGGTCGTTGGGCGACTTCGGTCGAGCGGCGTCTGCTCAAACCCGAGCAGAGTCCGACCCGGCAAAAACTTGCAGGCGTTTGCGCCTTGGCGCTGGCTTTATTGCCGTGCGCGGCGGCATTGCCGATATTGCTGCTTCCGGACCAATGGCAAACTTTGTTCGGCATAGCGCTGCTGTATTTTTGTATTGCTCCGCGCAGCCTGCAACAGCATGCTGAAGCCGTGCGAGTGGCCTTGGCGGCGGGCGATCTGGAGCTGGCTCGCTGCCGGGTGGGCTACATGGTCAGTCGCGACACCGCAGGGTTGGACCAAGCCGCGGTCAGGCGGGCGGCAATCGAGTCGGTATTGGAAAATGGCGCCGACGCGGTATTCGCGCCGATTTTCTGGTTCGTGATCGCCGGCCCTTTTGGCGCCTTGCTCTACCGTTGCTGCAATACTCTGGATGCGATGTGGGGTTACCGTAACCGCCGCTACCGATATTTCGGCTGGGCTGCGGCGCGCTTGGACGATGTTCTGAATTGGGCGCCGGCCCGGTTAACGGCGTTCAGCTATGCGTTGCTGGGCCGCACCGTTCCGGCGTTAAGGGCCTGGCGCGAACAGGCCGGGTGGCTGGAAAGCCCCAATGCCGGCCCGGTCATGGCAGCGGGCGGCGCGGCGCTGAATCTGCAATTGGGCGGCCCGGCCGTCTACCACGGCCAGTTAAAGCCCAAGCCCTGGTTCGGCGGCGAGCAGCTGCCGGAAAATGGTGACATTGCTCGAGCCAGCGGCTTGGTTTACCGAACGCTTTGTTTATGGCTGTTATTGATTGCACTGGGAGGCGGATTTGCTTGAGCATGGCGGCCGCTTGCGGCAGGCGGCGAGCCGTTACGGCATTCCGTTGGCGGAATGGCTGGACCTGTCGACCGGCATCAATCCGAACGGCTGGCCGGTGCCGGCAGTTCCGGCCGAGTGTTGGCAGCGTTTGCCGGAAGACGATGATGCATTAATGCCGGCGGCGAGAGACTACTACGGAAATTCGTCGATATTGGCTGTGGCCGGTTCGCAGGCGGCGATTCAAACGCTACCGTTGTTACGCGGCAGGTCGCGGGTCGGCGTATTGGCTCCGGCTTACGCCGAACACGCTGCGAATTGGCAGCACGCCGGGCATCAATTGATTGAGTTGGCGCTTCATGCCGAAGCGATCGAGCGGGCACTGGATGATTTGGATGTGTTGATTATCATCAATCCGAACAACCCGACCGGCACCTTGTGGGAGCCGGACCGCTTGTTGAATTGGCATCGGCGCTTGAGTCGGCGCGGCGGCTGGTTGCTTGTCGACGAAGCGTTTGCGGATAGCATCCCGGAATACAGTTTGGCGGGGTTTCCGGTACGTTCGGGCCTGATCGTGCTGCGTTCTATCGGTAAGTTTTTCGGTTTGGCCGGGATCCGCTGCGGATTCGTAATCGCCGAAGCCGAGCTGCTGGTGCGACTGGCCGAAGCGCTGGGGCCTTGGTCGATCAGCTATCCCAGCCGTTACGTCGCGGCGGCGGCATTGGCGGATCGTGAATGGCAACAGAACAATTCTATCGAGTTGAAGCAGCAAGGCCAGCGCTTGCAGCAGCTGCTGGATGCGGCCGGTTTCGCGCCGACCGGCGGCTGTGATTTATTTCAGTGGGTGGCCAATGAAAAGGCAGCTTTGCTGCACGATGCACTGGCCAGGCAAGGGATTCTGACCCGTTTGTTCGATTCACCGGCCAGCTTGCGCTTTGGCTTGCCTGGGAATGAGCAGGTTTGGTACAAGTTGGCTAGGGTTCTTAGGGAGCCGAAAAGTCAAGAATTACGCGACTTTGCGCGACCTTGAGTACAGATAGACCAATGCGGATCCCATCAACCAAATTGCTCCGGGCAAGGGTACCGGCTGCAGAGGAATCGATTGAACGTTGTAGCTCGTGATGATTCCGGCACCACGAAAATCCTCATTAGTGCCTAATTTCCGATTGATTTCCAACACAAAAAACTTAGGCTCTGGTAATTTTAATAACGCTTGATAATCGTGGCTTTCCAAATCAGTAGCGTTAAAAGTGTTGCGGTCGAAAAACGCAGTTAACGAAAATTCGGCTCCTGAAATCAAATTGTTGCCCGAATATTTGTTGTCCAATGACGCCATGCTTATTGTCAACGTGTCATGGATGATCGAAGGGATAATTCCGGCAAATCCGCGTTCCGCAACGGTGCTCTCGGATATTGCAGGTTCATCGTCGAGAAAATAAGCTGTGATAATGTGGTTGCCCAACGAAAAGGGTTGGCTGTTGATGAGCAACGACGACGATGTGTTTTCGGTATACATCAGCCGTAGGTCTCCCGGTGCGGAGTCGACATAATTCGGCGAAAATGCATTTAAAGTCATTTGTCCGGAAAACGTACCGTTAATGAAGTTGACAAAATCGCCGCCATAGGTAAATTGCAGTGCGGCTTGCGGACTAGCTGAGTAAAGCACGAGAGAGAGAAAAGCGAGTAAAGTCTTCATAGTCTTTCCTTAGGTTGGATTGGCGGGTTCGCTCTGCAGGCTGTATCCTCTTTCAATGAGAGGGCGTTGCGACTCGGGAACGATCTCGTTCGCTAGTTTGGATTATCCCTTCAGCCTAAGATCAACGTCAACCGATAATTCCCGAATAACAATGGTTTGAATTCAATTCGGCTCTGGCTGGATTGATTCGGAGTCAAGTATGATTCGGAAATATTACCGATCTGTTAACGATTCGCTGAAGAGGGAATCAATGGCATGGAGAGAGAACCTTCGCTGAATTGGCGGCAATCGCTCGATTCCCGGTATTGGATGTTGGCCGATTTAGCGGTTGTCAAAACAGCTTATCCAATATCGACATCACAATTTCCACGGCAATCAGCCAAATGATGATCCATTCCAAGGTCGACGAATGCTGGTGTTTCTGCTCGTCGGCCAGCATCTCCAGCAGCTCGTGGATTGTCTCCAACTTTTTTGACAATACGTCGGTGCGCGGCTGGATTTCCAAATAATTCGCCGCCATCGAATAAATGCCTTGGTATTCCGGATGTTCCCAGAAAAATTCCGGCGTATCGAGGAGGTCGTAGTTGAGGATGATGTCGCTCTTGGTCAAGAACAACTTGCCGCGGATTTTGGCCATGGCCTTGCGGTTCAGTTTGATCGTGCCTTCCCTGGCCAACGACTGCGGCAAGTGGCTGGTGGCCCGGATCGTGTCGATGGCGTTACCCTCGAAGGCCGCAAGTTTGATTGACTGCGCCATCGCATGCGATAACGCCAGCAGCACTTTGACGTCCGCCGATTGCAATTCGATATGGTCGTGCTGGAACCGGTCCTGCTCGCAACCCACTTCGTAGCTGAAGTTGTCTTCCTGCGGTTCGTCGTCCGGCTTGATGGCGTAATCCAGCAACAATTCCTGCAAACTGCGGCGGTCGTCCAGATTCAGATTCCAGCACACCATCACACCGTAAGCGAACACGATCGCATAGCCAGTTTTGTAATCAATGATCAATGCATTGCGGAACAATTGGGCGCGGGTGGTTTCCAGCAGTTTTTCCCGTAGCGCCGAAAAACGGAATGATTGCGCCAAACAAACCGTCAAGCAACGTTTAATGGCTCTTTCTTCTGTCATGGTGATGGTCTCGGGTCGGATTGAGCTTAGTTTGCAACATCTTGCCGGCAAAATGGTTAAAATAACCGTTTAAATTCACCTACCGAAAGCTCATTGCTAAGCGTCATGTCTACCAACTATAACACCGATGATTTGAGAATTTGCGAAACCAAGGACGTGGTAGCGCCGATTCAGGTTCATGAAGAAATTCCGATGACGGAATTCGCGGCAGCCAATATCCTGAAAACGCGGGCGGCAATTCATAACATTCTGACCGGTGAAGACGACAGGCTGCTGGTCATCATCGGCCCCTGCTCGATACACGATCCCAAGGCCGCGGTGGAGTATGCACAGCGTTTGAAACAGGAAATGGATGCGCTGCAAAACGATTTGGTGATCGTGATGCGGGTCTATTTCGAAAAGCCGCGCACCACGGTCGGTTGGAAAGGCTTGATCAACGATCCCGATTTGAACTCCAGTTTCAACATTAATAAAGGATTGCGACTGGCGCGCCAGGTCTTGCTCGACGTCAATAATCTAGGGGTGCCGGCGGCGACCGAGTATCTGGATTTGATCACGCCCCAATACGTGTCGGACCTGATTTCCTGGGGTGCGATCGGCGCCCGCACCACCGAGAGCCAGGTACACCGGGAGCTGGCTTCCGGCTTGTCCTGCCCGGTCGGCTTCAAAAACGCGACCGACGGCGGAATCAAGATTGCGATCGATGCGATTAACGCGGCGATGAGTCCGCACCACTTTCTGTCCTTGACCAAGGAAGGCCGCTCGGCGATTTTTTCCACCCGCGGCAACGAAGACGCCCACATCATTCTGCGCGGCGGCAACAATCGGCCGAATTACGACGAAGTCAGCGTCGAGCAAGTCGCCGAAGGTTTGGTCGCGGCCGGTTTGCGGCCGAATATCATGATCGACTTCAGCCATGCCAACAGCTCGAAAAAATACGAGCGGCAAATCTTGGTCGGCCAGGATGTGGCCGATCAAATCCGCGGCGGCGACAAACGCATCATCGGCGCGATGGTGGAAAGCCACTTGGTCGGCGGCCGCCAGGATGTCGAAGAGGGCAAGCCGCTGGTCTACGGCCAAAGCATCACCGACGCCTGCCTGTGCTGGGAGGACAGCACCGAATTGTTACACCATCTGGCCGGTGCCGTGCAACGCCGCCGCACTGCCCATACTCACAAGGCTTAAATTCATGAAAATACTGGTAAACGGCGACAGCCGGGAAATCGGCGAAAACGCCACCGTTGCCGATCTGATTGCCGAGCTGGGCTTGGCCGGCAAACGCATCGCGGTCGAATTGAACAAGGAAATCCTGCCTTACACCCAGCATGCGACGCAGCGCCTGCAAAACGACGACAGGCTGGAAATCGTCCAAGCCATCGGCGGTGGCCAGGACGATTTTTTCACGCTGGCCGGTAAACAATACCGCTCGCGCTTGCTGGTCGGCACCGGCAAATACAAAGATCTGGAAGAGACCCGGCTGGCCACCGAAGCCAGCGGCGCCGAGATCGTCACCGTCGCGATTCGCCGCACCAACATCGGCCAGAATCCCGGCGAGCCCAACTTGCTGGACGTGATTTCGCCGGATAAATACACCATCCTGCCCAATACCGCCGGCTGCTACACTGCCGACGACGCGGTCCGCACCTGCCGGTTGGCGCGGGAACTGCTGGGCGGGCATAAGCTGGTCAAATTGGAAGTGTTGGCCGACCAATTGACTTTGTTTCCCGACGTCGCCGAAACCTACGTCGCCGCCGAATTGCTGGTCAAGGACGGTTTCGACGTGATGGTGTATACCAACGACGACCCGATCGCCGCCAAACGTCTGGAAGAAATCGGCTGCGTTGCGGTGATGCCTCTGGCCGCGCCGATCGGCTCGGGCTTGGGCATCCGCAACCCATACAACATTTTGACCATCGTCGAAAACGCCAAGGTGCCGATTTTGGTCGACGCCGGCGTCGGCACCGCGTCCGATGCGGCGATTGCGATGGAACTGGGCTGCGACGGCGTGTTGATGAATACCGCGATTGCCGCTGCGAAGAATCCGGTGCTGATGGCCTCGGCGATGAAAAAAGGTATCGAAGCCGGCCGTGAAGCCTTCCTGGCCGGACGCATGCCACGTAAGCGCTTCGCTTCGGCGTCGTCGCCGATTGATGGGTTGTTTTTGTAACAAACCGTATGGAAATATCAGGGCGCTTAGTATTCAAGCTTTTGATATTAGCGATTTCCCTTGGGATCTATTTTTTATTAAAAACCATTATTCCAAAGTTGGGTTTCGAGAGTCTGCACAAAAAAGTAATGCTGATAGTTGTTGTTAGTTCAACTGCACTTTTAATTTTTGTGACTTTTAAATACGGAACTTAGGTTGGGGTAGTCCAGTAGAGCGTAACCAACGCATTGACCAACGTTCCGGTTATGCTCTTCCAATCCGGCCCACCGCACGCGACCTGATACCCTCAAGCCTTTAATCATGAGCGCCATAAAACCAGCCACTGAAAATGAAGTGATTTGCTACTGCAGCGGCACCACCGCACAACAAATCAAGCAACTGCTCGACGACGGGGTTACTGATCCGGAGCGTATCTCCCGCATCACCGGCGCCGCGTCGGGGTGCGGCGGCTGCGAGTTCGAGTTTCAGCAATTGATCGCCGCGTATAGCCAAGAGGGCTGATTCGGATGGCCTGCTGCGACGATCCCACCGAACCGAAGAAACTCGATCGCCGGGAACTGATTCGTTTGCAGGAGCAATACGGTGAGTTGGTGCGCGACCTGTTCACCGAAGATCCGGAACGGGTGATCCTGAAACTATTGAACGGCGCCAGTCCCTATCTGACCGAATTGGCCGCGTTGAACGCGCACCATGCCTCGGTCAGGCTCAGGGCCATCGAGTTGCTGGGCCATAACAGTGCCGCCGTGCTGCGCCAGATCCTCGATAAACAAGCCGGCAGCGAATTTGCCGCCGCCGCCCAAGCCCGCTTGGCTCAATTGCAACGCTAAACCACCATTCTTTCTTCCCCACGCCGCTTCGACGGGGCCCGGCACGATAGCCGGTAAATTCCTTGCTACAATGCCGCGCAACTGAATCCGGCACAGGTGGACGAATCATGCGATTGTTATTGGTAGAAGACGATGCCATTTTAGGCGATGGCCTGAAGGCCGGCCTGACCTTGGAAGGCTACGCGGTCGACTGGCTGACCGACGGCGCCCAGGCCGACGAGGCATTGAAGCTGAACCATTACGACCTGATCGTGCTGGATCTGAATCTGCCGCGAATGGACGGCATGACGGTTCTGAAAAACCTGCGCCGGCGCAAGGACAGTACGCCGGTGTTGGTGTTGACCGCCCGAGACGGCATTGCCGAACGGGTGGCGCTGCTGGATAGCGGTGCCGACGATTTCGTCGCTAAACCCTTCGACTTGGCGGAGATTTGCGCCCGCTTGCGCGCGCTGGCGCGCCGCCACGAAGGCCATAGCCTGCCGTTGCTGGAGCACAAGGGCGTCACCGTCGATCCGGCCGCGCACCAGGTGTTCTACCACGGCCAGCCGGTCGATCTGGCGCAAAAAGAGTTCGAAGTGCTCAGTTATCTGATCAGCCACGTCGGCCAGGTGATTTCCCGGGCCCGCCTGGAAGAAGCGCTTTACGCCTGGGGCTCGGAGGTGGAAAGCAACGCGGTCGAGGTGCATATCCACCATTTGCGGAAAAAACTCGATACCAATTTGATCCGAACCATCCGCGGCGTCGGTTACATCATCGACGACAACTGATGGCCAAACGCCTGCGGTTGGCGCCGCGTTCGTTGAAAAAGCAGCTATTGCTGTCGCTGCTGTCCTCTTTGCTGCTGGTCTGGGGCGCCACCGCGTATATCAATTACCGGCAAACCCGCGACGAAATCGCCGAACTGTTCAATGCCGAACTGGCGCAATCGGCGCGGGTGGTGCACGCCTTCGTCGAAAATATGCTGCGCCAGCGGGCGCTGACCAAACTGTGGGAGCGCGAGAAAACTCCCGAGCTATTCGACACGCCGATTCTCGGCCATAAATACGAACGCAAGATCGCCTTCCAATTGCGTTCGGTGAAAGACGGCGTGATCCTGCGCTCGGAGAGTGCGCCGGAATTTGCCTTGTCGTTGACTCGCAACGGCTACAGCGAAACGCAAATCAACGAACAGCTCTGGCACGTCTTCAGCTTGAGCAGCGAAAACGGCGAGTACGTAATCCACGTCGGCCAGCGCGAGGATATCCGCCGGCAATTGGTGGAGAGTATCGCCGGCCAGCAAATCGTCGGGGTCTTGATTGCTCTGCCGATTTTGGGCTTGGTGATCTGGTGGATCGTCAGTCGTACCCTGTCGCCGGTCAACCGCTTGCAGCAAGAGTTGGCCAGCCGCGAGGCCGGCTACCTGCAGCCTTTGTCGGACCAGGGCTTGCCGGACGAGATGCGGCCGGTGGTGCAGCAAATCAACAGCCTGTTCGCGATGCTGGAACAAGCCTTCGCCAACGAACGCAATTTTACGTCCGACGCCTCGCACGAACTGCGTACCCCGCTGGCCGGGCTGCAAACCCAATTGCAGGTGGCACAAAAAGCCGCCGATCCCGCCATGCGCAGCCAGGCCATCGCCAAGGCGCAGCAGGCGGTGGTCAGAATGACGCATCTGGTACAGCAACTGTTGACCTTATCCCGCGTGCAACACCAGGCCGGCATCGCCATGCAGCCTGTCGACGTCTATCAGACTTTGGCCGATACCCTGGCCGATCTGGACCATCTGGCGCACGCCAAGCATATCGAGCTCGAATTGCACGGCCAAGCCGGCCTGGCGGTGGAAGCCAATCCGCAATTGCTGCAAATTCTGCTGCGCAATCTGCTGGATAACGCCATCAAATACACTCCCGCAGGCGGTGCGGTGCGGGCCACCTGCGGCCGCGACGAGGGATGGGTTTTGATTACGGTAGACGACGATGGGCCGGGTGTGGCCGACGGCGAATACGAACGCCTGAGCCAGCGCTTTTACCGTTGTGTGGAAACGGCGCATACCGCCGAGGGCAGCGGCTTGGGCTTGTCGATCGCGCAGCGCATCGTCGCGTTGCACGGTGCCCAGATCGGTTTTGCCAAATCGGCGATGGGCGGTTTGCAAGCCCGGCTGCGCTTGCTTGCTAAGGCCAGTCCCGGTTAGCGTAATCTGGACTGCTTGGCTACGGTTGGAAACGCAGCACTTTGCCGATTCTGCTTTCGGTCGCGATATGGTGTAATCGGCGCTTTTCGATCAACCCGTTATTAGGCCATGCCGAATTCCAGGACCGCTCATTTTTGGATTGCGCTATTTAGCGTTGTTGGATTGCCCGGTTGCGGCGATATCCCCGGCCTCGGTCAACCGGCCGCCAAGCCGCTGGCTGCGACGCTAACGGCGCCGGTCGATCTGCCGGCCTTGCACTTGCAAAATGTCGCCAGTTTCGACGTATATCCGGACCGGAACCGGCTGCATGCCGTTTTCCTGGCGACGGCCGCGGATACTAAAACGCCTTCTGTCGCCTACCTGCATTCCGACGATGGCGGCTTACATTGGTCGGCGCCGCAAGCCATCGCGCCAAGCGCCGGCCGGCCGATCGAATCCAAAGCCGGCAACGATATCCAGATCGCCGCCAGCGGCGAAAATCTGCTGGCGGTTTGGCAAGCCACCGGCGAATTGCCCGGCATGGGGCCGCTGGCCAGCGCCTATTCCAGCGATGGCGGGCAAACCTGGGCGGCCGGCGCCAAGCCGACCGGCAGCGATGCCGACCAGTCCCACCCCGATTTGCTGGCGGACGGCGAAGGCCGCTTCCATGCCGTCTGGCTGGACGACAGGGACGAGAATGGTTACCAAGGCCTGCGCTACGCTCGCTCCAGCGACGCCGGCCAACATTGGGAATTGGCGCAAACCATAGACGACAGCAGTTGTTCCTGTTGTTGGAATCGCCTGGCGGCAGGGGCTGACGGCAGGATCAATGCGCTGTATCGGGATATGGTGCCGCGCGACATGGCGCTGGCGCAGTCGGCCGACGCGGGCGCAACTTGGCGCCGGGCAAGCCGGGTCGGCGCCTTCGATTGGCAGTTCGACGGTTGCCCGCACAACGGCGGCGGTTTGGCGCTGGCCGATGACCGGACTTTGCACAGCGTGGTCTGGACCGGCGCGGAAAACCGGGTTGGGTTGTATCATATGCAATCCAACGATAACGGCGCCAGTTGGACGCCGCCGCAACGTCTGGGCGAAGGCCCGGCGTTCCATGCCGATATTGCCGCCGGCTCCGGCCGATTGGTGGCAGTGTGGGATGCATTGGGGCCGGAGGGGTCGCGGGTCTATTTCAGCGAATCGGCCGATAGCGGCCGCAGCTGGTTACCGGCCCGGCAATTGTCGCCCGCCGCGGCATCCTTTCCGCGCATCGTGGCGACGCCGAACGGGTTTTTGGCGATGTGGCTGGAGCAATCGCCGGCCGGCAAAGTCTGGTCGGCAGCCGTTTTACAATGAGTTTACGAATTTAAGAGGTGGTCATGCCCAAGTTAGACATAACAACAATAATAAAACCCGGCTTGCTGGCGCTCGCGCTATTGAGTCCTTTACCGGTTTTTGCCCATGCGATTCTGGTGAAGTCGCAGCCGGCCAAGGACGAGACGTTGACCGAATCGCCGAAGCAAATCGATTTGTGGTTTAACGACGCGGTGCGCAGCGAGTACAAGGCGCTGGCCGTGATCGACAGCACCGGCAAACGGGTCGACAACCACGACGTCGAGCAAAGCCTGACCAACGGCGCCAATATCCACGCCACCGTGCCGACGCTGGCGCCCGGCGTCTATACCGTGCGTTACCGGGTGGTGTCCGAAGATACCCACATCGTTACCGGCAAGTTCGAATTCACCATCAAACCTTAACCGGCTTCAGTCATGACAATTCAAAGATTTTCCGCGTTTTGGGCGCTAGTCCTGCTGGGCGCCCTGTTGCTGAGCGGTTGCGACAAACTCGATTTCGGCACCAAACAATCCAACGCCCTGGGCAATCGGCCCGACCTGGATTGCATTATCGCCAACGACTTTTACGCGGTGCATTTCAGCGCTTATCTGCAGCCCGACAAGAACGACAAAACCGTCGACGCCAAAGCCGCGTTCGTGCCGTTTTGCCAACAAATCCCGCGCGCCGGCAAAATGTTTTTCACCGCCGATTTGATCGATCGCGACATCCGCAGTACGCCGATCGGCATCCGCTTGGTGGAAGTCGAAAAAACCGGCCAAAAAGCGCCGGACGACATTCGCGAAATTCGCACCGTTACCGAAATTCCGGCCAAGCTCTATCCGAAAGGCGCCGTCGAAGCCCAAGCCGATGTCGATAAAACCGGCGATTACGTCTTGTATCTGCTGATCGGCGACGCGATCGAGGAGGACGATAAATTCCGCGTCGCCTTGCAAGTCGGTGTGGCGCCGGACGGCCAGCAACCGCCCTGGCTGGCCATCGGCGGCGTCGCTGCGGCGATCGCCGCGGTGGCGGGCTTTCTGGTTTATTTGCTGCGCCGCAAACGCAAAGCCGCCGCAGAGCAGGAATAAAGCCGATGGCTAGATTGTGGGACATGTCGGCGTCGGCCGGCTGCAGGTATGTTTTGGCGATGGTTTTGCTTTTGATTTCGAACTGGGCCGCGGCGCACGCGCCGGGTTTGAGTTCGATAGAGTTGACGATGCAAGCCGACCGCGTCGTCGCCAAAATGACCTTTGCTTTGCAGGACATCGAAGCCTTTTCGCCGATGGATACCGACCTGGATGCCGAGGTCAGCGCCGCCGAACGCGAAGCGGCCAAACCCGCCGTGGCCCAACTCCTGGCCGAGCAGACCCGGGTCAACATCGACGGTGCCGACGTTCTGCCGGTTGTGCCGGGTAGCGTGAATTACGACGACCAGAACAATGCCCATGTCGAATTCAGTTTCCAGCCGGCGCCGAAACGGCAATTGCTGATGCAGTCCAAGTTTCTGGCCTGGTTGCAGGACGGCCACCAGCAGCATCTGACCGTACGCGATGCCGGCGGTAAACAGATCGCCGAGAAAATGCTGCGCCGCGACGACGACCAATTGCAGCTCGATCTCACCGCAGCCACTGGCGTCGAGGCCGGCCATGCCGGTTCGACCTTTCTGGATTTTCTGAAGCTGGGCGTCGAGCATATCCTGACCGGTTACGACCACTTGCTGTTTCTGTTCGCGCTGCTGGCGGTCACCCACAGCTTCTGGCCGGCGATCAAAATCGTCACCTTTTTCACGATAGCCCATTCCATCACGCTGGCCTGCGCCGGCTTGAATCTGGTGGATTTGCCGAGCAGCTTCGTCGAGCCGTTCATCGCTGCGACGATTGTGTATGTCAGCGTCGAAAACCTGATTCGGGGCGATCACCCCAAAGGTCGGCAATGGCTGACCTTCGGTTTCGGCTTGATCCACGGCTTCGGTTTTGCCAGCGTGTTGCGCGAGCTGGATATCAGCTCCGGCGATAGCGGCATCCTGATGCCGTTGTTGTCGTTCAATCTCGGTATCGAGGCCGGCCAAATCGCGGTTGCCTCCATCGTCTTGCCGCTGATTTGGTGGCTGAACCACAAACCCTATGCCAACAAGTTTCTGAAAGGCTGTTCGGCGCTGGTTTGTCTGGTCGGAGCATACTGGTTTATCGAACGGACCCTGCTTTAATCGGCCACGGTTCGGCAATTGGCCGCAGTTTGCCGGTCTGGCTGATTCCTTGTATTTATCGGACAATTTTTACAATTCGCTTAATTTTCGCTCCGCAGTTGCGTGCTATTTCCCAGAGCTGGCCAAAACGGATTTGTGATTGCTCGAAACCCACTGCCGCCTTTCGCTGCTGCGGGTCTGCGCGGAGTGCCGCAGCCGGCCGCCGGCGCCTATCGAAAGGAGCGTTCGTCTAATCTTGCGGTCTTGGCCGGCATAGTGGCGGCCGTCGCCGCGCTGCATTTTTTCGGGGTCCGTTGTTTGTTTTGCCCCAGTATTGCGCAGGCAGTCGCGCAACCCTTACCGCTACAAGTTTCCACCATCAAGATCCGGGCGGCGCAGACCGCGCCGGCCCGAGCCGCACCGCCGGAAACAGCCAAGCCGGCGCAGAAAAAACCGCAACCTAAGCCCAAACTGAAGCGCGTTATCCCCCAGGCGCCGGCATCCGATTTCTCGGTGTTGGACCAGGTCCTCGATCAAGCCCCGAAACCAGAAATTCAGACCAACCGGCCCGAGATTGCCCAGGATGTGGTGGCTGACGGCGAAAAACCGGTGTTTACCGAGGCCTACCTGAGTGCGGAGTACCAGCACAACCCGAAGCCGGGCTATCCGAGCATTGCCCGCAGCCGGGGCTGGCAGGGTAAGGTGTTGCTGCGGGTGCAAGTCGACGCCGAAGGCCGTGCCGAAACCGTAGAGCTCGAGCAAAGCTGCGGCCACGAGTTGCTCGACGAGTCGGCGCTGGAGGCCGTCAAACAATGGCGCTTCGTGCCGGCCAAGCGCGACGATGTTGCTGTCGCCAGCTCGGTGTTAGTGCCGATCATATTTTCGTTGCAAGACGAGCCGCCGATTTCCTAGGCACCGTTTCATTTCAAGCCAAATCCCCCTTATTGCCAGTTGGACCGGTTTCGTCGGCTGCGTGCAAGCGCGTGTGACAAAAAAAATATAATTCATATTTATGTTAAGATCGCCGCTCTGCCGGATGGGCGGGAGATAGCGCGCGGATCGCCGATTCGCGCCCATTATTTGATTTCGGATTGGCCGGCGCTGGTCGGTTGGGGGCGTTGTGAAGATAGTGAAATTGGGATTCGGGCTGGTGTTATTGGCGTTGCTGACGGCCGGCTGCGGAGCGCCGGACCAAATCAACGCCAGGAATTTGCAAGCCGCCCACAAATCGATGAATCGCATCAAACAGCACTTGCCGCCGGACCGCCAGTTACCGTTCGAAGTGGCCTACTGGTTGGTGCGGGAGCAGCTCAAGCACGAAGCCGACTTTCTGAAAACGATAGACGGCAAGACCCCGTCGCAGTTGATCGAACTGGGGCAGGCCGCGTTCGGCGCGCGCAAATCCGCCGGCGACCCGAAATATGCGAGTTATCAAAATTGGGAGCAATTGCTTACCGAATCCGGCAAACAGCGCGCCGAGCTTGGTGATGCCGAACAGGCCGATCCGCGCGACAAGAAGGGCTATCCGCGAGTCGACTACAAAATGCACGCGATGTAACTACGGCATTTATGCGTCTGTTACTGGTCGAGGACGATCCGGCCTTTGCTGTACTGCTGGCCGCCGATTTGCGCGGCGCCGGCTACATCGTCGATACCGCTGGCGACGGTGAGCAAGGTGAATTCCTCGGCGGCACCGAACAATACGATGCGGCGATCCTCGATCTTGGTTTGCCCAAACTCGCCGGCCTGGACGTGCTGAAATGCTGGCGCGACGCCGGTAACGCCATGCCGGTCATTGTGTTGACCGCCCGCGATGCCTGGTACGAAATCGTCGACGGTTTCAAGGCCGGCGCCGACGATTACGTCTGCAAACCCTGCCATCCCCAAGAATTGCTGGCCCGCTTACAGGCGGTTTTGAAGCGGGTACACCATTCAACCAGTCCAGATTAACCGTGTTTGGCGTCGAACTCGACGAAGACGAGCAAACCGCGACCCCAGCCGGCGGCGAGGCCCAGCCGCTGACCGCGATCGAATTCAGGCTATTGCGTTACTTCATGCTCAACGCCGGCAAGGTGTTGAGCAAGGCGCAACTGGGCGAACACGTTTACAGCGAATCGGCCGAGCCCGATAGCTGTTCGTGGCGATGAAAAACCTGCTAGACAACAACTACATCACCAACCGGGGCGCGGCATCCAGTCAGGCATGCCGCGCCTGGTCTGCGCCGGCTTTCAGTACGAGTTCTAACTCGGTTTTATCGGCTTTCACTTATTCCGCGGAGAAGGGGGCGTTTTAATGGCGCAATCCCTCCCGGCGTTTTCGCTTTGGTGTGCCCGGCGGGGCGGTCAAAACGCTGTCATCTTGCTTAGGCAAAATTCTGCTGCACAGGGCCGGCAAGCGTGAAATATGAAATATTATTAAAACTTCATATTTTTGCTAAGATAGCCCTCGTTTGCGTGGTGCCGGCGCTGACGCCCTCCAAAGTCGGGCTGGTGCCGCCAAATCATCATTTCGGAGTGGCGCGCCGTTCGAACCAGGTTCAGTGTCCACCATAACCCTTTGCAGGCAGAGGTCACTATGAGCAAGTCTTTCAAGCGTTTTTTGTTAACGATATTAATGTCTTCGGCCGGTTCGATGCCAGCCTATGCCCATCCTTTCCATGAGGCCGGCGAAGCGATCGGTTTCGGCAGCGGATTGCTGCATCCTTTTTCCAGTTCGGACCATATCTTGACGATGCTTTTTGTCGGGTTGTGGATCTGCCGTAGCGGCCATGGTCGAGCCGTCGTCTCGCTGGCGCTGACGTTCCTGGCGTTGCTGTTGTTGGGCGGCGCAATGGCTTTGGTTCCGCTGGAGATTGCCCATCCCGAAACGCTGATGTACGCCGGCATTTTGGTGCTGGGCTTACTGCTGGCGTCGGGACGCCAATTGCATTGGGCTTTGTCGTTATCGGTGATTGCCGGCGTCGCGGTATGCCATGGATACGCCCATGCTTACGATATTTGGCTGGATAGCGACGCGCTCGGTTATACCGCAGGTTTTACCTTAGCGACTTTGAGTCAACTAGCGCTCGGCGTTGCCGCAAATCGGGCCATCCCGGCATTGCTGGCCGCGCCAGCCCGCTGGGGCGCAGCCCGAATAAATTAAGCAATAATTTCAACCAAAGGAGTTCCGTTCAGCCAAGTTCAATCGCAAACCAGGAAATTTCGCTTTACCCCCATCGTTCAATTTAATTATCGAGAGTAAACATGTCATTCAAAAAAGTTTTAATCGCGTTCACCCTGTTTTTTTCAATGCTGGGCTTTTCCGGCGCGACCTTGGCCAAAGAAGCCAAAAAGAGCGTGCCTGAGGTATTGAAAGAAGTGGACGCCAAGATACAGGTTGCCTTGGACGCGATTCCTTCGGCCGATCCGACTAAAGTCGCCAGTTTGATCAAGGAAGTCGCAGAGAGCGCCAGCGAACTGAACGCCAACTACAAATTCGAATTCGAGCGCGACAAAGTGGTTTTGAAAATGAAAAAAGCCAGAGAGTTGGCTAAGAAATCCGATTTCGCCGGCGCGGAACAAGAATTGAAAGAAGCCCGCGCAGGCTTTGCCGGTCTGACCAAATTCCAGTAACAGGAAGTCAGTTACAGCTGTTTCTATTTCATGTATCGACTAGGGGCGGCCTGAGCCGCCCTTTTTTTTGCGCGGCAGAACCGCCTCAGAAGTTGACGTTGATGTTGGTAAACCAGACATGGTTGACCAAATCCGGCGCGCCGTAGTTGTGCACGTATTGCAGTTGGTAGCCGGTGTCGACGTTCAGCTCCGGCGTCAATTTATAACCGATGCCGAGGTAGCTGCGGTTCTGGTTGATGCCGGTTTGCACCGAACGCGCCAGGCGGCCGTCGTCCAACGAATTGAAATAGACGAAGAGCTCGTCTATGGCTATCAGGTAGGCTTTGGTGTCGGGTATCGAGTACACCAAACGAACGCGGTGGCGCATGCGGTGGGCGACGTTGTCTTCTTCGGAGAAAAAGCGTTGCTCCAGGCGGAAGCGGTACTGAAAATTCCACTCCGGCGACCAGTTGTCGACCCATTGCAACTGTTGCATGGCGTCGTTGGTGGCCAATTCGAAATCGGTCTGCTCGTTGTATTCGCCTTGCCAGGTGTAGCCGGCCCAGAGTTGCAGCTTTTTGGTCAGCTTGTAACCGACCAGCGGCCGGACGATGATTTGGGCGAACTGGTCGTTGTCGGTCTTGGTTCTGGGCGCCAGTTCCAAAAAAGCCAGATAGGGGCTGCCGCCGAAGTCGGTTTGGTAAGTATTGCTGATCCAGACGCCGAAATCGTCGCGGACCGGGCCGGCCGCCGCGGCGAATGTTGCCGGCAACAGCAGGCAGGCTGCCGTCCGGCGTGGTAAAAAATTGCGCATAGTGTTCGCTTGCTGAAATGGATAAATGCCGCTACGTCTTGCTGCAGCAACCGCTCACCCTAAACGAACGAGGCCGTCGCTCAGAACGCCTGGTTGGCGAACGGGTTGAAGCTGGGTCGCACCACGACGTTGAAACCGAATTCGGTGGCTTGGTGGCAGGCGTTGCAGGCAGCGGTAAGCTTATCGTAATTCGCGATAAATGCCTGTTGATTTTTGGCTTTCACGGCTTGATCCAGCTCGGCCAAGGGTTGGTCCAGATACAGCGCCAACAGATCGGGAATCGGTTGGCGAATCTGTTTGTGGGTCGGGTGGTATTTGCCGGCATCTTCGATGCCTTCGTGCAGTTCGTCGACTTCGTAAGCAGCCAGATCCCAATTTTGCGCCTGTCCGGCAAACCATAACTTGGCATGGCGGGTGGCGGTTTGGGCCATGATTTCGCCCAGGCCGGGTACGAAACCGGCGGTCTCCTGCTCATGCCGTTCCGGATGGGCGCAGGCGCCAAGCAAGCCTGCCAGGATTAAAGCCGTAAACGGTTTTGGGAATGTCGCTTTCATAAATGTTTCCTGGTAGTAATGGTGACCGGGTCGGGCCAAGCTATTCGCGCAGCATCGGCGACAGCTTACGACGGGCTGCCGTCGGTGCGCGGCTTTAGCAGCCGCGGGATGTAGTAGGCGGCCAACGCCAGGCAAAGGCCCAGCACGCCGAACACTACGCCCAGCCCTTTGGCGCTGCCGGCATTGGCTGCCGACGGCGGCGGCGCCATCGCTACCGTCAACGGCATGTGCAAGGCGCTGGTTTCCGGCGGCGTGTGCAAATCGGAGTCCTGCACCGACAGCACGGCTTGGTATTTGCCGGCGGTTTTGAAATCCACGCTGGCCGTCAATACGCCTTGCTTGACCACGGCCATCGGCACTTCGGCGATGACTTGACCATCCTCGCGCAAAATCTTCAGGCCGACCGGTTTTTTCCGCACATCCAGGTCCAGCAGGTCTACCGCGATTTGGGTTTTGCCGACCCGCGGCAGATCGACGCATTCGGCCTGCGGTATGGATTTATCGTCCTTGGCCTGGTTCGGGTCGAGTTGATAGGCGGAAAAATTGACCACGTAATAGTCGTTGGTCAGCATGCAACCGTACAGGTCGTAATTGCCGTCGGCGCCTTTGCGGTTGCCGCCCAGCGGTACCGACGCCTGCGCTTGGCCGAGGACGGTAGCGGCCAGGATCAAAACAGATAACATTTTCATGGCTTGACCTCTGGACTCGCCGCTGCGGCGACGACGGTAAACTTGGAGATGCCGCTGACCACCAGCCCGTCCTCGGTAATCACCCGATAGCGGACGGCGTAAGGGCCGGGCGGCAGAGCTTGGGTGGTTGCGGTTAGTCGGTGGCGTTCGCCCAACACCAGACGGGTGTCGCCGTTGTCGACCCGTTTGCCGTGGGCATCGACCACGACGACCGACGGCGAGCGTTCGCCGACATTGCCGCTGAACCAGAATTTGACGGTGCCATCGAAATTGCTCACTTCGGCGTCGTTTTTCGGCTCCGATTTCAGCAAAACGCCTTCCGCCAGAGCGTTCGGGCCGGCCAAAACCAGCCATATCGGGACGAGTAGATGTAACAACTTGGGCATGGCTTATCCTCAGGGCAGGCCAAAAAAGCCGGCGATGAACAACACCAGCGGATCGGACAAGGGGTGAAAGAAACCCAGCGTAATGACGGCCAGACTGATGACGAAAATCCGGGTCCAGATCGTCAAATCCAAATCCTGTTTGCGCCACATCAGGTGGAATGCCAACCAACTCAACAGCCAGACGCCGATGGCCAGGGTTTCCTTGCCGGTGTAAGAGCCGATGCTACCGTCCGGCCCCTTGCCTTGCGAGCCGGGAATCCAGTAACCGTAGCTATGCACCAGTTTGTCCAGGCCGGGCGACAGCCGGGAAATATGGTGGCTGACCATCAAGGTCAAAAATGCCAGCAATAACGCCAGGCTGGCTGCGACGACCGGGCCGGAGCGCAGCGTTTGAGTATTCGATTCGGATTGTTGTTGCATCAGCCTTTCCCGGTTCAAACGAAGCGCAGTTTGGCCAGCACCAGGCCGACGACGAAACCGAGCATCAGAAAACTCCACGACACCAGAATCGTGATGCCGACGAAGCGGCACAGGTCGCGCCGGGTCTGCATCGGCAAGCCGTAGTAATACAGCAGCGCGGTGGCGGACAGCATTAACGGGAACGGAAACAACGAGACGAATTCCTTGAATTCCATCAGCACGTTGTGGATTGCCGGCACCCGCTCCAAGATCCAGTCGCGAGGGCCGTCCTGGCCGCGGTAACGCATGTAGATCCAGTTACCGCTGATCGCGCCGGCCAAGTTCAGCAGGGTGGCTACCAGTAGCCAGCGGCGCAACGACTCCAGATTGACGTGCATGCCTTTGATCAACGGTAAGGCCCTATGCGTCAAATAAGTACCGACGACCACCGCCAGAATAGCGCTGAGGCCGTGGATGCCGGCCTTGAGGCTGTAGGCGCTGGGAAACCAGAAATTGGCGAGCGGTAAGCAGAGTAAAAGGGCCAGCGCAATCCCCACTTGCGTGCGAATCACGATTTTGCCGAAATTGTCATGTGTGTAATGTCCTGTGGACATTCAGCCTCTCCCTAAGAATCGCGGCCGGTAACCCCGGCTCTTTTCATGAATAACCCGCTTTGCCGCTGGCGCGGTGCGGGTTCCGCTTGCGTTATAATCGCCGGCTCCTATAACGACTATAAGAACAGGAGCTTGCTGTGGAACGTTTTACTATCTCTCTCAGCGACGAGCTGGCGGCGGAGTTCGACCAATGGATCGCCGCCCGCGGCTATTCCAACCGCTCCGAAGCCGTCCGCGACCTGTTGCGCAAGGAAATCGAGACCAAACGGCTGAAACAGGATCAAGCCATCTACAGCATCGCCACGCTGTCCTACGTTTACAACCACCACGAACGCAACCTGGCGGAGCGCCTGACCGGCCACCAGCACGACGCCCACGATCTGGTGGTATCGTCGATGCACGTGCATCTGGATCACGACGACTGCCTGGAAACCTTGTTTCTGCGCGGGCTGACCGCGCGCATCCGCGGGTTTGCCGACAAGCTGTCCGCCGAAACCGGCGTCCGCCACGCTTCGCTTAACATGGTGCCGGTGAAAATGGCCTCTGTCAGCCACCAACACGACCACCACGGCCATAGCCATTCGCATATTCATCCGCATAGCTGAGCCGGTTCGAAACCGCTGCTGCGGGGCATAATAAGACATTTTATTTATTATTCATAATTTTTAAAAATGTGATATGTGTCGTATGATTCCCGGCCTATTCGTCTTAACTGGCATTTGATTTGAATTTTGCAGGCTGTTCGCGTCGGTAAACCATGAAATTGCGCCGTTCCCGCTCCCCATCCGAAGTGTTGCCTGCCGGGCTGCGGCTGCTCGGCTTCGGTTTGCCGTTACTGGCAGTGGTGGCTTGGCTCGGTGTGCAATTTGTCGGATTGGACGCGCTGGGCTGGAACAACGGCTTCAACCACCCGCTGGCCGGGTGGGACCATTTGCTGGCGATGCTGGCGGTCGGAATTTGGGCCGCGCAATTGCGCGGTCATGCCGTCTGGATGCTGCCGCTGGCCTTCGTCGGCGTGATGAGTCTGGGCGGTTTGGCCGGCGCCGCCGGGATCACGATACCCAGCGTCGAAGGCATCATTCTGCTGTCTTGCGCGGTATTCGCGCTGCTTATCACGCGCAAGGCCCGCTTCAGCAGCAAGATTAACGTGCTGATCGTCGCCTTCTTCGCTTTTTTCCACGGCTTTGCCCACGGCCAGGAAATTTCCACCTCCGCCAGCCTGCTTTCTTACACGCTGGGCTTTATGCTGGCGACCTTGCTGCTGCACGGTGCCGGAATTTTGGTCGCCAAGTTGGTGGTGCTGGCCGCGACTTTTCTGCTGACCGCGATGTTTTCGCAGTCGGTATGGGCCAAAGCCGGCCCGACCGAAACGGCCGAGCCTGCCGCTTCGACACATTTGCGAGCGGATGCGGGGTTTTGCTCCGCCAATTTGGCCGGCTACGGGGGTGACTGGGACTTGGCTGGCGAGAATTCCCATAGCGCGGCGGCGAACAGTAGCGCCAAAGCCGCTCTAGCCAAACCGCCCGCCGGGTTTGCGGTCGCTGGCGCCGAATCGGTTGCGGCGGGCGCATTGCCGGTGCTTGATTGCTTTGCTGTGGCGCTGGCCGATATGGCCCGCAATTGCCTGAGCAGTTTTAAACAGCGCTTTCCGGATATCAACCAGACACCGGGCACCCAACTGCTCAGCAGCGGTGTCGGCCGCACCTCGCCGCCGCTATCCGTGTCCGCAAGCCCCGCCCCGATTTCTTTAGCGTTTCGCTCGACCCCTTCCGTATCCGCTGAATCCATTCAGCAAATCCGCGCCGAATCTTTTGGCGCCGCTCCCGACACCCGAAACTTTTACCGCCTGCACGCGACCGCCTTTTGCGCCGCCGGCAACGGCTTGGCTCGACGTTGCCTTAGCGCCGGCCGTTCCCGCTCGTTTGCCGCGAGCAAAACCGCTTTCCACATCCAATCCGGCTCGAGACCGGTGTTCATAACAACCACGACCGCAACGATATTCGCACTATGAGGAAGAATATGTACCCACTACGCCTGTCCCGGCGCGCCGCGCTGTTTCCCAAAACACTAATGGCCGTCGGCCTGGAAATCGCCCTTGGTCTGGCCGGGGCCGACGTGTTGGCCGAGCCGGCGCCGGATACGGCGGATACGATCGCCGTCGCCGCTGCCGAAGAGGCGAAGCCGGCAGCCAAAACCGTCAAAAAAGCCAAAAAAGCGGAAAAGTCGGAAGAGCTGGAAGCGGTGCAAGTCGAGGAAGACGGCCGCGCCAAAAATCTGATCGGCATCGCGCCGTCGGCCTCGCAAGGCGAAGTCAGCCAGAAGCAATTCGAACATCGGCCGTTCTCGCGTAACGGTGAGCTGGTCGAAGTCGTGCCCGGCGCCATCGCCACCCAGCACAGCGGCTCCGGCAAGGCCAACCAGTACTTCCTGCGCGGTTTCAATCTGGACCACGGTACCGACTTCACCACCTTCGTCGACGGCATTCCGATGAACATGACCACCCATGCCCATGGCCAGGGTTACATGGACATCAATAGCATCATTCCGGAGCTGGTCAAGAAAGTCGAATACGGCAAAGGCCCGTATTACGCCGAGGTCGGCGACTTTGCCGCCGCCGGTTACGCCAAAATGTTCACGATGGACAAACTGGACCAGGGCATTTTGAAATTCACGGCCGGCTCGTTCGATTATTACCGCACGCTGGTCGCCAACTCGATGAAAGTCGGCGACGGCGATTTGCTCTATGCCGGCGAATTCAATCTGTACGACGGCGTCTGGCAAGTGCCGGAAGACTCGAAGAAATTCAACGGCCAGTTGCGTTACACCCTGGGCGGCGACGATTGGGGCATGTCGATCAACGGCAAGGCCTATACCAACAGTTGGACGGCGACCAACCAGATTCCGCAAGCGGCGATCGACAACGGCAGTCTCGGGCTTTACGGCAGTATGGACCCGACCGACGGCGGCGAAACCAACCGTTACAGCGCCTCCGCCAGTTTCTGGAATCAGGGCGGTAACTGGAAAAACGACGCCAATATCTATGCCTTGTATACCGACCTGAACCTGTTTTCCAATTTCAGCGGTTTTACCCGCGGTGCCGGCGGCGACCAGATATTGCAATCCGAGCGTCGGGTGCAAACCGGCGGCCATTTCGAACACACCCGCTACAACAAATTGTTCGGCTTCGAAATGGATAACAGCGTCGGTCTGCAATTCCGCAACGACCAGATCATGGACTTGGGCTTGTACGAAACCGAAGCCCGTCAAATCGTCAATACCGTCAGTCGTCACAATGTCGGCGTCACCACGGTCGGCACGTACTTCAAAAACACCACGCACTGGCACGATAAAGTCCGCACCATTGCCGGTTTGCGCGGCGACTTTATCAACAATGACGTCGAGGTCGCCGCCACCGGTAGCGGCCTGGCATCGACGATTGCGGCCAACTCGGGCAGCCGCGGCAAGGTTATGGTCAGCCCGAAAATCAGCTTGGTCTTGGGGCCCTGGTACGACACCGAGTTTTTCTTTAACGCCGGTTACGGTTACCACTCCAACGATGCCCGCGGCACGACCCTGCAAGTTAATCCAACCGATGGCAGTCCGGTCGACTCGGCCGCCGCCCGCATTCGTCCCGCCGCCTGGTCGCGCGGCGGCGAGGCCGGTATTCGCAGCAACTATGTGCCGGGCCTGAACAGCACCTTCGCCTTGTGGTGGCTGGAATCCAGCCAGGAACTGGTGTTCGTCGGCGACGCCGGCACTACGGAAGCCACCGGCAAATCGCACCGTTACGGCGTCGAATTGACCAACTACTACAAACCGTTCGATTGGCTGACGCTGGATGCCGACTTTGCGTTGACCACCGCCAAATATGCCGACAACAATCTGTATATCCCGAACTCGGTCGGCCGGGTGGTTTCCACCGGCGCCACGATCGAAGCGCCGAACGGCTTGTTCGGCTCGATTCGCTTGCGGCATTTCGGCCGGGTCTATCTGGACCGCGATCCGGATACCAACGTCGATTACTGGTCCGGCGATACCAACATCGTCAACCTCAGCGCCGGTTACAAGCAGAAGCGTTACAAATTCGAGATCGACGTGTTCAACATCCTCGGTTCGCAAAGTAATGACATCGCCTATGCCTATGAATCTTCTTATCCGAACGGTTCGCCCAACCAATTCGGCATCCTGAAGCATCCGGTCGAACCGCGCATGTTCCGCGGCACCATTACCATCAATTTCTGAGGTGAGCGGCATGACAATTCGACTTCCGGCTTTCGGGCTGGCGTTGTTACTGCTGGGGTTGATAGCCGGTCGGGCCGACGCCCATCCGCCCGGGCTCAGCTCGCTGGATCTGGCCTTGAAACCGGACCATATCGAGGCCACCGCAACCTTTGCATTGCAGGATATCGAAGCCTTCGTAGCGATGGATAGCGATCTGGACGCCGAAGTCAGCGATGCCGAGCGCGAAGCGGCCAAGCCCGCCATCGCCAAACTGTTGGCGGAACAATTGCGTATCGCGGTTGACGGCGTCGAAGTGCAGAGTCAGCCCGGCCCGGTCAGTTACGACGGCAAGAACAATGCCCAGGTCGAGTTGCAGTATCCGCTGGCGGTGCAACGCCAGCTACGAGTGCAATCCGGATTTCTGGCATTGCTGCCGGACGGCCACCAGCAGTACTTGACGGTACGCGATGCCGCCGGGAAGTCGCTGGCCGAAAAGATGCTGGGCCGCAACGACGACCAATACCTCCTGACACTCGCCGCCGTCGCGGACTCGGCAGCCCCCCAAGCTGCGTTCGCGGCGTTCGGCGACTTTTTTAAGTTGGGTATCGAACACATCCTGACCGGCTACGACCACCTGCTGTTTCTGTTCGCATTATTGGCGGTGACGCATAGTTTGTGGCCGGCGTTGAGGATCATCACCTTCTTTACCATCGCCCATTCCATCACCCTGGCCTGCGCCGGATTGCGACTGGTCGAACTGCCGGCCAGTTTCGTCGAACCCTTCATCGCCGCGACGATTATCTACGTCGGCATCGAGAACATTGTCCGTGGCGACCAGCCCAAGGGCCGGCATTGGCTGACCTTCGGTTTCGGGCTGATCCACGGCTTCGGCTTTGCCGGGGTGTTGCAGGAAATGAACATCTCGGCGGCCGACACCGGGATTTTGTTGCCGCTGCTGGCGTTCAACTTAGGCATAGAAAGCGGACAGATTGCCGTCGCGGCGCTGGTGCTGCCGTTGATCTGGTGGCTGAACAATCAGGTCGCAACCGCCAGCCGGTTTTTGAAGGGCGGCTCGGTTGCGGTCAGTGTGATGGGCGCCTTCTGGCTGGTGGAGCGGACCCTATTGTAAATACAACCGAACGGCGGATTTACGGACCTGCCTCGACACTCAGGCTAAATCCGCCGGTTGCAATTCCAAGCCAAAAAATAGTTTTTTCGAGTCGAGGCCGGTTATTGTTGCCATTGTCAGAAAACGATTGCACTACTTGAGTGGGTAGGTTGCTCATGGCTGGTGATTTTGGAGCCGGAATGATTGGCGGCTTTGATCGGAATCGGCGCAGTGCTAGCGTAGAAAAACCATCCCCTCCCGTATACCTACCGCGATTAATTTCTATAAAGCGCGTATTTCCCCTGTCCGGCCACCGAGTATCCCGGTAGTGAATTAGGGCTTTTGGATGCAGCGAACTGGCCTAGTCGACTCGTTGCTGTCTATCGCTTAATCTGATTCAATGCCGGCAATACGATAGTTGCCCGTCAAATCAATTGATCTGCGGTGATATACAGAAGGGAAATTCATATGCGGAACAATAAATTATCGTTTCGAAGATCATTTTTTCGGTAGTTATACGGAAACCATCTGATTACTAATTAGTAGACCTATTGGGAGCTAAGAATGACGCTTCATTTCGAACGAGTACTCTTCGTCGTAGCACCTCGCGATTCGGGCAAGAGCACAGCCTTACGTTCTCTGTTCCAGGATCGACGCCTTGGTACAAGTGGAGAAGTTCCGAGTTCAGATCAACGTCGCTTGAATGAGGACTATTGGCTGAGCAACGAGCGGCGACTGTACTTGCGCCTTACTTCACCTCACGAGTCAAACGAATCAATGGATGAGTTCCTTGAGAAGTCTCGTCAGAAGATGCCTTCTGGCCGGTGGTGCATGGCCGCACCATTGCAGCCAGACGCCTACAAGCAAATGCCGGATGTAGTGGCATCAGTTCGCGGCTTTGTTGCCGCGTTTAGACCGGAGCGGACTCGGGTTGCCTTTCTGTCCCCCACCCGGCACGGAGTCGAGGTGCCTGACTTCGTTCCCGGTAGGGATCTCCGTGATGAGCTCCATTTACTTGGCGGTGTTGAGGTCTTATGTTTGGACGGCCGCCGCCGGGGAGTGAATGGACTCACTCTCGCCGACTTCTTCGATTTCAGTTGAAGAGGCCTAACCAGTCGCTCAAGCCGACTCAGGTCGGCAAGCCGCTGCTAGTGGATCATCTTCAACGTTAGTTTGACAACATGAAGACCTCAGGTTTTGTTGAACACCCGGCACTTACGCCATTATTGCCACTCATGCAAAGCTACATGCTAAAAGGTTTGGCTGCGCAGAAAGAGGGAATAATCAATTTTGAGGCTAGTGTGCTTGAAATCTACGCAGCAAGTGTTCTAGAAAAGGTTGGCGAGATTGATAACGCCGTTGCATCTATTCGTCTTGCGATGAACTTTATTCTTGATTTGGATGTGACTGCAGACGTAACGTCAAACGTATATCGGTACCACTATGAGAACTACATATTCAGGAGTGTCGGCATTGCCGACCGGGCACATAGGCTCGTGGGCGCATCTCTGATGTTGAATGCTGCAAAGTACGAAAGCTCTGGTGGCATTAAATACGTACAGGCGCATGTAAAGTCCGATCACCCTGAAATCTATACCGCACTCACAGCCGTCTCGGATGCGGCAAAACCCAACAAATCGCTACGCAACGAAATTATCCACTCCACTGCATTTTCAAATAGAGAACTAGGGCTGTTTTCTGCAATTGAAGTTATTGGCCTTGACGTGCAGTCTGATATTGACGTTAAGGAATTGAAGTTGGACTATTTCTCAGAGGGCGGAGCCCAAATTGCAGTAAACCTCTCAGAGGTCATCACATCCGTACGTGTCTTGCTCGATTCTCTTGCTAAAACCTATGAAACAGTAAAACAGGGTCATATATGGTCCGCCCCGTATTGCAAGAAAAAATTCACCAGTAACATAAAGAAAATATTGCGCCCATATATCCGGCCTGTAATTGAGGATTAAACGACCTCGGGCCCTGATGGACTTCGCGCA
>NZ_JBVVNO010000011.1:0-107499 GCF_056850255.1 Methylomonas sp. Uni0011
ATCAGGGTCCGAAGGCCTATCAAGTACCTTCATCAAGAGACCGAATATATGGCTGCAATCTTGATCTCTGTTGGAAACATCAATTTTGATAACACTTGGCTTGCAATTGGGGAGGAGTCCATATATGGGCGTTGATCGTATTGGCCTTTGTGGTCATCACATATCCGTTCCTTGGACACGCGGTCGCGTTTGAGCCGCTGAACAATGGTTTGCCGGCCGGTATTTTGATTGCACTATCCGCTCAGCTCTTTACTCAGTCCAAGAGCATCAAGGAAGCCAGAGAGAAGCGATCGCTTTTCTACTTGGATTCGTGTGTCAAAGCATTCGAAGAAGCGAGGAGCCTGCTTCAGGACGGAAGCAACGATCGCGTCACATGGATTGCAGCCGGACGCGCGCTCGGACACGCGCACGAACTAGCGAAAAATGTGACTGAGGATACACACAAGAAGGTGCTGGAGCTTCATCGGTTGAAGTACAGGGGCGTTTTCGGCGCTCTTCTGGCCGATAAACCAGCAGCATTCTTTTACGGTGTTGATCCGACTCTGCCCATTGATGAGGCCGCAAAGCAATCCTCCAAAGGCGAAATGCGGAATGGTCGGCCCCTGATCTCCGGCGTCCGTGCTCTCTCCGACAAGGCGCTACGTGCGGTGTGGGAAGCAGCACAGTGGCCTGAAAACTACCAAGATCCCCTAGACAGCGGCTTCACCGCACAAGAGCAGGAAAGTCTGCGTATTATTTACCCGGGTCTTCACGATTTTCTGGAGCACAAGGCACAGTGGCATTCAGTCGCGGGAAAATTACATTCGCAGGCGCCCAAGGATGCCCTCTAACAAGCGCATACAACCGACGCTCGAAAGGCCTCACGCAGCCGACGCGCAGCGTTGGCCATCAATTCTAACGGTACGCTAGCGCCCTCCATCAATACCGAATCCGATACCAAACCATCCCGACCGCTTCATGCGCCAGCAGGAAAAGGTTGGCCCAGGCCGACGGCGACGGTAGCCAGTCCGGGAAGCGGGGGTCGCCGTTGCGGCCGATGAAGGCGGTCGGTGCCGGCAAGACGTTAAAGCCGGCTTGGCGAAACGCCATCAACGCCCGCGGCATGTGGTAGGCCTGCGTTACCAGCACGATGTCGTTTATGCCGTATTGGCTCAGCAAGTCCCGACTGAAGCGGGCGTTTTCGGCGGTGTTGCGGCTGTCCCGCTCCTGCCAGGCCACCGGGGTTTTGAACTCCTGGTCCAATATCGCCGCCATCAGGTCGGCTTCGGCTACATCGTCCGCCGCCAGCGCGCCGCCGCCGGAAACCAATACCGGCAAGCCCAGTTCCCAGGCCAGTTTGGCGGCATAGCGCAGACGCAGCAGATTGCGCGGATGTAAGGTGATTTGGCCGGGATATTCCGGCGTGTCGAATTGCAGGCCGCCGCCGATAACGACCAGCGCGCCGGGTTTGAAGGTTGCGGCCGCTGCGGCCGGCAACGGCGGCACCCGCTCCCACCACTGCGCCAAGCGGTTGACGACGATGGGCAGACTCAGCAACCACAGCAAAACCAAACTCGTCAGCGCCATGCTCCGCCCCCATTTGCGTTTGCCGGCCAGGACCCCGACCAGCGCCAAAACCAGCAGTAAAACCGGCGGCAACAACAGCGACTGCAGCGCGTAAACCAGCATGGCGGCTATCCTAGCCTAGGCCGGTTGCGCCGGGTTAAACCGCAAACCGCCGGGCAAAGCTGCCTAGCCGGCCAAGCCGGAAATGCCGACCGCTGCCCGCAATTGCTGAATGAACGGCCGGCTGATGGCGCGGGCTTTTTCGGCGCCTTCCTGCAATTGCTGTTCGATATGTTCCGGCGCCGCTATCAAGGCTTCGTAACGCTCGCGGGCCGGGGCGATTTCGTCGTTGATTTTCTCGAACAATACCTGCTTCATCTCGCCCCAGCCGATGCCTTCGGCATAGCGCTGGCGAATCGCGTCCACTTCGTGGTGGTTGGCAAAGGCCTGGTAAATACCGAACAGCGTGCAACCTTCCGGATCTTTCGGTTCGCCCGGTTCCAGCGAGTTGGTTTTGATCTTGTTGATCAATTTGCGCAGTTTCTTTTCCGGCTCGAACAACGGAATCGTATTGTTGTAACTCTTGCTCATTTTGCGGCCGTCCAGGCCCAGCAAGGTCGCGGCGTTTTCTTCCAGCACCGCTTCCGGCAACGCGAAATGTTCGCCGTAGATATGGTTGAAGCGGGCGGCGATGTCGCGGGCCATTTCGATATGCTGGATTTGGTCCTTGCCGACCGGCACCTTGTTGGCATTGAACATCAAAATATCGGCGGCCATCAAAATCGGATAGCTGAACAGGCCCATCGTGATGCCCTTGTCCGGATCGGCGCCTTCGGCTTCCTCATTCTCGGCCACGGCGGCTTTGTAAGCGTGAGCCCGGTTCATCAAGCCCTTGGCGGTGACGCAGGTCAGCATCCAGGTCAGTTCCAGAATTTCCGGTACGTCGGACTGGCGGTAAAACACCGCATTCGAGGTATCCAGCCCCAGCGCCAGCCAGGTGGCGGCGATTTCCAGGCTGGATTGCTTGACCCGGGCCGGCTCGTTGCATTTGATCAGCGCATGGTAATCGGCCAGGAAATAAAACGGCCGGACCTGTTCGTCTTTGCTGGCCTTGATCGCTGGCCGGATAGCCCCGGCGTAATTGCCCAAATGCGGCGTGCCGGTGGTGGTGATGCCGGTAAGAACGATGGATTTAGTCATACTGCTGCCTGCGCTATCGAAATGAAAAAGTGGCGCGATTTTACACAAATCGCCGGGGATAGTCAGGCTCGACGCCTGCGGCCGGGCCGGCGCGGCCGCGGTTGGTCAGATCCGGTCGGCCAGCAGCCGAATCGGATGCATCAGTTTGCGGTCGGTTTCGCCGCGCTCAGCGTTCAGAAAAAACGCGCAGCCGAAATTGGTGCTGACGGCGATATCGGCGCCGCAACCGGCAATGGCCTGGCGCTTCAGCGTTTTTAGTTGCCCAGCATTTTCCGGATGGCTCAACATATAACTGCCGCCGGCACCGCAGCAGGTGTGGTTGTCCGGCAAGGCTTCGATATTCACGCCGGGGATTTTCGCCAACAAGGCATAAACCGCCTTGGCGTTTTTCAAGACGTTACGCTGGCTGCACGGCTCGTGCACCGCGATATTCAGGTTGGATGCCGCCGGCTGAAGCTGGTCCGGCCAATGTTCCAGCAAAAACTCATTGATGTCGCGCAAACTGCGGGTGAACCAGCCGGAGGTTTCGCTATCAGCGCCCTGGTATTCGGTTAGCATCGCCCCGCAACCGCTGGCCAGATACACCACCGCCTCGACTTCCAGCTCGTAAAACGTGGCGATATTGTTTTCGATCAGTGCCTCAGCCGAGCGGCCGTTATGCTGGTGGATCGCGCCGCAGCAGCCCTGGCCTTCCGGCACCACCACCTCGTAGCCGACCGCATTGAGTAGTTTGATCGCCGCCCGCAGCGTGGCGCGGTCGAAATGTTCGGCCAGACAACCGGTAAACAAGGCGACGCGGCCGCGTTGGCGGGCGCGTTTACTCACAGGAAAAACTCCGGCTAAACCGCCGAGCGCCGGCTCGCAGACTAGGCGCTCGGCGGCCGCCAGATTCAGTTTTTGCAACAGGCCGCTCGCCCGCAACGGCTTTTGCAGGCCCGAACGCAAATATAGGGTAAGCAACGGCAACAAGCTGCGCCGCCAGTTTTTGTGTTCGATCAGACGCAGCGCCAATCCGGCAAGCCAGGACGACGGCTGCAATTGCGTCAGTTTGTGCCGCGCCAGGTCGAACAGTTCGCCGTATTTCATCCGGCTTGGACACACGGTTTCGCAGGCCCGGCATTGCAGGCAGTTATCCAGATGGGTACGTTCGTCGGCGCTGAGCGCTTCGTCGCGCAACACTTTTTCGATGCTGCGAATCCGCTGGCGCGGGGTTTCGGCGTCGGTTTGGGTCAAACGGTAGGTCGGGCAGCCGGTCACGCACATGCCGCAGCGCATGCAGTCCTGCGCCTCCGGAATATACGGGCCGGTGTTGGTCGAAAACGATGCGCCGCTATCCTCGCCGGAATCCAGGCCAAAATCCATGTAATCGAACACGCTAACCCTCCATCATCGTTTCGTAGGCGCGGCGCAGCAACTCCATCTCGGCCGGCGGCCGGCCGCGCAGTTCGGGTAAGGTGCGCATCCGGCAATCCAGGCTTTGCATCAACCGGTGCGGCGGATCGAGCAGTTTAAAGCGGGCGATGTAGACGGTGACGATGCCGCCGGGGGTGTCGACCGACTGCTTGTAGCCGGCTTCGGCCTGCAGCAAATCGGCCTCGAAGCCCATCAGCTTACTGATAGCATTGACCAGCGTTGCCGGATGCACGGTCAAACCGGCCGCTTCGCCGCTGTCCTGGTCCAGTGCGGATGATAGCGCCGGCAGCGGTTGCGGAAAACAGACGCTGCCGTTGGCTTGCTGGGCGAATAAAGTCAAAGCGCTGATGTCGCCCTTGTATAACAGCAGCAACCGGTGCCGCTCGAAGTGTTCCGGTACAGCCAAGGTCATACGTTATCCGGCGGCATAGTTGTCCCATAACGATTTAAAACTGGTATCCAAGCGCGACAAACGACCGTTCAATTGGTCGAGCAGCGAATACTGCGGAAATCGGGCTTTATTGCCGGCGTCGTACCATTGCTGCATCGCCGTGGTCAGTTGCGACTTTTCGGCAAAACAATCGGCGATTTGCTGCTTCAGCCAACTGATGCTGCGTTGCGGCGCCAGCTCGGCAATCCGGTAGCGCAAGCCGTTATGGAAAATCCTTACCCCGCCGCCCTGAGCCGCGGTGTGGTACAGCGCTTGCGGGTCGACGACTTCGACGCCGGCCAGATAATCGATACCGAACTCGTGCAATTGCGGCAACCAGGGCACGGTCGGCCCCATCAAAACCGTGGTGGCATGGGAGGCCAGTTCGGTCAGGCGCGGGAAGGTCTTGTTGGTGATGCTGCTGCCGGTCAGAAACACCCAGTCGGCCTGCGGCAACAAAAACTCGCACGCCGAGTCCGGCAGATCGGACGCCGTCGGCTGCCGCTCCAGCACCGTCAGCAACATTTTGTCCTGGTAGCGTTCGATACCGGGGTAGCGGCCGATCACGACCACGTGCTTCCCCTGCAACTGCGGCAGAAAATAATCGAACACCGCCAGATTGGCGTGTTCGCCGTGGCAATCCAGGGCCACCGATTCCGGCAGCGGCCGGGCGTTGATGCAACTGTTGATCGCCGCCATCGCCACGGTGGCCTTGAACGGGTCCCATTCGGTAATCCAGGCCGCCAGATCGGTGACCGGCTTGCCGACCAAGGTCCCCGACCAGGTCAAGGTGCGCGTGGCGAGGCCGGGGCTCATCGCCAGACCGGCCGTGGCCTTGCCCTGACTTTGGCATATGGTCCAGACCAGGCCGATCATCAAATTGTCCACCACAGCATCGCTGCTGCAATAGTCCAACAGCAATTCGTACAAGCGTTTGGGATTAGCCATAGCGCCTCCTTATTGCGGAGTTTCCAACAATTTTGCTTCGGTTTTGATGTTGTCCTGCCGGCCCCAGGCGTTGATGGCCTCGACGAACCAGAGCTTCTTGGTCGGGTGCGGCTTTACCACGTCGTATTCGGCGTAAAAACTGCCGTCGCCGTGGAATTTGATCTGGCCGATGCGCTGTTTGCCGGCGTTATACCAATATCCCACCAAATCCCGGCTTTGGGTAAACGGATCGGTGACCAGACTGAACACCGCGGCATCGAAATCCGGCAAACTCAGATCGGTCTGCAGCGGAAAGCCCAGCTTGACGATGTTCTCGGTCATACGCTGGCATACCGCCTTACCGAAGCTGCGTTTGGCTTCGACTTGTTGCTGCAATTCTTCGCTCACGCCGCATCCTCCGCCAAGGCCTCGGCCAAGTGCATGATCACCGAGCCGCCGGAACGGTCCAGCGGATCCAGTTGCCGCAACACCGCCAGCACCAGCCGCGCCTCCTCCTCCAGTTGCCGGCGCAGGCGGATGAAGCCCAGCGCTTTCAAACTGTACAGATAAAACAGGCAGACGTCGCTGGCATACATATCCCACTGCCCGGCTTCGACCGCCAATTGCCGGTAATCGGCCGGAAACCCGCCTTGGCGCGCCGATTCCGCCAGCGCCGCCAAAGCTTCGCGCTCGGCCTCGGCCAGACGGCCCTGGTAGAAATAAAACTTGTACAGCGCGAAATAGGTCTGCAGGCAGGCCGGATCGAGCTGTTGCGCCTGCTGGAAGTACTTTTCCGCCAGCGGTTTATCGGCATGGCTGGCCGCCACGGCCATTTGCAGCAGCTTGTTCACCGCCTCGGGCACATCCGGGCTAAACAGCACCCGCTCTTCCAGAAACGCCACTCCGGTCATGGCTTACCAGACCTCGGCCGGCACTTGCAACGCCTCGACCGGCGCACCGCCCAACAAATGCTGGTCGATGATGGTCTTGACGTCGTCTTTGGTGACTTTGCCGTACATGACGCCTTCCGGATAGACCAGCACGCTCGGGCCGAGCATGCACGGCCCCATGCAACCGGTGTTGGTCAGGCCGATTTTCTCGAACAGATTCCGGGCCTGGATCTGGTTCATGAACTCGTTCATCACCTCGGCGCAACCGCTGGCCGAGCAGGACCCGCGCGGATGGCCTTGCGGACGGGCTTGAGTACAGACGAATACGTGTTTTTCGGGGCGTGGCATGATAGCTTTCCTTTTTTAAGATAAAAAAATTGGTGTCGCTATCGCGACGTGGATTTGAGTGTCGGTTCTCGGACCGACAACCGAGATACTTTCGCTACGAAAACCATCCTTGGTTTTCGCCCTATCGGGCCAGCCTTTGGCTGTTCAAATTCGTTCCAAACGAATTTGTGCGTCGCCAAAAGAAAGTATCCAAAAGAAACGACACCCGGATTTCGCCCTTATCCTGCGCGTCTCGTTTTTTGCAGGGGTTGGCAAAAGGGGCTTCCTACCCCTTCGCCAACGAGCGGCATCCCTGCCGCTCCCCTTCGGGCGAATCCAGCAAAAAACTGCGATGCTCGGGGTCGAAATACGGGAGTAAAACCATCCCCAATATGAGCGGTTTTCAAAAATATCTACTGGCACTCCGACCAACTACACTGGGACGGAATTTCCCGTATGCCGCGCCGAACGACGAGTCACCGCGTGGGCACAAAAACCGTGCCCACCCTACTCATCCGACGGAGCTACGAAATAAAAATCAAGCCGCAACCTTATGCTCGTGCGTAAAACAATCCTTAGGACAAACCTTGGAGCAGGCCTCGCAACCGATACAGTCGGCGGCGTTTTTCAGGCTCATCACCATACTGTTGTCGTCGTCCTCGAAATCTTCGTAGTCGTCGTCAGCCGCATCGGCCAACACCTCGTCTTTCTCGACCAGATCGAACACGTCGCGCGGGCAGACTTTGAAACAACGGCCGCAGCCGATGCAGGCACGCTGATTGATATCGGTGACGTAGGACGGTGTCCAAACCGTACCGCCGAAGGTCACGCCGGTTACAAATTCGCTCATCGTTCCTCCTAAGCTGAAGTGGCGCTGGCCGCCAAGAATTTCTTGTTGGCGTCGTCCCAGGCCTTGCAGGCATCGTAGGTGGCTTGCGCCACGCCCATCAGTTCGCCGTAGGCATCGGGCAACCGGTCTTCGATCAAGTCGTGCAGTACCGACGCCGCCTCGTTGGCCAGGCGTTTGTTTTTCTTCACTTCTTTTTCCAAGGCTTTAATATCTTCGTCACTCATAATTCACCTCAAGCTTCGGCCACTTCTTTGTATTGCTCGATCAAGCTGACGGCCTTTTCCAGAATCTTCTCGGTCTTCTCGTTCAATTCTTCCAAACTGCCGAAACCGAAACGGTGCACGTCGCGCAAGACTTTATCGACCGCGATCAATTTGCCGACCAGCACCAGCGCCCGGCCGAACCCTTCGTGGGTGATGTTGATCACCGGCACCGCCATCAAGCCGGTGCGTTTTTCGGCCAACGAAGCAATCGCGTTGTAATAGGCCTTGACTCGCGCCAACGTAATTTCGTCCGGATCGCCGACGATCGGAATCTCACGTTTACGTTCCTTGGTCATGATCAACGGATCGATGATTTTCTCTTCCGACCAGCCTTCGTAGGTATCGTAGGTATCCATCGCCCGAAGCTGCTTCAGCATTTCGACGACGATGTCGGAAGTCATCAAGGGGTCGCCGGCTTCGACGACAAGTGCGGGTTGGGACATGGTGGTTCTCCTATATTTAAGTATCAAATCTTTCAACGGCTTCTACTATCGCCAAGCCGTTCCCCGTATGCCGTGCCGAGCATCCGTGGCGTTTATCGAGATCAGCCCGAAGGGGCGCCGCAAGGATGCGGCGCGGCGGCGGAGGGGCTGGGAAGCCCCTTCTGCCGACCCTCGATAAACGTCGCCGAGCGCAGGAAAAAAGCGGCGTCCGGGTGTCTTTTCTTTTGGATACTTTTCTTTGGACAAGCAAAGAAAAGTATCTCGGCTGTCGGGCCGAGACCCGACTTCTAACTCATCCGTCGCGATAGCGACACAAAACCTGTTTTCGGGGAGGGCACAAAACCCGTGCCCACGCTAAACATCAGCACTATTCATCCCACCCCTCATCCTCCATCGCACTGAACCGATCCGGACTCGGTCCTTTATGCTGGTTGATGGCCTTGGCTAGCCAAGTCGACGGGCCGGCTTTCATTTCGTGTTGCAAGTCGCCGATCAAATCCTTGATCGTGGCACCTTCCTGAACCTTGATCGGCTGAATGCCCTGGGCCACGATCTGCTTGATCGCCGAGGCGCCGATGGCCTGGCAGTAAACCGCCGCGCAACCCTCCAGCAATTGAATCTTCACCGACAATTTGTCTTCGTTACCATCCTGCGCCAGTTCGCCGAACTGGGCCGCTTCCAGCATTTCCGACTGCTCCGGGTCCACGGCATAGACGGCAAACGATCTGGCGGAACCGAAATGCTGGTTGACGTGAACCATGTCGGTGGTGGCGAAAGCGACTTTAATGGCGGTTTCCATAGGCATCCTCTGGTCTGGGGCATGCAATACCTGCATGCGGCGTGCTAATGACATGACGGCGAGCAGGCTTGACGTTCGTTTTCCGGCTTTTGGGCGTACGGCGAGTAGTACGGTTCGATGTCCTCGTGGGCGAAATTGATCACCAGATTGGCGAGATCGAACAGGGTTTGGCGAGAGCCGCGGTAGCCGATCCAGGTTTTCTGGTAGCCGCCGATGATGTCGTACAACGGAAAGCCGACCCGCAGAATCGGAATGCCCAAGCGCTCGGCACTGGCCACTGCATGCGAGTTACCGATCAACAATTGCGCCTTGCCGGCGCGGGCCAGGTTTTCCAAATCTTCGAGGTCGCCGATCTTAACGCTGGCGACCGGCGTGGTCGCCAGCACCGGCGCGTTGCCGGCCGCGACCGCCGCAACCACTTCGGCGCCCATGCCGGTGACCAGATGCGCCAACGCGTTCAGTTGATCCGGATCGCCGGCAATCGCCACCCGCAATTGGCCGAGCATGAAATGGGTATCCAGCATCGCATCCTGCAATTGCGCCCGCTGCCGTTCGACCTTGCCCGGTACCGGCATTTCGCTGATGCCGGCCAACGCGCAAATCAAGGCATCGTTGGCTTGCAGGCCATAGAGATGGTCGAAGAAATGGCTGGGAACGCCGGTTTTTTCCTGCAACAGTTCGCCGGCTTTGCGCAGCGACGCGCCGATCACCAGCGTGGCGCGGGCCTCGCCCAGCGTTTTCAATTCCGACACCGGGGTACCGCCTATCGTCACCGGCGAAAAGTCGTCGTCGGTCAAACTGCCGTCCAGCGAATCGGAAATGTCCGGCACCAGCACCGGCCGTAAATTGAATTGCTCGATCAGGTCGCGCAAAGCTTCCAAATCGCCCGGCGTCAGCATAGGGCTGACCAGGACGTTGACCTGGCGCTGCCGAGTTCCCGGCTTGGTGCCGGCCTGCTCGGCGTCCGGTACCAAGCTGCGCACGATTTCGGTTAAGGTCGCTGCATAGCCGGTTTCGACGCAACCGGTAAAATCGGGCGTATTGACTACCACGACCGCGACATGGTCGTATTCGGGATATTTGGCGCGAAATTCGCGCAGGTTACGCTGCACATCGCAACCCTGGGTTTCGGCCAAACCGGTGGTCAATACCGCAATCAAGGCCGGGTTGGATTTTTCGGCGATGACCCGGATGCCTTCGATCACGTTCTCATCGGCGCCCAGCACCGAACTGGCCTGGTCCATCGCTGTGGTTTGCAACGGAATCGGTTCGCGGAAATGGCGCACGAAAAACACCTTGGCAAACGCGGTGCAGCCTTGCGAGCCGTGCAGCATCGGGATCGCCCGGTCGAAACCCAGGCAAGCCAACGAGCCGCCGGTGGGTTGGCTGGCTTTCAGCGGACTGACCGACAGGGCTTTGTTGCGTTTTAAAATTTCGGCCATGGCGAAATACCCCGGTTAAGCGGCGACGGGCTCAGCGAACAGCACCGCCTGTTCGGCGGCTTTGGCAACCTTGGCCGCGGCTTTCCAAGGCACCGGCGCTCTGACCGCTTCCCACACCGGGCTTTCCAACGTCAAAGCCAATTGGCGGACCAGTTCCAGCATGCCTTGGTAACCTTCGTAACCGAATTCGCGCTCCTGGTTAATGTCCAGGAACGGAATCCGCGCTTTCAAGGCGGTGTACATATTGCGGCCACCGGCGATCAGAATGTCGGCCTTGTAGTCGTGCACGACTTTCAGCAAGGCTTTCGGGCTGCCGTCTTCGATCATTAGGGTGTCTTCGCCCATCAGTTCGCGAATCCGGGCTTTGTCTTCTTCGGTGGATTTCTTGGTGCCGGTGGCGACCACCACCATACCCAAATCTTGCAGCGCCGAAATCACCGACCAACTCTTGACGCCGCCGGTAAACAGCAGCACCCGCTTGCCTTTCAGGCGTTCGCGCCACGGTGCCAAGGCTTCGCGAATCCGGTTTTCCTCGCGGGCGATGATGGCTTCGGTACGGGCGGTCAAATCCGGATCGTTAATGACGCGGGCAAAATCGCGTAAGGCCTGGCTGGTATCGGTAATGCCGTAGAAACTGCCTTCGAACCAGGGTATCCGGTATTGCTGTTCCAATTTCCGCGCCACGTTGATCATGGCTTTGGAACAAACCATCATATTGACTTCGGCCTTGTGCATGGTTTGCACTTCGCGGAAGCGGGCATCGCCGGACAAGGTGCACAGCACGCGCAAGCCCATTTCGTCCAGCAGCGGCAATACGTGCCAGAATTCGCCGGCGATGTTGTATTCGCCGACCAAGTTCACGTCGTGGATTTTGATGCCGGCTTTCTCCGCTTCGATTGCGGCCGGCGGCAATGGATCGGGGTCGCGGGTGCCGACCACGTATTTGATCATCGCATCGGCGGCGATGCGGTTGCCCAGGTTTTTGGTACCGTAAAAACCGGCGGCGTCGATCGGCACGACCGGCACGCCCCATCGTTCGGTGGCTTCTTTGCAGGTGGCATTGATGTCGTCGCCGACCAGGGCCGGCACGCAGGTGTTGTAGATGAATACCGCCGGCGGATTAAAGGTTTCCACCGCTTGCTTGATGGCGTGGAACAGGCGCTTTTCCGAGCGGCCCATGACAATGTCCTGCTCGGTCAAGTCGGTAGTCATGCCGATCCGGTAAAGGTCCGGGCCGGAAGAACGGGTACCGCGGTTGTCCCAGGAACTGCCGGCACAGGCGATCGGGCCGTGCACGATATGAGCGACGTCGGCGATCGGTAACAGGGCGATTTGGGCGCCGTCGAAGGCGCAGCCGCCGGCGGCGGAGCCGGGTTTGGGTTTGGCGCAGCCGGATTTTTCCTTCTTGTTATGCTCGCATGCCGGTTCGTCCAGCATTTCGGCAATGTCTTTGGTCGATTTCATGGCACAACCCCAAGTTTTTTGTACTATCTATTGCAACCGTTGTGCCAAGTGCTAAGACAATGATTTTCAAGGTCTTGGCCCGATTTTTTTTGTAGCAAACCCGACAATCGACGATTGCGACCAAACAAAGCCCGGCGCAACCGACGCCAGACCGGCCGGCAGGGGAAAGGAATAACCCGGACGTGGCGAGGAACCTAGGGGGCTGTCAATCAGACTTGACGATGCCGGAGCATCGACTGAGATCCGGGCAAGCAGTCAGCGTTTTCCGGCTGATCGCCCGAATGCTGAAGGGAAAGGCTGTAAAGAGGGAAATTGGCGAGAGCCCCGCCACCGGCGTTGGCTGACAACGGGGCTCAAACCGTCATCGACTGGCGATCAGTTTCATGCGATGGGCAATGTCGCTTGCGCCGGACTCAACACTTGGCCGACGTTATCGATCTCGATGCGCCGCGGTTTCATTGCCTCCGGAATCCGTTTCACCAGCCTGACGGTCAGCAACCCGTCGCGGTAATGGGCACCGTTGACTTCGGTGTGTTCGGCCAGGTTGAAGCGGCGTTCGAAATTGCGACTAAAAATGCCTTGGTGCAGGAAGCGCCGTTTTTCGGCGTCTTGCGGTTTATCGCCTTTGATGGTCAACACCTTGTTTTCGGTTTCGATCGATAACTGGTCCGGACTGAAACCCGGTACCGCCAAACTGATCGCAAACTGGTTGTCGCCGACCACTTCGATATCGAAGGCCGGATAATCGTGATTCGGCCGGTCGCTTTGTAAAATGCCGTCCAGCATTGCGGCCCATTGGCCCAAACCCAGGTTGGGACGGTAAATCGGCGTATATTCGACTCTCATGATTCTTTCTCCCCAATTCAAATAAGCTTTGAAAACATTGGTTGTAACCGAGCCGTCCGGCCCGGACACCGACAAATTAGGGCCGATGACGAAAACTTCAAGAGTGCGGCCACCGGATTTTTTCCGGTCGGATCTGAGCCGAAAGAGACCTAACCGCCAATCCAGCGGCGGTTAGGCTAGAGGGAACAAACTAAAATGCGCAGCCGGATTTGACGCCGAGCTTTTTCAGGATAATCGCCAACGGGCAAAATCCGGTAAATGACGCCTGCACCAAATTGGCGCCAACGAAGGCGGTAAACCACAACCAATTCGGCGAATGCCAATGCGCCAAAGCCAGACTGGCCAGAATAAACGAGCCGGCAAACGCCATCACCATCCGATCGATAGACATAAGCAGCTCCTATTTCAGGCGGACGACGCCCATGAATTTCAGCATCATCCGCTCGTAGAACGGCTCGCTGATGCCTTTTCTAATCTTGCGCATGAAGTATTTTTCGAAGGCGATTTTGGCTAGATGCACCCACTTGCCGTGATTCGACCAAGTCGTGTTGCGGGGCGGAATTTGCGGTACGGCCAAAAACGCCACGCCGGTATCGCCCAGATCGGCCAGACATAGCGCGCTCAAACTGGGCTTGTCGGTCGGTTGTTTGCCGTCCAGTTCGTCGCGGATGTTATGGGCCGTTGCCGTCACCATCGATTCGATCATATAACCGGTTTTCGGGGTACCGGTCGGCACCGGGGTTTTTTCCACCGGCGGCAAGGCTACGCAGACGCCGACCGAATAAATGTTCTTGTAGGTTGGGTTACGCTGATGTTCGTCGACGATGACGAAACCGCGCGGATTGGTCAGACCTTCCGCGCCGCAATGCCGCACCGCATCGACGCCGGTGAACGCCGGCAGCATCATCGAATGCTTGAACGGCAGTTCGTGCTTCTTCTTTTCGTTGCCATCTTCGTCGACTTCGGTGACATACATCATGCCGGCTTCGATCTTGTCCACCTTGGCGTTGGTGATCCATTTGATGGTCTTGTCGCGTAATGCGCTTTCCAACAAGCCTTTGGTGTCGCCGACGCCGCCCAGGCCCAAGTGACCGATGTAAGGTTCGGAAGTGACGAAGGTCATCGGCACCTTGTCGCGGATTTTGCGTTTGCGTAACTCGGTTTCGATGATCATCATGTATTCATAGGCGGGACCGAAGCAGGACGCGCCTTGCACCGCCCCGATCACGATCGGGCCGGGATCGGCCATGAAGCGGTCCCAGTCTTCGGCGGCCAACGCGGCGTGGTCGACATGGCACACCGATGAAGTATGTCCGCCATGCGGCCCCAAACCGGGCACTTCGTCGAAGGCCAGACGCGGACCGGTAGCGATGATCAGATAGTCGTATTCGACCACACTACCGTCGGCCAGCTCGACTTTATTGTTTAGCGGATCGACCTTAGTGGCTGCCTTTTGGATGAAGGTGATGCCTTTTTTTGCCATCACCGGCGCCAATTCGATTTTCAAATCTTCCGGTTTGCGCCATTTCGGCGGCACCCAGGGATTGGAGGGTACGAAGTGGAAGGTCGGCGAATCGGATATCACCACCACTTCATGCTGTTTGCCCACCGTTTCCTTCATTTCGTAAGCCATCGGCACGCCGCCGATACCTGCACCTAACACTACGATTCTTGCCATGACATTCTCCTCGCTGAAATTCAGACACGCACGATTTTGAAGTTTCTTTTTTGGATTATGGTAATTATGCGCCGCAAAATCATGTGACCACAGAATATTAGGGTTCTCTAACATAGTCAACCGATATCTCGCTTTCCTTCAGCAAGCGTATAACTCTGGGTACAATGACCAGTACCACTGTTGATATGGACTGCCACCATGACCGACTCTAATGATGCTGACAAATTTTGGCGCGAGAAGCTGACGCCGGAGCAATACCGCGTCTGCCGCGAAAAAGGTACCGAGCCGCCGTTCACCGGCAAATACACCGATTGCGAAGACGACGGTATCTACCGTTGCGTCTGTTGCGGCGCGGCCTTGTTCGACTCGGAACACAAATTCCACTCCGGCTGCGGCTGGCCCAGTTTTTGGAATCCGCTGCATGCCGAGAGCTTGGACGAGCACCTCGATACCAGCCACGGCATGCGCCGTACCGAAGTGACCTGCCATTCCTGCGGCGCCCATCTCGGCCACGTATTCGAAGACGGCCCGTTACCGACCGGATTGCGCTATTGCATCAATTCGGTGGCGTTAACCCTGGACAAGAAAACATGAGCGCACACCGGCAAGTACAGGATTTATTGGACTTTATCGACGCCAGCCCCAGCCCCTGGCATGCGGCAGCCTGCATCGAACAACGCCTGCAGGCCTTTCAGTTTCAGCGTCTGTACGAGGGCGACGCCTGGAGTTTGAGTGCCGGAGGCCGTTATTACGTGATTCGAGACGACTCTTCAGTGGTCGCCTTCGTTTTGGGTCGGGAAGACTTGGCGAGCAAAGGCTTTAAGCTGCTCGGCGCCCACACCGACTCGCCCGGATTGCGGGTCAAACCGCAGCCGGTGTTGGAATCCGACAAAATTCAGCGACTGGCCGTCGAAATTTACGGCGGGCCGATTCTGGCAACTTTTACCGACCGCGATCTCAGTCTGGCCGGCCGTATCGCATTCAGCCAGACGGACGGCAGCATCGGCAGCCGTTTGCTGCGCTTCGACCAACCGCTGTTGCGCTTGCCGAATCTGGCGATTCATATGAACCGCGGCGTTAACGAAGACGGCCTGAAACTGCAAAAGCAAAACGAGTTGGCCTTGATATTGGCCAGCGCTGCCGAACAATTGCCTGCTAATTATTTTCGCCAGCTGTTGGCCGACTCTGCCGGCATCGACGGCGACAGTCTGTTGAGCTGGGAATTGAACGTGTACGACACCCAAAAAGGCGTATTCTGGGGCACCGATCGCTTATTCTACGCCGACAGCCAGCTGGATAATCTGGCGTCTTGCCACGCAGGTTTGACGGCGATGTTGGACGCTTCGGTACTGAATAGCGGGAATACGCTGGTCTGCGCCTTTTTCGACCACGAAGAGATCGGTAGCGAGAGCTGTAAAGGCGCGGCAGGCAGTTTTTTGCCGGACGTGCTGGAACGTATCGCCACCGACTGCTGCGACCGCACCGACGGCTACCGCCGCGCCCTGGCCAACAGCTTTATGGTCAGCGCCGATATGGCTCACGCTTACCAGCCCGGCTTTCCCGGCGCCTACGAACCCGGCCATAAAGTCATCGTCAATCACGGCCCGGCCATCAAGATTAACGTTAACCACCGCTATGCCTCGGAATGTGTGTCGGAAGCCGAATTCATCCGGTTTTGCCGCGACGCGGACGTGCCCTACCAGAAATACGCGCACCGCGGCGACCTCCCCTGCGGCAGTACGATCGGCCCGATTGCCTCGGCGAAACTGGGCGTGCGCAGCGTGGACGTCGGCTCGCCCATGTGGGCCATGCACAGTATCCGCGAAAGTGCCGGGGTTTTGGACCACGGCTATATGATCCGTGCGCTACGGGCTTTTTTCTGCAGCCAGTGATTTTTCAACTATCCTTGCCCCATGATTTTTTTCGGCAGGCAATAACTTGGTTTCCGTTTTTTCTCTCGCTGAGGCGCGGACACTGCGGCGCATTTGCGTCGCATTCGGCTGGAGCTTCCTGTGCTGTTTTATCGCTCAGGAAGCACACGCCGACGACAACGAATTGGAATACAAGGTTAAAGCGGCCTATCTCTATAATTTCACCAAGTTCATTACCTGGCCGGCCAAAGCCAGCCCCACGTTCAACATTTGCATTATCGGCAACGATCCGTTCGGCCACTTGCTTGATCCGCTGGAAAGCAAAACCGCTCAGGATAAGCCGATCAAGCTGATCCATTTCGACTCTGCCAAACAGGCGCGCGATTGCGACATCGCCTATTTCGATAATCCGGACCTGCGCCCCGAACAGCCCGTGGCAGGAGTGTTGACGGTCGGTTCGTTTAAAACGGCGCTGACGGTCAGCAGTCAGCCGTTTTTTGCCGAATCCGGCGGCATGATCGGCTTTGTGTTGGACGACACCAAAGTCAAATTGCATATCAACCTGAAAGCGTTGAAAAAAAACGGCCTGAACGTCAGCGCCAAACTGATCGAAGTCGCCACATTGGTCGAGGGAGGAGAGCTTGAGTAAGTTTTTCGCTCGACTGTCGATCAAATCCAAGCTGTTTACGATCGCGATCACATCCAGTTTGTTCTCGATGCTGCTGGCGCTGGTGATTCTGGTGACGATCAATATCAGCGACGTCAAACGCAAGGCCCAAGACGACCTGCTGGCCGTCGCCGGGCTGATCGCCAACCGCAGTATCGCGGCGGTGATGTTCGACGACGCCAATCTGGCCAAGGAAAACCTGGCCTCTTTAGCCAATCTGCCCGATGTGCGCAGCGCTTGCTTATACGACAAGGCGGGCGGACTGTTTACTGCACTGGACAATCCGGCGAACCAGTGTCCGGCCAGCCAACAAGGTTTATATACCCACTTCGACCAATTGTCCTTGTACGTTTACCAACCGATGTTACTCGACGGCGAGATCATCGGTGCGGTGTATTTGTCGTCCGACCTCAGCACCGCCTTCTGGCGGGAGTTGAAATTCGTCGGCGTGGTGCTGTTGGTCCTGTTCGTCGCATTGTTCATCACCTTTTTGCTGACGGCGCCGTTGCTGAACCGGGTCGCCAAGCCCATTTCCCAGTTGGCGCGTACTGCGCAGAAAGTCAGCCGCGACCACGATTATTCGTTACGCGCCGAAAAACACAGCAGCGACGAAATGGGCATCCTGGTGGACGCTTTCAACGACATGCTGGATACCGTCGAAACTCAGAACAAGGCGCTGGTCAGCGTCAAAAACAACTATCAGGCGCTCTACGACAATAACCCGACGATGGTATTCAACCTGGACTTGGACGGCCAAATTATCTCGGTCAACCGCTTCGGCGCCCGACAATTGGGTTTGGGGGTCGAAGAATTGCAGGGTTGTTCGTTATTCGCCTTCTCTCACCCGGAGGATATCGGCAACTGCAACCAGTTCCTGCAAATTTGCCGCGACCACCCGGAGCAGGTACACAAACTGGAAAGCCGCATCGTTTGCCGCAACGGCAATACGATTTGGGTCAGGGAAACGGCGCGCCTGGTCAAGGACGAAAACAATCTGCCGCATATGTTGCTGGTGTGCGAAGACATTACCGAAACCCGCCGACTGTCGGAAAAAATCGCTTACCAGGCCAGCCACGACGAACTGACCGGCCTGGTCAACCGCCGCCAATTCGACATCCATATCCAGAATCTGGTGTTGCAAGCCCAAAACGACAACAGCGCCCACGTGTTGTGTTACCTTGATTTGGACCAATTCAAGATCGTCAACGATACCTGCGGCCATCTGGCCGGCGACGAATTGTTACGGCAGCTTGGCGAGTTATTACGACAACAAGTGCGTAAGATGGATATCCTGGCCCGCTTGGGCGGCGACGAATTCGGTATTTTGATGTCGTATTGCTCTCTGGATCAGGCCGTCATCACCGGCGAAAAATTGCGAAATGCGATTTGCGACTTTCAGTTCGCCTGGGAAAACCGCAGCTTCAGCATCGGCGTCAGCATCGGCGTAGCCCCCATCAACCGGTCCAGCGGCAATGCGGTCGACGTGTTGAAGGAAGCCGACGCCGCCTGTTATGCCGCGAAAGAAAAAGGCCGGAACCGGGTGCATGTGTTCAGCCCGGACGACGAGGAATTAACCTTGCGCCAGGGCGAAATGCAATGGGTCGAGAAGATTCGATTGGGTATCGAACAAAATCGCTTCCAATTGTTCGGCCAGTTGATCGTGCCGGTGAATCACAACCACGAGGCCTTGCACTTCGAAACCCTGATCCGCTACCGCGACGACCAGGGCAAAATCATCCCGCCCGGCGCATTTCTGCCGGCGGCGGAACGCTACAACATGGCTCCGCCGCTGGACCGCTGGGTCATTTCCTCGCTGTTCGAGTATTTGGCAACGACACCGGATTTGTTGCAGCGCCTGGAAATGTGCTCGGTCAACCTGTCCGGTCTGTCGCTGTCGGACCAAACCATGCTGGGTTTCATCGGCGAACAATTCCAGAAATGGCAAATTCCGACCGAGAAAATCTGTTTCGAGATCACCGAGACCGCGGCGATCAGCAACCTGTCTTACGCCCGCCAATTCATGGAATCGCTGCGCGGCAAAGGTTGCTCGTTTTCTTTAGACGATTTCGGCAGCGGCTTGTCTTCATTTGCTTATTTGAAAAACCTGCCGGTCGACTACCTGAAAATTGACGGTTTGTTCGTCAAAGACATTCTGGAAGATCGAGTGGATCTGACGATGGTCAAGTCGATCAACGAAGTGGCGCACGTGATGGGTAAGAAAACAATTGCCGAATTTGTCGAAAACGAGTCTATCTTTGATTTACTGCAAACCCTGGGCGTCAATTACGCGCAAGGTTACGGCATCGCCAAGCCGGTGCCCCTACGGGACTTATGAGATTTGTTATGTCTGGTGCTTTGAAAAAACGGCTGTTCAAACCTGGTTTATGGCTTACCTTGATTAGCCAAGCGGCACACGCCGACAAAAGCATGAACGATTTACTGGATATGTCGCCGGCGGAGTTGGCCAATATATCGGTAACAATCGCGTCGGGTACATCCAAACCGATCGCCCAATCCGCAGCGGTCACCAGCGTTATTACCGCCGAACAAATCGCGGCGATGGGCGCCACCGATTTGCATGAAGTTCTGGAAACCGTGCCCGGCATGCATGTCACGATCCAACCTGTGACCAACGATTACAGCTATACCATGCGCGGCATCCGCAACGAGACCAATTCCGAAGTATTGCTGATGATCAACGGTACCCGCTTTTCGTTACCTTACCAAGGCACCCACATGGCCGGCATGATCATGCCGGTGGAGAACATTCAACGCGTCGAGGTGATTCGCGGGCCGGGTTCCGCGCTTTACGGTGCCGACGCCTTCGCCGGCGTCATCAATATCGTCACCAAAAAAGCGGCCGACATCGACGGATTTAACGTGGGCGCCCGCGGCGGCAACGCCGACACCAAGAGCGCCTGGGGCCAATACGGCGGTAAATGGCAGGGCTGGGACGTGGCCGGTAGCCTGCAATACAGCCACAATGGGGTAGACCCGGACCGAATCATCAAAGCCGATGCACAAAGCCAGATCGACCAGTTGCTGTCGACCCGCGCTTCGCTGGCGCCGGGGCCGATGCAAACCCAAAACGAACGCTGGAACGGCCATCTGAATCTGCAACGCAAACATTGGGATTTGGGTTTCTGGGCCTTCAACGAATCGGATTACGGTTTTAGATCCGGCGCTTTCGGCGCTTTGGATAACCGCGGCAAAGGCAACGGCAGCAACTATCTCGCCGACATTCGTTATTCGACCGAAGACGATTTTCAGGATTGGGAGTTGCAGGCCCACGCCAGTTTCTTGCATACGGACGTTTCAGCAGATATTTACGGCTTTCCTCCCGGATCGATACTACCATTGGATGCCAGCGGCAACGTCACCGGACAACCGGCATTGATCAATGCCTTGGTGCCGTTTCCTAATGGCCTGCGCTTCGTCGCCGGTTTTAAAAATACGGTACCCAGTTTCGAACTGACGAGTATTTACAAGGGCTTTTCCAACCATATCATCAGGATGATCGCCGGCTTCCGCTACGAGGAGCTAAACACCGAGGAGGCCCGCAATTACGGTGCCGGCATCACCAGCCTGGGTGGTCCGCTGCAAAATCTGACCGGGACACCTTTCACGTTTCTGGACGACCAACACCGCGATATCTGGTCCACTGCGTTTCAAGACGAATGGCAGTTTGCCCCGGATTGGCATTTGACCACGGGTCTGCGCTTCGACCACTATTCCGACTTCGGCAGCACGCTTAACCCAAGGGCGGCGCTGGTTTGGGATGTCAACGAACAGTTCACCAGCAAATTGCTTTACGGCCAAGCTTACCGGGCGCCGAGCTTTTTGGAGCAATACCAACAAAACAGCACGCTATTTCTAGGCAATCCGAGTTTGAGTCCGGAAACCATCGCCACCACGGAATTGGCGTTCGATTATCATCCGAACAAAACGCTCAGAACGGCGCTGAATTTGTACCATTACGAAATCCACGACCTGATCAGCGGCCCTATCGCCAGTTCGACCACATTGACCGAGCAAAACACACCTGGACAGGACGGCTATGGCAGCGAGTTCGAGTGGGACTGGAAGTTTCTGCCGGATTGGAATTTGCGCGGTAACTATGCCTGGCAATTCGCCCGCAACGAAGCGACGCACACTCGCGTCAGCAACGTGCCGGAACACCACGTGTATTCGGCGCTGGCCTGGAACTTTCTGCCGAAATGGCAAATTCAAACCCAGATCAACTGGATCGGCCACAGACTAAGCAGCCCGGGAGATACCCGGCTGTTAAAAGATTATGAGACGTTGGACTTGACGCTGAATGCGAAAAAACTGATGGGATATTTGGATTTGACAGCCTCGGCCCGCAATTTGTTGGACTCTGACGGCACGGAACCGGCAACCGCCAGTTATCCTTATAACCTGCCGATCAGCGGTCAAATGTTTTACTTCGAAGTAGGATTACACTACTAACTTACAATGCGTCTTGGCCGACACAAGCTTTATGCACCGCATCCAATAAACTGGCGACGAGCTTACGCCCTAACCACGCTTCGCCGGCAGCTACCGCCCGAATCATGCGATTGATATAAAGCGCCAGCGAATCGCTGTTTTGGTAGCCCTTGGCCCCAGCCAACACGCAACTGACCACTTGCTCCGTAGCCAGATCGTTGCCAATGATCACAATATTGCTGGCCGGAGCGGCATTCAACAACAAACCGGTATATTCGGCGGTATCAGCTTCGCGTAGCGCATAATTCAACAAAATCAGCCCAGGCTTATCCTGTTCCGCGGCATTTAGCGCCTGTATCTCGTCGGTATAGAACGCCACTTCGGCCTCAGCCATCAGCAGCAATGGCTCTATTTGCCCGGCATTATCGATTACGTGTATTTTCATGGCGGTTATTTCTGGCTGTGTGCCGAATCGCTGCCCGAAGGATGCGGAACCCGATAAATCACGGTTCTCAACGGGCCTAGCTCCCTTTAGTCGTGATCGGTCGGCGCTATCGACATGAAACCGTGCAATCCACGCTTCGAATCGGCGGCCAACCAATTTTTTAAGTATTGCAGTTCTTCGGTAGATTGCAATTCATCAAGGCTTTTTTTATTTCTTAGCAATCTGAATGCGGCGGAAAGCGCTTTGAGCCTATCGCCAGCAATCCCAGCCCGCCTCAGGCCGACGATATTCAGTCGGTAATGCTTTGCCGGACGGCCGCCGATCAACGTAAACGGTATCACGTCCATGTTGATACCGGTTGTACCTTGGATAATGGCGTAAGACCCGACCCGGCAAAATTGGTGAACCACTACCGCACCGCCCATGAACACATTATTTCCGACCTCGACGTGACCGCCAATCGCCACGTTATTGGCAAAAATGGTGTTATCGCCAACCCGGCAATCATGCGCGACGTGACTGTTATTCATGAAATAACAACCTGCCCCGATCATAGTCGCCGCACCGGCCTTGGTGGCTCGATGGGCGGTAAAACCTTCCCGGAACACGTTGCCGTCACCGATTTCCAACCATGACTCGGTTTCCGGCTGAAAACCGGTGTCCTGCGGGAGCCCGCCCAATACGGCATGCGGGTGCAGAATATTATTCGCCCCCATTTTTACTCGGCCGTGGACGACGGCATGAGCACCGATTTGGCTACCGGAACCGATGCTGGCTCCGGCCTCGACCACCGCAAACGGCCCGACGCGTACGTGCTCCGCCAAAATCGCACCGCTTTCGATGTAAGCCGTTGGATGGATCAAATTGCTCATGTTTAACCTCTGGGGTGATGTTGGCGATGGAGTTCTTTCAAGCGCTGTTGAGCGATATGGGTATAAATTTGGGTTGTAGACAGATCGGAATGCCCCAACAACAACTGCACCACGCGCAGATCGGCACCATGGTTCAGCAAATGAGTCGCAAACGCGTGCCGCAACGTATGCGGCGACAAGTGTTTGTCAATTCCGGCCAGTTTGGCGTAACGCTTGATGATATGCCAAAAAGCCTGCCGTGTCATAGCATCGCCGCGCGCGGTAACAAACAAATAGTTGCTTTGGCGGCCGCCCAGTAACGCTTGTCTGGCTCCCTTGGTGTAACGTTCGGCCCAATCCAGGGCTTCCTCGCCGATTGGGACTAGGCGCTCTTTATCACCCTTGCCGACCACTCGCAAACACCCTTGGCGAAAATTGATCTGTGAAAAACTCAGTCCAACCAATTCCGATACCCGCAACCCGGTTGCGTACAGCACTTCCAGCATGGTTCTGTCTCTAAAACCCAAATTGCTGCTGATTTCCGGAGCCTCCAGCAATGTTTCGACATCGCTCTCGGACAGCGAACCCGGCAAATATCGGCCTAATTGCGGCGCATCTACCAGTTGGGTAGGGTCGACGACGATTTTTGCCTCTCGTAGCAAATAACCGTAAAACCGTTTCAAACAGGATAACTTGCGCGCCGAGGAGCGACTGGAAGTACCAAGTTGCCGCAGGTGGGCCAAAAACCCTTTGATATCCGATTCGTCTGCGGCCGACAACTCTTTATGCTTCAGCCACGCAGAAAATTGCTTCAAATCGCTGCCGTAGGCGGCGAGCGTGTTATCGCTTAACCCGAATTCCAGCCAAAGCGCATTTAAGAAAACTTCTATGGACTGACTCGAATTCATGCTTCCGAATCGCGCAAACGGCGCTCGTAGTCGAGCAACTGCCTTTTCAATTGAACGAACTCGCCTTCGATCTGGCCCATAAAGCCGCCAATACCTTGGCTTGCGACAACACGATGGCAAGGAATGATTCCGGCGTAAGGGTTACGTTTGCAACCAGCAGCAACAGCGCGCGGAGCCGAATCCAAGCATTTCGCCAATTCAGCATAAGTCAACGTCCGCCCGACCGGTATTGCCAACAACGCGTTCCAGACCTTTTTGCTGAATTCGCTACCCTGAGTTAGCAGCTTAAGTTGCAAATCAGTATTATCCGGATCCAGTAGATATTGCCGAACATGTAGCGCCAGATCAGGCAGCCCCCCCTCCGCCGGAAGTGTCTGCATCCGCCAGGAGGCGTCGACGATGACCGACCCGCGCAAGGTCAATAACAATTCAACACCAAACACCGGCACCCCAATTGTGTGCGGTTCCGCATCCGCTGTTGGCTGCCAAACAATATGCAAGGTCATGGATTACTCAAAATGAGCGGCAAAAAAAAGGCGGCCTGATAGCCGCCTTTTTCGGAGCCGATCCGATTGCTGCCAATCGGATAGCAACGGCTTAAGAAAGTCTTTCTTTAATCCGCGCGGCTTTACCGGCCAGATCGCGCAGATAATACAGCTTGGCACGGCGCACATCGCCACGGCGCTTGACTTCGATGCTGCCAACCGCAGGGCTGTGGGTCTGAAACACACGCTCAACGCCAACGCCGTGGGAAATTTTTCTGACGGTAAATGCGGAATTCAAACCGCGATTACGCTTGGCGATAACGATGCCTTCGAAAGCCTGCAGCCGCTCGCGGCTACCTTCGGTCACTCTGACTTGAACAACCACAGTATCGCCCGGACCGAATTCAGGGACGTCTTTTTTCAGCTGTTCCGCTTCCAATTCTTCGATAATTTTACTCATAACCACACCCTATTTAACAACTTCGTTTCTAAATTCTTTCAGCAAGGCGTCCTGCTCTGCACTTAATTCGCGTTTTTCCAGTAAATCTGGCCGTCGCACCCAGGTTCTACCCAAGGCTTGCTTCATTCGCCAGCGGCTGATCGCCGCATGATTACCGCCCAACAAGACCTCGGGAACATTGCCGAGTTCACTACGCTCAGGCCGCGTGTAATGCGGGCAATCCAATAAGCCGTCGGCATGGGAATCCTGTTTAGCCGACTCCTCGTCGCCCAGCACCCCCGGTATCAAGCGGCTGATCGCGTCTATTACAATTAAAGCTGCAAGTTCGCCGCCGCTGATCACATAGTCACCCAACGACCACTCGTCATCGCAAGCATGTTCGATAAATCGTTCGTCGATACCTTCATATCGTCCGGCAATCAGAATCAAACGCGGGCTGGCGCTGGCATCCTGCAACAGGGCCTGTGTGATCAATCGCCCTTGCGGGCTCAAATACACAACTTTGGCGCCATCCAGCTGCTGACTCCGTTTTGCGTCGTTTACAGCATCCAATAAAGGCTGGTACTTCATTACCATGCCGGGCCCGCCGCCGTATGGCCTGTCATCTACCGTTTTGTGCCGGTCGTTCGCGTAATCGCGCGGATTCCAGACCGATAAACCGACCAAACCTTTTTCTATCGCTTTCCCGGTTACGCCATAACCTGCCGCTCCGGAGACCATCTCCGGAAAAAGGCTGACCACATCGAAATGCATATCCGCCTAAAAATCCGGATCCCAATCGGCGACGATCAACCCGCCAACCAAGTCGACTTTCAAAATCGTGCTGGGATGCAAAAACGGTATCAAACGTTCAGTCTCGCCGTCGACAACGACCAAGACATCGTTGGCTCCGGTCTCCAGCAAATGATCGACGGTACCTAGCCTGAAACCTGCTTGGTTCTCTACTAACAGGCCTATCAAATCGGCCCAGTAGAATTCACCCGCTTCAGGCTTGGGCAATTGCTGCTTGCGAATCAGAATTTCCGCACCCATCCACTCGGCGGCAGCATCTCTGTCGCCAATATTTTCAAGCTGGGCAACAATCAAATTGCCTTGTCGGCGACCACCAACAACTTTCAATTCATGGCGCTGGCCGTGTTTTTGTAACAGCCATGGCGAATATTTCAGGATATTTTCGCGGGGATCGGTAAAAGAAAACACTTTTACCCAGCCCTTTACACCAAAAACGCCGGATACTTGTCCGACGTTCAGATACTCCCCTGCCTGCAAAACTAAGCGTTACGCGGCAGCTTTAGCAGCGTCTTTGATCAGTCTGGCAACACGGTCGGTCGGCTGAGCACCGTTGGCTTTCCAATATTGAACGCGTTCAGCATCCAACACCAGACGCTGCTCCGCACCACGTGCCAGCGGGTTAAAAAAACCGACCCGCTCAATGTAGCGACCGTCGCGGCTGCTTCTGCTGTCGGTTACGACAACATGATAAAAAGGACGATTCTTTGCGCCGCCTCTGGACAAACGAATGCTTACCATTTGAATACCTTAAAAAACATTGAATCAAAAAATTTAATCAATCTATTCTACGCGATTTTGCGAATAAGTGAAGGACAAATTGCGCCGATCACATTCTCAGGCCGCGCATATTACTCTTCAAGCCGCGCATCATGTTGGCGATATTGCCTTTGCTGAACTTCTTCATCATCTTTTCCATCATCTGATGTTGTTTCAACACCCGATTTACCGCTTGTAAATCAAGGCCGCAACCGTCGGCAATACGTTGCTTGCGACTACCCTTGATCAAATCGGGAAACCGCCGCTCCTGCTTGGTCATCGAATTGATCACGGCAATCTGATGTGCCAAATCCTTGTCGTTGACCTTTTCCCTAATATCTTTCGGCACATTGTTCATACCAGGCAACTTATCCATCATCGCCCCCAGACCACCCATGTTTTGCATCTGCAACAACTGTTCCTTCAAATCATCCAAATCGAAGCTTTTACCTTTTTGCAGCTTCTTGGCCAATTGCTCGGCTTTTTTCTTGTCGACTTTTTGTTCAATATCTTCGATCAGCGACAACACGTCGCCCATGCCCAAGATACGGGACGCCAGCCGGTCCGGATAAAACGGCTCCAACGCATCGGTTTTTTCGCCGACACCGATGAATTTGATCGGCTTACCGGTGATTTGACGAATGGACAATGCCGCACCGCCGCGGGCGTCGCCATCCGCTTTGGTCAGGATCACACCGGTCAACGGCAGCGCGTCGTGGAAGGCCTTGGCGGTATTGGCGGCATCCTGGCCGGTCATACTGTCGACGACAAACAAGGTTTCGATCGGCTTGATTGCGGCATGCAAGGCCTTGATCTCGGCCATCATCTCGTCGTCGACATGCAGCCGGCCGGCGGTGTCGACGATTAGTACGTCGACGAATTGGCGTCTGGCCGCATCAAGCGCCCGATTGACGATATCGACCGGATTCTCGCTGGCATCGCTCTCGAAAAACTTCAGGCCGATGTCGTCAGCCAGGGTTTGTAATTGTTTGATCGCTGCGGGCCGGTAGACATCGACACTGACCACGCCGACTTTTTTCTTTTTCTTCTCTTTCAGATGTCGGCCCAGCTTGGCGACCGTCGTGGTTTTACCGGCACCCTGCAAGCCCGCCATCAACACGATGGCCGGCGGATTGGTACGCAGATTCAACTCTTCGTTGGCCGCACCCATCACATTTATCAGCTCGGATTGCACCACCTTGATCAGAGCCTGACCCGGCGTCAAACTGGTTTGCACTTCCTGGCCGAGCGCGCGCTGAGTAACTTGCTCGATAAAGTCGGTCACCACCGGCAGAGCGACATCCGCCTCCAGCAAAGCCATCCGCACCTCGCGCATGGTCTCCTGAATATTGCTCTCGGTCAGACGGCCTTGGCCTTTTATTTTTTTAAGTGCGCCACTCAGGCGATCGGATAAATTATCGAACATAGATACGTCTTGTTTTGCTGGTTAATTACGACTCGTTCCGGCTCAAGCGGAGTTAGAACAATGCTCCGGCTTAGTTTAACATAAGGCCTACGCAACGCCTTTTGATAATTCTGCCCCGCCACTCCAATGACTATCGCAATTGTCGGCATCCTATCGGTTTTATGCTATTTGGCCGCGGCCACTTTCATCGCGAAGGACCTTTTCGCCGGACAGGAGCGCCGCCCGCTACCTATCCGCCTGGCCTGGATCGGCGCCGCATTGCATGCCGCTTACGCCGGGACCCTCTTCCTTGGCGAACAACCATTAAACTTCAGTTTCTTTAACGCAGCGACCCTGGTAGCGCTAGTCATCTCGTGGTTTCTACTGTGCGCCGCACTGGACAAGCCGGTCGAAAAACTCGGCGTCGCGGTATTCCCTCTGGCGGCGGCATTAATCGGCCTGGATATGATTTTTCCGGAAACCAACCATCCGCTGGTTACGCATAGTTGGCAGATGAGCGTCCACATTCTGACTTCCATCGTCGCGTTCAGTTTGTTGAATATCGCGGCGATTCAGGCCATCTTGCTGGCGATTCAAGACCAACAACTGCGCAGCCACCAGCCGAAAAGACTCATGCTGGCGCTGCCACCGCTACAAGCGATGGAAACCTTGTTATTTCAAATGATCGGCACAGGATTGGTGTTTTTAACCGCGGCGCTGATTAGCGGTTTCATTTTTATCGAAGACATCTTCGCGCAGCATCTGGCCCACAAGACAGTCCTGTCAATTTGCGCTTGGTTGATTTTTTCCGGGTTGTTAGTCGGGCGACTGCGGTACGGCTGGCGTGGCAGTACCGCAATCCAATGGACGCTGATTGGCTTTGTGCTGCTGCTCTTGGCTTATTTCGGCAGCAAACTGGTATTGGAATTGATCTTGAAAAGAACCTGAGCGCCGCGAACACGCATCAAGCGTAAGTATCGATTTTGCCGGCAGCAGCGGTAGCGGCCGAATCAATCAGCTTCAGCGCGGCCTCTCCCTGAGCGGCTTCGACTTCCTGGCCTTTTTTGACGACAGCCACCGCCAACTCTTGCTTATTCGATGCCTGCTGCAACACCGCTGCCAGCAGACTGGATGAATTAATACCGGATATCGAATCAGCCATCGCACACCTCCAGAACAAAAGATAGCACTGCCAAGCTTATCGCCCGACAACGCGAAATCTTTAGCCCTAACCCGCCGTTTTCTGCTCCGACAGGTGCCGCTTCAAAGCCAACGCCGCAGCGTAATCCGGTTTTTGCTGCAAAATGTAATCCAGCATCATATCCGCCCCATCGTAAATCCGGCATTCGCCGTACAACGCCGCCAATTTCATCTGTACCAGTACGTCTTGCGGGAACTGTCCGATATACGCCGCGTACGAATCGATAGCCGCAACCATGTCCTGCTGCAACCGTTGAATTTCGGCGTAGAACGGCAAATACACCGGATTCAATTGCGACAAGCACTCCAAAGCCAATCTGGCCGTTTGCCCGTCGTCGTGACTGACGCCGATCGCGGCAATTCTGGCCAGAGCTTCCTCCAGCAAGGCATCCCCCAAATCGACCACCCGCTGGTAAGCGTCCAACGCATCTTCCGGGCACTCCTGCAATTCTGCCAGATAGCCCTCGACCAAAAAGCGGTAACAATTTGCCGCCTGCTGTTGCTCGTGCTTATCCAGTGCGGCAAGCAAATCTCGCAGTTCTGCCGTTTTGCGATGTTTGAACAGCAAACCGGCCCGATGCTTTACCGCAGCCAGATTGCTGTGGCTCTTGGCTCGAGCCATGTGCTTGGTATTGCGATCGCTCAAGACGTCCGCATAACGCCGCTCCATCTCGGCAAATTCAGCAGCGAACCCGGCCGGTAACGATTCTTCGCCGAATTTTCGCCGCCACAATTTGACTCGGCCGTAACTGCGGTCTGTTGCCGCCTGGGCAAGCAGCTGAGCAAAATCGGGCTGCGACATTTGCTCTTGCCGACGCGCAGAAACCCGATCGATCGCTGCATCGATCAAAGCCAACAACTTATTGGCGCCTTCGGCATAGGCATCGTAATAAACGTTGCCCAATTGGCGGGCTTCCTCGGCGCTCCATTCCGCATCATCGAACGGCTTGGTCAATTTGATGAAACTGCGAATACCGAATTTTTTGACCAGCCGGCTGTATTGCCGATATTCGCGCTTAAATTTTTTCTCGATTTGGTCAAGGTTTTTCTTGTCTTTAAAACTGACGACCGTACCCTCGCTCCGATACATCGCGTCATTAATTTGGCGGGCGTTAGCAGACAGTTTGGCAATCGCTTTGACTTGGTGTTGCGCGCGTTTCAATTCGGCATGAACCTGCTCGAGATCCTGGCACCCGCCGCTCGCCGATGACAGCCGTGCCGCCAGAATGGAGCCCACATCGACAGGCTCTGAGTCCAGCAGCAACGACGCCGCCGGCAGATATTCCACCGCTTCGATTTTTGCGGCGCCCTCGGCCAGGTTGACGATGCGACAACCGGCACGGCTTAGCAACTGGGTCTGCCGTCCCAACGACTTGATCGCTTGGGCAAAATCGCAACTGGTTGGCGCCAGATAACCGCCATTGGTCTCAACTTGCAATGAGGTGAGATTGAACCGCGGCCCAGCCAAGTGTTCGTCGCTGCCTTTGGCGTGAGTAAAACCCTCGCGGGTAAAACACAGGTCGACGCCGCATAAAATAATGCGACTGAAACCGAATTCGTAGGCCATGTTCAAGGCCGTGTTGGTCACGGTAGGACCCGCGCTGCTCAGGTTTTTGATATTCAAGTCGCTCTGCCAGGGCAAGCGGGCCCCCAGATAGAGCATCGTGCCCGGCCATTGACTGACCAACGTCGGCACAGTGTGGTAAGAACAGACAAAAACGGTTCTTTCGCTGAAGTTCAGCATTTCCTTGCTGATATCGAAACTTAAATCGGTGGGGTCGACGGAAAACACGAAGTCCGGTTCGATACCGGCGGCCAGCAGTTGCCTGGAAATGCGGGAGACGGCAAATACCACGCACTGCTGCCGATGCTGGATTACCCAGGGCAAAGCCTGATCGAGCGACGGCCCGCCGGCAAGAATTGCCACCGTTTTGCCGCTGAACGCCTTCGCCAATAATTTGGCCGGCAACCGGTTGTCGGCTGCATTGGCGATTTGCCGGGCAATAAACGCTTCCGAACCCAATTCGGCGCTATACCGCCAGTTCAGTTGCGACAGAACTTCGGCGACGTGCCAACTCAACTCGGCGTATTCGTCGATAAAATCGTCCTGTGCGCACAACGCATTGACCGATTTCACCGCATCGATATAAAAATAATCGGCGGCTTTGAATTTTTGCAGGGTCTGCGGCCACTCGCCGGGACCGACGCAAACGATACGTTCGTCCGTTTCCCCAAGCAAGTCATGGCTGAGCAAGGCCTGCAATACCCGATCCGGCTCTATAAAAATATACCGGGTACCCTTCGGCAAAGTCTTGCCGCGCAAATACTGCAACAACATGCCGGAATCGGTACCGACAACGATGTTCAGCTCGTCTTCCCTGAACAACAGATCGCCGAACTTGGTCTCGAACAACGCCGCCGCGCCGAGCTTATCGAACGCGTGGCGATTCAGATTGAAAAAGTAGCGGTCGCCGAACGCGTTCGTCGTTAACGGCCCCAGCGCTTGTTCATCCGACAAATCGATCGTTTCTGTCATACCTGCGCCTGGTAGCCCGGTTTATTGCAATAGTTTCAAGACCCCTTGCGAGACCTGATTCGCCTGCGCCAACATCGCCGTGCCGGCTTGTTGCAGGATCTGGCTGCGGGTCAGATTCGAAGTTTCCGAAGCGAAGTCGGCATCCATGATTCTGGACCGCGCCGCACTTTGGTTCTCGATAGACGATTGTAGATTAGCAATCGTGGTCGTGAAACGGTTTTGAATCGCACCGAGGTTGGAACGGAAGATATCGATCTTCTCGATCGCGGTATCGATCGCATCGATCGCGGACCGCACGAACGTGGAAGTCGCAGCGCTACCGATCGAGCGGTTAGTGCCGAACAGCTCGTTGATGCCGGACATACTCAACAGATTGGATACCGTCACCGAAATCTGGTTATCCGAGGCGGTGTTGGCACCGATTTGGAAGTTCGCGCCTTGCAACGAGCCGTTCAGGATTTTCTTACCGTTGAACTCGGTGTTGGTGATAATCCGCTGCAACTCGTCGCCCAACTGGGCAAACTCGGTTTGCAGTTTTTGCCGGTCGCCATTGCTGACCGCCGCCCGGTTCGCCGCCTGAATCGCCAGATCGCGCATCCGTTGCAAGGTTTCGGTCAGGGTTCCCATGCCGGCCTCGGCCGTTTGCGCCATGGAAATACCGTCGTTGGCGTTGCGCATGGCAACCGTCATACCGCGGATCTGCGAAGTCATCCGGTCGGCAATCGCCAAACCGGCCGCGTCGTCTTTCGCGCTGTTGACCCGCATGCCTGAAGACAAGCGCTCCATAGACGTTTGCAGACTTTCGTTAGTCCGGCTCAGATATTTCTGGCTGTTCAATGAAGCGATATTCGTATTGATGACCATTGGTGATGGCATGATCGTTCTCCCGATAAATCTCTAATGAGTTTGGCATTATTGCCGCCTACCCGGATCATTCACTTTCCATGCCATATAACTTTTATATAAAAAAAACAAAAACTTATATAAAAACAAAAAATATTTCATCCGCCGAAGTCTGGCAAAGGCGCAATTTATTGCCGCCCCGGCACGGATTTCCAGTCAGATTCTTGACGCCGCGCAGCCGGCAATCATTTGCCTAAACACCGTCGCAACGCCACCATCAATCGCCGTTGGGCAAACGGCGCCGCACCAGATCCGCCATTGCTGCTGCTTGCGGCTGGCTGCAGGATTGCAATCCTGCGATTACCCCGAGCCGATTGGCGATGGGCTGGTTTTGACTGACTTTCCACTTCCCCTCCAAGCGCTCGACGGCAATTTCGATACCGATAATCTGGTTCAGCAAATTGCCAGTAAATTCGGCCGGCGCATCGGCCAAAGCCCACGGCGAGGCCAGACCGGTCTCCTGCACGTCGGTCATCTCCGCCAAGTGTCGATACAACCAAGCGGCATCTTCTACAACCCGCAGCCGGCCATGAGCATGCACGACGGCGTAATTCCAGGTCGGCACAACTTTGCCATGCTCGCGCGTGCCGACGTACCAGGTTGGCGAAATGTAAGCGCTGGGGCCTTGGAACACCGCCGACGCCGGCTGGCGTCGGTCGTATTCACGCCAAACCGGATTGTTGCGGGCGACATGACCATGCAACACGCCTTGCTCAGAGCCGTCATCGCGCCAAAGCAACGGCAGGTGATTGATTTCCGTTCCCGTTGAAGTCGGTGTAATCAGGCATGCCAACGGGTAGTCCCGCATCAATGCCTGGAGAAGCTGTGGGTCGTGCTCTTGAAACTGAACGGGGCTATACATGTTGAAAACTACCAATAACCGGTTTTGAAGTTATTCCGCCAGCAGCGCCGGGGGATAGCAGCTGACTTTAACACGTTAGTCAAGATTGGCACATGGGCGGCGAATCGTTAGAATTCCGGCGACGGTCGGCATTCCAGCCCAACCGTCAGCTAGTTCACTCGACCACTAACGCGGCGCAGCTAACCAGCTGCCGCCGGCCAAGTCTGTTTCACGTTTAGGATCTAATCAATGAAATGTCCAACACTCTTAACCGCAATCGCGGTCATCCTGACCGGCTGCGCGGCGATCGAAACGCCGGCGCCCGCCGAAACCCTGGCGCCGATTCCCGACTTTAAACCCGCGCCCCCTCAGACCAAGACCCAACCGGCAGAGAAAACCGGTCCGGTCGATGTCTATCTACTACCGCTAGACGATTTCTCCGCCGATTACGCCGCACAAATGGCGAAAACGTTGACTAAGGAGTTCGGCATTCGGGTCAAGGCCACGCTGCCGTTGGGTAGCTTGCGCTTGCACGCCTTTCCCGGCACGCAACAATTCGCCGCGCAAGACATCTTCGAACAAGCCGGTACGGTGATGCGACGCTTGCCGGAAGGCGGCAAGCACACCCATTTCGTATTCCTGACCAACCGCGACATCAATGCTCGCGACCGCAATTTTCGTTTTCAATTTTCCTTCCACGACCGCGATTGCCGCTGCTCGGTCGTTTCTGCCGCACGCATGCACCAACCGGGAGATACCGCGACCAGTCCGGCAGTGGAAACCCGCTTTCTGAAAATGACCAAGCGCGCAATCGGCGAAATGGATTTGGGTTGGCCCCGCTCTACCGACATCAAAGACCTGATGTATTCGCCGATTATGAGCCTGGACGATTTGGACGAACTCGGCAACCGCCATCCGCCGATCCGCTCCCGCTAACCGAGTTGGCTATTGAAGGCTGGCGACCAGCAGCCGGGCTCGGGCAAGGCAAGACTAAGCCGGTCGCGATGGAAGTCGCCAAAACCTTGACGCGGCCGATATCGCCCCTGCGAACAATGCGTCACCGAGCGAACAAAACTTCCGCCCTTCCGCTTCCCCCGGCGGCAAAGGCTGGTCACTCGTATCGCCTGAGCGGCCACAAGCGCCGCCAAATGCTTTATGATGGGCCGCGACTCGTTCGACCACAATCAGAATAACAATGAACAGCACCGCACAAACTGCCCGCCAATCTTCGATTTCTCCCGTCATTCCGTTCGCCGCAACCCTGTTCGCCAGCGCCACGTTAATGTTCGTGCTGCAGCCGATGTTCGGCAAAATCCTGCTGCCCTTGCTGGGCGGTACGCCGGCGGTGTGGAACACCTGCATGGTGTTTTACCAGACCCTGCTGTTCCTCGGCTATCTGTATGCCGATTGGCTCAGTTCGCGTTTCGGCAGCCAGCGCCAATTACAAATCCATACCGCGCTGCTGATTTTCAGCGCGATCGCGTTACCGGTAGCGTTGCCGGCAGACGCGACGCCGCCCACCGCCGGCAATCCGACGCTATGGCTGGTTTGGACTTTGTTTCTAGCCATCGGCCTGCCCTTCTTCGTGGTGTCGACCACGGCGCCGTTGCTGCAAAAATGGTTTTCGCACAGCGGCCATCACAGCAGCGGCGATCCCTACTATTTATACGCCGCCAGCAACGCCGGCAGCCTGTTGGCGCTATTAAGCTACCCGTTTTTGATCGAACCCAATTTGGGCCTGACGACGCAACGGCTGGCCTGGAGTGGTGCTTACGTCGGCTTGTGCCTGCTGATTCTGGTTTGCGGCATCAGTTTTTGGCGGAATCAGGCCGATAAGGCCGACGACGAGGTCTTGACCGACGCCGGCATTGAACCGCCCACGACGCTGCAACAACTGCATTGGCTGGCCTTGGCTTTCGTGCCGTCCAGTTTATTGCTCGGCTTGACTCAGTTCATCAGTACCGACATCGCCGCAGTACCGTTGTTGTGGATCGTGCCGCTGACCTTGTACCTGCTGACCTTCATTCTGGTGTTCGGCACCTGGGCCGACCGGCTCCGGCCGTGGATGCTGGCCGCGCAACCGGCGGTATTGACGGTATTCATCGCCTATTCCTTCATCAATCCGGCCACGCTGCCTTATTGGCTGGACCTGATTCTGCACCTGATCGCGTTTTTCCTGGCGGTAATGGTTTGCCACGGCGAATTGGCGAAAAGCCGGCCGCATCCGCAATATCTGACCCGTTTTTATCTGGTCATGTCGTTCGCCGGCATGTTGGGCGGACTGTTCAATACCTTCGTCGCCCCGTTCGTGTTCAACTCGGTCTACGAATACCCGATCATGATCGTCGCGGCACTGTTGTTGCGGCCCGGCTTTTTCGACGGCAAATGGTTTCTGCAGCCGATTTTCCCGGCCGTGGTGCTGGCGGTCGGCCTGATCGTTTATTTCAGCAGCCGCGAATTGTTCGATTATCTGGATCTGATCGGCGGCGCCCTGATCCTGCTGGCCGGCGTCAGTTACGCACTGCGCCATAGCCCGATCGCGCTGGGCTCGCTGACCGGCGTCTTGCTGCTGTTTACGCTGGGCCTGCACAGCATGGCCTCCAACACCCTGTACCAGGAACGCAGCTTTTTCGGCGTAATGTCGGTGCGCGACACCGTGATCCCGGACGAAAACCAGAAGCCGGAAACCGTGCACGAGCTGTACCACGGCACCACTAAACACGGCGCACAACGCCTGACCCCCGGCAACCTGACGACACCGTTGACCTACTACAGCAAACCCGGCCCGATCGGCCAAGTGTTCGCCGAGTTCGACGCCGAAAACCAGCATTGGCATATCGGCGCGGTCGGCTTGGGCGCCGGTGCGCTGGCCTGCTACTTCAAGCCCGGCCAGCAATGGACGTTTTACGAAATCGACCCGCTGGTGGTCGAGGTGGCGCAAAATCCGAAATGGTTCAGCTACCTGAGCCGCTGCAACCCGCAAGCCGAAATGGTGGTCGGCGACGCCCGCCTGTCGCTGGCCAAAGCCGCCGACCGCAGTTTCGACTTGCTGGTGATGGACGCCTTCAGCTCGGATGCGGTGCCGACCCATCTGCTGACCCGCGAGGCCTTGCAGCTATACTTCGCCAAGCTGAAAGACGACGGCCTGCTGGCGTTTCACATCACCAACCGCCACCTGGCTTTGAAAAAAGTCATGGCCGACCACGTCAACCAGTTGCATCTGGCGGCCTTGCTGCAGGAATTTAAACCGGAAACCGATGTCCCTCTGGTGGTCGCCACCGACTGGGTGGTGATCGCCAAGAATCCGGCACGCCTGCAACGCTTGCAGCAAAGCCGGCTCGGCCACTGGCAAAAATTACCGTTGACCTTCGGTCTGCAACCCTGGACCGACGACTTCACCCATATTATTGGAATCTGGAAATAGGAAACGACATGCTGATTAAGGATCTGGCCCAACACTGCGACGCCACCGTACACGGCGGCGACGCGTCGGTCTTCATCAACTCCGCCGCCGACATCATGTCTGCCCACGCCCATCAGGTGACGGTACTGAGCGACGGCAAATACAAAAAATATTTGAAAGACACCCAAGCCTCGGCCTGCTTTATCAGCGAAGCCTTGATCGACAGCGATATCCCGGAAAATCTGGCCCTGTTGGTGTGCAAGGACCCGGAAATCAGCTTCTTGAATGCGGTGAAGGCACTGCACCCGGAACCGGCGCTGAAACGCCAGGTGTCCGAACATGCGGTACTGGCCGACACCTCGACGCTGGGCTACGACGTCCACGTCGGCCCTTTCGCCACGATCGGCCAGCACAGCAGCATCGGCGACAGCAGCACCATCGAAGCCGGCGCCCGCATCGGCAACCACGTCTCGATCGGCAAACACTGCCACATTCATCCGAATGCGGTGATTTACGACCGCAGCGTGATCGGCAACAACGTCATCATCCATGCCGGCGCGGTCATCGGTGCCGACGGCTTCGGTTACAAATTCCGCGACAACCAGCACGTCAAAGTGCCGCACGTCGGCCACGTCGAAATTGCCGACAACGTCGAAATCGGCGCCAACACCTGTATCGACCGCGGCGCGCTGGGCGCGACCAAAATCGGCGCCGGCAGCAAGATCGACAATCTGGTGCAACTGGGCCACAACAATATCGTCGGCCGCAACGTCATCATCTGCGGCCAGTCTGGCATCTCCGGTTCCTGCACCATCGAGGACGGCGCGATTTTGGCCGGCAGCACCGGCGTCGCCGACCACGTCAAGATCGGCTCCCGTGCCGTGGTCATGGCGCGCAGCGGCATCTCGGCCGATGTCGATCCGGGCGCACAAGTGTTCGGCAGCCCGGCCAAGGATCGTAAAGTGGCGTGGCGGGAATTGGCGGCGCTGGCCAAACTGCCGGAACTGTTGCAGAAATTCAAGGCGCTGGAAGCCCGAATCGCCAAACTGGAAGAATAAAGCCAACCAACACAGGAGCAGACGACCATGAACGATAAACAACGCGTCGCCCACTACGCGGCTCAGCAAGTGCAAAACGGCATGATCGTCGGCCTCGGCACCGGCTCCACCGCCAATTTTTTCATCGAAGAACTGGCGCGCCGACAGAACGAAGAAGGCTTGAAAGTCAAAGTCGTGTCCAGCTCGGTGGTCAGCGCCAATAAGGCCAAACAGCTAGGTCTGTCATTACTGGGCATGGAACATATCGATGGGCTGGATTTATACGTCGACGGCGCCGATGAAGTCGCGCCGGACCTGACACTGCTGAAAGGCCGCGGCTACGATCTGGTGCGGGAAAAATTGCTGGCCAAAGCCGCCGACTCGTTTTTGGTGTTGATCGACGCCAGCAAACGGGTAAAACGGATCGGGGAAAACTTCCCGATTCCGATCGAAGTCAACCCGTTCGCCTGGCGTTTGGTGCAACGCAGCGTCGCTGCGATCGGCGGCCACGGCAATTTACGGCAGACCCCGAACCAGGATGGCCTGGTGGTGACATCGCACGGTAGTCTGGTACTAGACGTGGCCTTCGAACCCAATCTGGACGGTAAAAGCTTAAACGACCGTCTGAACGCCATTCCCGGCATCGTCGAACACGGCATTTTCAGCGGCCTGACCCGCGCGGTGTTTTGCGGGCACGACGGTAAAATCGACGAGCAGTGGGCTTAACCGAGCGGCGAATTTCTCCCTTACCAGAGCCCTTAGCCGGAGCCGACTTTGCCCCACTGCTTTTGGGGTAGATAGGGCCTGAAAACTTGGTTCATAATCGGCCAATTGCGGTTTCAACCAAAAACCGCTCCCAATTTCAACGACCGTTGGTCTTGAAAACCCGGCGCCCGCCAACGCAGCGCCACCCGGACTTGGCTCCGGTTCCTACAGGCCGAAATCGAGAGGAGAATCGCATGTCACAATTAGAAAAAAACCAGGAAGCGCCCTTCTTCCGCGCCGTCAACCAACACAATAAACCGGTTTATCTGGCCGACTATCAGGGCGAAAAGAACATCGTGCTGTATTTCTATCCGAAAGACGACACGCCGGGCTGCACCATAGAAGCCAACGACTTTACCGGCCTGGCCGACGAATTCGCGGCGCTGGATACCGTGGTGATCGGCGTCAGCAAAGATGATTGCGAAAGCCACCGCGCCTTCATTGCCAAATACGGCCTGAACGTACAACTACTGGCCGACACCGACGGCACCTTGTGCGACAGTTACGGCACTTGGCAGGAAGTGGAAAAAGACGGCGTCAAAAAATGGAAAATCGTTCGCTCCACCTTCATTATCGATAAAGACGGCAAACTCGTGGAAGCCATGTACGGCGTCAACCACGAAGGCCACGCCCAAGCGGTGCTGGACATCGTCAAAGGTTTGGCGGCGGCTTGACCCGGCGCCCCGGGTTGCGGCATGCGCCGGAGCCCGGTTCCCGTTTTAATATTTTAAAGCTATCGGCCGCCGCCCGGCCGATAGCCTGCCCCCGCTGATCACCCACCGGCCTCTGCAGCCTCGCATATAGCGTTCGAATCGCCAAGCCGCGTAACATCCACCTCTCGGATTCCGCTGCCGCGGCCAAATGCAAAATTCTTACATTTTCTTTACCTCGGTTAACGCCTTTTTTACGGCAATTTTACCGGTCGGTCTTTACCCTATCGCCAATGGCTGCAAAGCCGGCTTAATTCGTGGAGGTAACGATGGACATCCTGTATTTACTGGTAGTAGCGGCCTTCTTTGCCGCCGCCGTCTCGTTAGTGGCCGGCTGCCATGCGCTGAGGAGGCAAGCATGAGCTGGATTTATCTATTGAGCGGCGGGCTTGCCTTGGCCGTGTTCGTCTATCTGCTGGTCGCGCTGTTTTACCCGGAGAAATTCTGATGAGTGGACAAGGTTTTCTGCAAATCGCTATTTATCTGATCGCGCTGATAGCGTTGGTCAAACCGCTGGGTAGTTATATGGCGCGGGTTTACCAAGACGAGTCGGTGGGATTGAACCGCTGGTTCGCCGGGGTCGAGCGGCTGTGTTACCGTCTGAGCGGGGTCGATCCCAACCAAGACATGCGCTGGCAGCAATATGCCTGGGCGGTGCTGGCCTTCAATCTGTTCGGCTTGCTGGCCGTCTATTTGTTGCAACGCTTTCAAGACGTGCTGCCGTTGAATCCGCAAGCCTTGCCGGCGGTGACGCCGGATTCGGCCTTCAATACCGCGGTCAGCTTTGCCACCAATACCAACTGGCAAGGCTACGGCGGGGAAAGCACGATGAGCTACCTGACGCAAATGTTGGGGTTGAGCGTACAAAACTTCCTGTCGGCGGCCAGCGGCATGGCGGTATTGGTCGCTTTGATTCGCGGCTTCGCCCGCCGCAATGCCCAGGGTATCGGCAATTTCTGGGTCGATATGACCCGCAGTACCTTGTATATCCTGCTGCCGTTGTCGTTCGTGTTGGCCCTGGTCCTGGTCGGCCAGGGCGTGGTGCAAACCTTCAACCCGTATCAGACCCTGAATACGCTGCAAGCCGTCAGCTACTCGGCGCCGAAGCTGGATGCGGATGGCACAGCCATGGTCGATGCCGAAGGCAAGCCGGCCAGCGACACCCTGCAGACTCGACAACAAACCCTGGCCTTAGGCCCGGCCGCTTCGCAAATCGCCATCAAGCAACTGGGCACCAACGGCGGCGGCTTCTTCAACGTCAACTCCGCCCATCCGTATGAAAACCCGACACCGCTGTCCAATTTCCTGGAAATGCTGGCGATTCTGTTGCTCCCGGCGGCGCTGTGTTACAGCTTCGGCGTCATGGTCGGCGACACCCGCCAGGGCTGGGCGATTCTGGCGGCGATGACCTTGGTGTTCGTCGCGTTGATCTTTGTCACGGTGCCGGCCGAACAACGCGGCAATCCGGCCCTGACGGCGTTGGGTATCGATCAAAGTATCGGCGCGCAACAAGCTGGCGGCAATATGGAAGGCAAGGAAACCCGCTTCGGCATCGTCAATTCCGGATTGTGGGCGATAGCGACCACCGCCGCGTCCAACGGCTCGGTCAACTCGATGCACGATTCCTACACGCCGCTGGGCGGTTTGGCGCCGATGTGGCTGATGCAACTCGGCGAGGTGATTTTCGGCGGCGTCGGCTCTGGCCTATACGGCATGATCGTGTTTGCCATCGTCGCCGTGTTCATCGCCGGCCTGATGATAGGCCGCACCCCGGAGTACCTGGGCAAAAAGATCGAAGCCTTCGAGATGAAAATGGCCGCCATCGTCATCTTGATCCCGCCCTTGATGGTGCTGGGCGGCACGGCACTAAGTCTGATGCTGGACGCCGGCAAGGCCTCGATCTTCAATCCCGGCGCCCACGGCTTCAGTGAAGTGCTCTACGCCTGGTCGTCGGCCGCCAACAACAACGGCAGCGCCTTTGGCGGCTTGTCGGCCAACGTGCCGTTTTACAACCTCTGGCTTGGTCTGGCGATGTTGTTCTCCCGCTATTGGCTAATGATTCCGGTGCTGGCGATTGCCGGTTCTTTGGCGGCCAAAAAGACGATACCGGTCGGTCCCGGCACGTTGCCGACGCATACACCTTTGTTTGCGGTATTGCTGATCGTCACCGTGCTGATGGTCGGCGCGCTGACTTTCGTGCCGGCACTGGCTTTGGGCCCTATCGTCGAGCAGTTGCAAATGCTCGGTCACCATTAAATTCAGCCATGCGCCGGAAACACCGGTTTTCGCTACCGCTCGAACCGCTTTATTCCGGCCTACAGAGCATTGATAGAGGTAACACTATGACCAGCAAACCCGTTTCAACGTCCTTGATGGACTCGCAAATCCTGCAACAAGCGATTATCGGTGCTTTTGCCAAACTGACGCCACGCCGGCAATGGCAAAATCCGGTGATGTTCGTGGTCTACCTCGGCAGCTTACTGACGACCGTGTTGTGGCTGCAAGCCTGGAACGGCGACGGCGAGGAACCGGCCGGCTTCAGTCTGGCGATTACGCTATGGCTATGGTTTACCGTGCTGTTCGCCAATTTCGCCGAAGCGGTCGCCGAAGGCCGCAGCAAAGCCCAAGCCGCCTTTCTGCGCAGCGCCAAGCGCGACATTGACGCCAAAAAGCTGGATGAAGCGAAATACGGCAGCAACTACAGCAAAGTCGCCGGCTCCAGCTTGCGCAGGGGCGATGTGGTGCTGATCGAAGCCGGCGATTTCGTACCGGGCGACGGCGACGTCATCGAAGGTGTGGCCTCGGTCGACGAAAGCGCCATCACCGGCGAATCGGCGCCGGTGATCCGCGAGTCCGGCGGCGACTTCAGCTCGGTGACCGGCGGCACCCGGGTACTGTCCGACTGGTTGGTGGTGCGGATCTCCACCAACCCCGGCGAAAGCTTTCTGGATCGGATGATCGGCATGGTGGAAGGCGCCAAGCGCCAGAAAACCCCGAACGAAATCGCCCTGACCATCTTGTTGGTGGCGTTGACGCTGGTGTTTTTGATGGCCGTGGTCACCTTGCTGCCGTTCTCCATTTACAGCGTCGAAACCGCCGGCAGCGGCCGCCCGATCAGCGTCACGGTGTTGGTGGCCTTGCTGGTCTGCCTGATCCCAACCACCATCGGCGGCCTGCTGTCGGCCATCGGCGTGGCCGGCATCGGCCGGATGATGCAGAAAAACGTCATCGCCACCTCCGGCCGCGCGGTGGAAGCGGCCGGCGACGTCGATGTGCTGCTGCTGGATAAAACCGGCACCATCACACTGGGCAACCGCCAAGCTTCCGGATTTTTTCCGGTCAAGGGCGTCAAGGAAGCCGTTTTGGCCGACGCCGCGCAACTGGCCTCGCTGGCCGACGAAACCCCGGAAGGCCGGAGCGTGGTGATACTGGCCAAGCAAAAGTACGGTTTGCGCGAACGCGATATCCACTCCCTGGGCGCCACCTTCGTCCATTTCAGCGCCCAAACCCGGATGAGCGGAGTTAATCTCCCCTCTCCCCCTGGGAGAGGGGGCGGGGGTGAGGGTCGGCATATCCGCAAGGGCGCGGCCGACTCCATCCGCCAGCACATCGAAGCCCAAGGCGGCAAATGGCCGGCCGAATTAAAAACCCTGGTCGACGACGTGGCTCGGCGCGGCAGTACGCCGCTGGTGGTCGCGGAAGGCGACAAGGCTCTGGGTGTGATCGAGCTGAAAGATATCGTCAAGGGCGGCATCAAGGAGCGCTTCATCGAACTACGGCAAATGGGCATCAAGACCATCATGATTACCGGCGACAACCGACTGACAGCAGCGGCGATTGCCGCCGAAGCCGGCGTCGACGATTTTCTGGCCGAAGCCACTCCCGAGGCCAAGTTGGCCCTGATCCGCCAACACCAAGCCGACGGCCGCCTAGTGGCGATGACCGGCGACGGCACCAACGACGCCCCGGCCCTGGCGCAAGCCGACGTGGCGGTGGCGATGAACAGCGGCACCCAGGCCGCCAAGGAAGCCGGCAACATGGTCGATCTGGATTCCAATCCGACCAAGCTGATCGAAATCGTCGAAACCGGCAAACAAATGCTGATGACCCGCGGCGCGTTGACCACCTTCAGCATCGCCAACGACGTCGCCAAGTATTTTGCGATCATTCCGGCCGCGTTCGCGACCACCTATCCGGTATTGAACGTGCTGAACGTGATGCGCCTGGCCACGCCGGCCAGTGCCATATTGTCGGCGGTGATATTCAATGCCTTGATCATCATCGCTCTGATTCCGTTGGCCTTGAAAGGCATCAAATACCGTCCGGTCGGCGCCGAGCAACTGCTGCACAACAACTTGCTGGTCTATGGCGTCGGCGGCTTGATCGTGCCGTTCATCGGCATCAAGGCGATCGATCTATTTTTGGTTGCGCTGAATTGGGTGTAAGGAGCGAAAATGTCCAGTTATTTAAGACCCGCAGCGGTGATGCTGCTGTTATTGACCCTGGCCACCGGCGTCGTCTATCCGGCCTTGGTGACCCTAGTCGCCCAAACCGTGTTTCCCGAGCAAGCCAACGGCAGTCTGATCCAAACGGCCCATGGCGAAGTAGTCGGCTCAAACGTGATCGGGCAAAGCTTCAGCGACCCGAAATATTTTTGGAGCCGGCCGTCGGCCACCGCACCCTATCCTTACAACGCCACCGCCTCCAGCGGCTCCAACCTGGGGCCGACCAATCCGGCGTTGCGTGACGCCGTTGCCGCCAGGATTCAGGCATTGAAGGACGCCGATCCCGGTAATAACTTACCGATACCGGTCGACCTGATCACTGCCTCCGCTAGCGGTCTAGACCCGCATATAAGTTCTGCCGCGGCAGAGTATCAAGTCCATCGCATCGCCAAGACGCGTAAACTCGACGAAGCAAAAGTCAGAGACTTGGTCGCAGCCAATACCCAAGGCCGACAATGGGGGATGTTGGGCGAACCGAGGGTCAACGTCTTGCAATTGAATCTGGCGCTGGATGCCGTTAGTTTTCCTGCTCCGAATTAGCTTTCCCGATTCGGCGCGGCCGGCGGCGAAAGCCGGCCATTGCCCAATCGGACATCAATCCGTATCAGGCCGATTGCCCGTAGACCCGCCTGACCGTCCGGTAAAACCAGCGCGGCCGACTCAAGATGATCGCAAAGGCGATTACCGGGGTGACCGGCAGCGGCAGGATATCGACTAAAAACAGCAGGAACAGACCGGCAAAGCTTTTGATGCGGGCCGCGCGGGTTTCGGCAGCGCTCACAAAATCGGCATCGTCGGGATAATCGTAGATACCGCGCACCAAGCGGTGGAACCAATCTGGACGCTTGACCACGACATACATGCCGATCAAGCAACCGGGAGAAATCGGACCGAAACCGATGATTGCGAATATCGCAAAAACGGACAAGGCTTTGAGTTGGGCGGCATTAAGCATGTTGCGGCAGGTTCTGCGGAAAGAGCGCTAAGCATAGCCAATTGGCCGGCTTTAGGTATTGAATAGGTTTACCGGCGCAATACCGGCATTCGCTGTCCGGTTATCGAATCGACTCAGAGAGAAGCGGGCGGCGGCACGGCCGCCGCCCGTTTACCGGACTTAATTCAGCAAATCCAGCGCTTTGGCGGCGGCTTTTTGCTTGGCCTTGCCTTTGGCAGCTTTGACCGCTTCGCCGGCGGATTTGGGTGCGGCATCGGCTTTGCCTTTCAGATTCGCGGCGGCTTCCTTGCCGGCTTTAACGGTTTCCGCGCCCTGTTTGACTTCGGCCGGCACCGCTTGCTCCAGCTTTTGCTGCGCCGCGTCTTTCACCGCTTCCTGGGCCTGGTTTTTCAATGCACCGGGCGCATTTTCGACACCTTGTTTGACTTGCTGAGCCTGCTCCAAGGCTTGGCTGGCCTGCTCCGCCCGTTGCACTGCGCCCGGCGCTACCGCGGCCGCAGTATCTTTTGCCGCCTGTTTCGCCACGCCTTCCAGAACGCCGGTTTCGGCGCAGGCCGCAGATGATGCCAATAGCAACGACCCGATTAAAATAGCTTTGTTTTGCATGTTGTCTCCTTGGTGTTATGTGTTATCGCGGGTCTACGATATCCCATGGAAACTTAACCACAAATTAACCGAGGCGATATTGACGATAGACCGGGATTCAGCCGGCAATCCGCCGCAAGGTTTCCGCCACCAACCTTTGCGCCCGCTGCATGTCGTCGGCCTCGGCGTAGCAACGCAATTCCGGGGCATTGCCGGAAGGCCGCAAATGGACGATGTCGCCGCTAGCGAAGGTCAGGCGCAGACCATCGGTGACATCGCTGTGCACCGGCGCGCCCAAGCTATCACCCCACAGGCCGCGATAGGCGGTGTCGTCGGCTTGCAAGCGGTCCAGTAGCGCTCGGCTGTTGGCCGCCGGAAAATCCTGAATCCGATCGCTGGCGGTAAAACGTTGCGGCAAGCCTTGCAGCAGACCGGACAATTTGCCGCCCTGCCCGCGCGCCATCGCCAATAGTGCCAACGCCGGCAGCAGCGAATCGCGAGTCGGCAACGCGGCCAAGGGTTTGGCGTCGACGCTCAGACCGTTGCCGGCCAAAAAGCCGCCGTTCGCTTCGAAACCCGCCACGCCGCCCGCCGCGACCTGCTCCATGCCGGCGATCACGTAGGGCGAACCGATCCGGGTGCGTATCACTTGCTTGAACCAGCCCGACGCTTCGATCGCGGTATTGCAACTGACCGGTGTGACGACAGTATCGGCGCCCAGGAATTTGGCGCACAGCAAGCCGACGATGTCGCCGCGCAGCCATTCGCCGTGCTCGTCGCCGATCAGCGGCCGGTCGCCGTCGCCGTCGGTGGAAATCAAAGCGTCGAGTTGATATTGCGTCGCCCAGTCGCGGCCGCGCTGCCTGTCCGCTTCGCCGACCGCTTCGGTATCGATCGGCACGAAGGTATCGGTACGCTCCAAACCAATCACCTCGGCGCCCAGTTCGGCCAGCACCTCTTTCAACACATCGCGGGCGGCGCTGGAATGTTCGTAAACACCCACCCGCCAGCCGGTCAGCAAATCTCTAGCAAACAGTTTGGTGTAGCGCTGCCGATACTGGTCCAATGCCGCCGGATTGACGGCCGGCAATTCGGCAGCCACCGCTTCCACTTCGACCGTCGCACCGGTCATCGCCGCCTCGTCGGCCTTGCTGATTTCGCCGTCGGCCCGATAAAACTTGATGCCGTTGCGGTCGAACGGAATATGGCTGCCGGTGACCATGATCGCCGGAATGCCTTCCGCCAGCGCGTACAGAGCCAGCGCCGGGGTCGGCAACACCCCGCAAAAATCCACCTCGCAACCGGACTGGCGGATACCGGCGACGCAGGCTTGGGCAATCTCCGGGCTGGACGGCCTCAGATCCATGCCCAAGGCAATGCGCTGGCCGCGGCGGGCGAGATTCAAGCCTTGAATAAACGCCAAGGTGTAAGCGGCGCAGACCTCGCCGCTCATCTGGCTGACCAGGCCGCGCGCACCGCTGGTGCCGAACGCAACGCCGCTGTCGGCCATCATTTGTTGGATGTTGATTGTCGTCATGGTAGGGATAATGGTTGAAACGGTGAAGGAAAATGGCGGCCGCACCGGCCGCTTAATCTGCCATGATAGATAAAAGCCGGAATTCGGCAAACCGATTCTTGCCGGCGGCTACAAAATCATTGCGGTGTGCAATGCATGCTGCGGATAAAGTCTTGTAAAGTCTGGCCGGGGTCTTCGCTGAAGGCTTCGTCCAGCACCAGCGCGCGCTCGATACGATCCAAGCGGAAGTTGCGAAAATCGCCGCGCAACTCGCACCAGCCGACCAGGGTCCAGACGTTGCCCCAGAAATACAGCCCCAGCGGCCGGATCCGGCGCTGACTGAATTCGCCGTCGCCGCGGCGGTAATCCAGATGCAGCACGCGCTTGGCGTCCAAGGCTTGGCGGCAAATGTCCATCGTGACGTCCAAATCTTCGCGCGGCGAAAACCGCAGCGCGAACAATTTGGAACGGTCCAAACGGTCGCGCAATTCGGCCGGCACCACCGCCGTGACCTTGTCCAACACCGACTGCGCCGACCGACCCAGTTCGGTACCGGCCCAGGTTTTGACCATGCGGGCGCCGACCACCAGCGCCTCCAGTTCGGCGGCGCTGAACATCAACGGCGGAATATCCAGACTGTGACGCAAGGCATAACCGACGCCGGCTTCGCCTTCGATCGGAATCCCGGACAAGCTCAACACCTGGATGTCCCGGTAAATGGTGCGTTCCGACACTTCCAGCCGCTCGGCCAGCGCCTTGGCCGTCACCAGCCGCCGGTTACGCAGAATCTGCACGATCTGAAACAGACGGTCGGCTCTGCGCATCGTGGCTGCCGCTTCGGACTATGCCGGCGAGTAGAGGCCGACTCGATTGCCCTCGCTGTCCAGCACCAGCGCGAAGTAACCGCATTCGCCGTCGTGGATCGGCGTTTTCGGCATCAAGACCTTGCCGCCGGCAGCTTCGACTTTAGCCAAAGGTTGGCTCAGATCTTCGCCGCTGTTGAAATACACCACGGCTCCGGTTGCCGAAGGTTGATAGTGCTCGTTTTTCACCAACATGCCGCTGACCGCGCCGTCTTCGGCTTCGAAAATCGCCAATTGCATGTCGCTCATGTCCTCCAGCTTGAAACTGGTATCCAAGACGCTACGGTAAAAATCCTGGGCGCGGCCGAGGTCGGTTGCAGGCAATTCGAACCAGGTTGCGATATTTTGATTCATGGTGGATTCCTCCATTGGTTTAAAAGAGCCGCCATCCTAAAACAGCCCTCCTGACAGCGTGGTGTCAGCAATGTTTGCCGCTAGCGGCGGCGTCCGCCCAACAAAGAACCTAAAACGCCGCGAATGATTTGCTTGCCGACTTCCTGGCCGATGCTGCGCGCCGCGCTTTTAGCTGCAGCCTCCAGCACGGTTTCGGCCGAACTTCGTCGGCCGCGGCGGGAAGTCGATTTACCGGCCCCGCCGCCCATCAACACCTCGCCCCAATCGAAACCGCTGCCGCCGGTATCGCCACTTCCGGCCGGCCCGGCTTGCTCGGCGCGGCCTTTCAGAATCTCGTAAGCCGATTCCCTGTCGACCTGTTTTTCGTAATGGCCGGCGATCACCGAGTTCGCTATCGTCTCCCGCCGCTCGGCGTCACTGGCCGGCCCGATCCGCGACCTCGGCGGTTTGATCAGGGCCCGCTCGACGATAGCCGGTGTGCCTTTGGCTTCCAGAAACGATACCAACGCTTCGCCGACGCCCAGTTCGCCGATCGCCGCGGTGACGTCCAACTTGGGATTACTTCTGAAGGTTTCGGCAGCGGCCTTGACCGCCTTTTGGTCGCGCGGCGTGAAGGCCCGCAACGCATGCTGCACCCGGTTGCCGAGCTGGCCCAGAATCACGTCCGGAATATCCAGCGGATTCTGGCTGACGAAATAAACACCGACGCCTTTGGAGCGGATCAGGCGCACCACCTGTTCGATTTTTTGCAGCAAGGCCGCCGGGGCATCGTTGAACAGCAAATGCGCCTCGTCGAAGAAAAACACCAGCTTCGGCTTGTCCAGATCGCCGGCTTCCGGCAGGTTTTCGAACAACTCCGACAGCAGCCACAGCAACATCGTGGCGTAAACCCGCGGCGAGTTGTAGAGGGTATCGGCGGCCAGGATATTGATTACGCCGCGGCCGCCTTCGGTTTGCAGCAGATCGTTGAAATCCAGCGCCGGCTCGCCGAACAGTTTTTCGCCGCCTTCGTGTTCCAATTGCAGCAAGCCGCGCTGAATTGCGCCGACGCTGGCCGCCGAGATACTGCCGTACTCTCCGGCCAGCTCGGACGCATGTTCAGAGGCGTACTGCAACATTGTTTTCAGGTCTTTCAAATCCAGCAGCAGCCAGCCGTTGTCGTCGGCGATTTTGAAGGCGGCGGTCAACACACCGCTCTGCACCTCGTTCAGATTCAGCATCCGCGCCAGTAGCAACGGCCCCATCTCCGACACCGTCGAACGCAACGGATGGCCTTTCTCGCCGAACACGTCCCAAAACAACACCGGCGCGGCCGCCGGCTGCAGTTCCGGCAAACCCAATTCGGCCAGACGCGCGTCGACTTTGGCATTGCCGCCGCCCGGCCGGCTCAGCCCGGACAGATCGCCTTTGACGTCGGCCATGAATACCGGCACGCCGATCTCGGAAAAAGCCTCGGCCAGCGTTTGCAAGGTAATGGTCTTGCCGGTGCCGGTGGCGCCGGCAATCAAGCCGTGGCGATTGGCCATGGCCGGCAACAAGTGCAACTCGGCGGTGGCGGATTTGGCGATCAGCAGCGGTTCGGTCATCGAAAATATCCTTGGGGGGTTGGAAAAAGCCGGCCAACGCCGGCGAGTTTTAGAGCAGGCCGGTCAAATCGGTTTCCAGCTCGTCGTAGGCACCGAAGCGGCTCGCACGCAGGATGCCGGCCCTATCGATCAACAGATACGACGGCGTGCCTTGCAGCCGATAGCGCTCGAAGGTTTCCGGACGGAACGGCCGTTGCGCGAAATAGGTCCGCAGCCGGGCGCGGATGGCTTGGCGTTCCACCGGCGGGCGACTCTCGAAATCCGGCAACTGTCGGGCGACGAACGCGTCGATCTCGACTTCGAGATTATCCGCCGATTGCGGCACCAGCCGATCCATCGCCACTGGAAAACTCAAGGAATACGGCAGCCGCTCGCCTTTGAGAAACGCATGCTGCTTCAGCAGCTTTTCGGTTTCGCCGATCACGCGGCCGCTGTCCAGCAACAAACGTAAATTGTCGACCGTGTTTTTATCGAAATCCTCGAACGCAGTGGCCAGGCCCAACACGGTCAAGCCGCGATCCTGGTAGCGCCAATGCAAATCCTCGACCCGCGGCAGGCAATGCAAAAAGCAGCCGGGGCAATTGACCTGGAATACCGCCACCAGCACCACGCGTCCGGCCAGGTCCGCCAGTGGCGTCGGCCGACCTTGCAGCCATTCGCCGATTACCAGCGGCGGTGCCGGATGGCCGATGCGCGCTTCCATCAGGGTCTGCCGGCCGGGATCAATCCCGGAAATTGTTGAATTGCAGCGGTTGTTCCAGATCCTCAGTGCGCAGCATTTGGATCACTTCCTGCAGATCGTCCCTTTTCTTGCCGGTCACGCGCACCTTGTCGCCGTTGATCGCGGCCTGCACTTTCATTTTCTTGTCTTTGATCAGCTTGACGATTTTCTTTGCCAGATCGCTGCCGATGCCTTGCTTCAGGGCAATGGTTTGGTTGGCGGTCTTGCCGGTATCGGTGATTTTTCCGCTCTCCAGCGCCGAAATGTCGATGCCGCGCTTGCTCATCTTGGCGTACAGAATCGGCAGCATTTGCTGCAATTGGAAGGTCGATTCGGCTTTCATCATAATGCCGTCGTCGGTCTGTTCGAAATTGGCATTGGAGCCCTTGAAGTCGAAACGGGTCGAGACTTCCTTGTTGGCTTGATCCACGGCGTTGGTCACTTCGTGGCTATCGAGTTCGGAAACGATGTCGAATGATGGCATAGCATTGATTTACAAGTATAAAAGCCAGGCAATATAACGGCGTTACCGGCATTATTCAACTGCAATCTGAGCAAGGGCGCGGCCTTGTCGGCCATCGGCGAAACGGGTATCTTTAGCCGGCAACGGAGGAGAACCCCATGAAAACACACCCCAAACACCTGATTTTTCCGGTCGCGGCGCTGGCGCTGTTGAGCGGCGCTTTGCTGGCCGGCTGCGGCCAGGAGCAACCCAAGACCATCGTCGCCAAGCCGGCCGGCACCCAAGTTTTACGGGCGGCCAGCCTGACCGGTGCGGTCAGCAACAACAGTGGTCCGATCAAATCCGGCGAGGTCAAATTGCGCTCCGAAGCGGGCAAATTGATCGCCAGCACCGAATTGAACAACAGCCCGCGGTTCGAGATACCAGTGCCGGCCAATACGCCGTTGCCGCTGATTTTGAGTTACGGCGCGGGCACCGACGAACTGGTCAGCGTCATCATCCATCCCGACTCCGGCAAATACGACATCAACCCGACCACGACCGCCATCGCCAAACAGGCCAAGGCCATGGGCGGCTACAGCCATGGCAACATGGTCAGAGCGGCTGAAGAAACCGCGCACGTGCCCGACGCCAACAAGACCACCTCCGGCTTCCGCGGCGACCCGACCACCCAGTACGGCGGTTGGCATTAACAGAAAATCCGACAACAATTTCGCAGTAACGCTCACTAGACCGAGATCGGGGCTCAACCGGTTCAACCGGCAGTCGTCGCCCCCCCACCGGGGCGGCGCGTTCAGCGCATGCCGCCCGTGTATCTAATCAGAAACAATCCCTGACAATCCCGCCAAATTGATCCCGCCGCCGAACTTTCGGCATTCCGAGTCGGCAGCAATATTTCCCTAGCCCTCACGCCAGAATTCGCGGCCCCCCCCGACCCCGCATGGCGAATTTCTTGCCGAAATTGCCGGCTAGCCGGCAATTTATCCATCGAAATAGCGCCGGCCCGAATCTGTAACAAAGTTGTCGCAATTCCGTTTTAACATCCGCCGCGCGAACTCACCGCGCCTTAACCATACCAGGAGTCAGAAACGATGAAGGACATCGACACCAAGGCCAGCTCGCCGGTGATTTTTGTGGCGGTAATTGGCGGTTTTGCCGTTAGGGATTCCATCGGCCGTTATCCGGCGCATCGATTCAAACCTAAGGTCCGGAAGGGCACAGACAAACGCCCATGTCACCCGACTCTGCCAACAATCGACGGCCAATATCAGCATCGCCACCAGAGTCGCTCAAATCGGGCAAATCAACGACCCGCACTATCCAGCCATTGCTGTTTAGGGGCAAAACCAGCGCCTTTCAACGCCTAAGTTAGGCCGGCTGCTGTCCGTTAAACCGCCAAGTATTTTCCAAATTACCGATTGCTATTTTCGCCCATGAACATCAGCCGAATTACCAAGATCGTCAGCCTACTGTTAATCCTTACGCTCAGCGGTTTCACCATTGCCGTAGTGTCCGCGTTGCGCCACTTAAACCAGGCGTTTTCGACCGTCGAATATTTCGGACAACAGCAAAACGGCTTTTACCTGCAGGTCAGCCAGCCGATCTTTGCCTATTTGTCTACCGGCGACGCCACGCTGCTGACCGCGATAGACCACAACGTCCGCCAGACCGTTAACGATGTCGAAGCCAACCCAACAATCGCCGCCCATCTGAAAACGCCGCTTCTTGACCTGCTCCGCAACGTGCAGGAATCGGTGATCGCCGAATTGGCCGCCGCCGGCAAGCTGGCCGACCCGCAACTGCTATTGATCAATAACGAACAACAGCTCGCCGGCCATCTGCAAACCTTGCTCGATTACGCCGAGCGGGCGCCGGCCGAAAACCACACCAAACAGCTTTACTGGGTGACGCTCAGCCAGGCGCAAACCGCTTTGCTGTCGCTGTCCCGAGCTAGGCAAAGTTATTTTGCTTCCCGCGGCAACGGTTCGCCGGACAACGTGCACCACTATCTGCAGCAGCTCATCGCCGTAACGGAACGCATCCAACACCTGCCGTTGCTGGGTTTATTGAAGCCGCAAGCTGCCGATGAACCCGATTTCGGCTTGGCGCTGGCCGGAACAGACCGGCCGGCGGAGGATTTCGCCGCCGAACCGGTGGCCGAAATCGCCGCACTGGCGAAGCGTTACGACAAAGAACTGACCAACGCCAGCCAGTTGATCGCCCAGAAAAAAGCCGGGCAGGACCAGGCGGAACAGCAAATGCATGCGCTGCAGCAACGCCTGGACGGATTACGCAGCGAAATTTCCGCCGAATACCAAGTCTACGAGCGGGTACTGTACGGAATCGTCGGTTTATGTACCGCCGTGCTGGTCGCAATCAGCGGCTTGATGATTTATCTGAAACGCCATCTTGCCGAAGTTATCGGCTATATCAGCGGCCATGTCGACCGTTTGGCCAACGGCAATCTGCGCGGCTCGGTCGACTTAAGCAGCCGGATCGCCGAGATAAACCTGCTGAAAGATTCGCTGCTGAAACTGCACGATTACTTCGAACGGCTAATCCGCAACATCAACCGGGAATCGTCCGAGCTAAACCGGCACGGCCAGAATATCCTGCAGGTTGCCGCAAGCCTGGAAACCATTATCGCCGACCAACGCCTCGCCACCGAGAACGGCGCCCGCCAGATGACCGAACTACACCGTTCGTTTGCCAGCGTTGCCGACCATGCCGCCCATTCGCAAAGCGTGACGGCGTCGGCGCGGGATTTGATCGACCGCGGCCTGTCCACGATGAAACATACCCGTGAGCAAATCGACACGCTGGACCGCTGCAACGAAGCCACCGGCCGCGCATTGGAGCGCTTGCAACGCGATGCGGCGGGCATCGGCAACGTGCTGGATGTGATTCAAGGTTTTAACGAACAAATCAATCTGCTGGCCTTGAATGCGGCTATCGAGGCGGCCAGAGCCGGCCAGCACGGCCGAGGCTTCGCGGTGGTGGCCGACGAAGTGCGCAAGCTGGCGGCGCAAACGGCGGTTTCGGCCGGGCAAATCCGCACCTTGGTCGAGAAGCTGAATGCCGCGACCGCCGACACGGTGGACTTGATGGACGGCCAACAAAGCGCCGCCAAAAATACCGCCGCAGCCGTCGAACAAGTCGGTCAGGTTTTTGCCGGCATCAAAGACTCGGTAGCCAGCCTATTGCAACAAAGCCGAATCATCGCCGAGACCTCGCTACAACAATCCCAAGCCAGCGAACGTATCGCCTCCAGTTTCAACCAGACCGCGGAATTGGCCCGGCAAACCAGCCGCGAAGCCCAAAACAACAAAGCCAGCGCATCGGCCATCACCGGCATCAACCGCAATTTGCGCGATTTAATTGCGCAGTTCAGTATCGGTTGAGCGCATCCGGCGGCCCGAACGGCCGCCACCGGCTTTGCCGGCCACAACGATTTCCTCAAACCGGATTTGTCGCATGTCCGACAAATTCACTGAAATTTATGCGGTTGTTGCCGTAGCCTTCCTGGCCGATAGCAGCGGAAAGCCGCGGCGGACAAGGCCTGCCGCCAAACCGGAAAAATTGGATTGAATTTTGCTTTCCCCCAGTATCCTTTACTATCCTTGATGGGGCGCGACATGTCCAACAGTGTGTTTTCCGAAATTTTAAGCGGCTTGTACGACAACCAAGTCATCCCGTACCTGGGGCCGGGCGTGTTGTTCGACGCTCAAAACAAGCTGACCCGCGAGCCGATGCCGGCCGACAGCGACAGCCTGATTCTGGCAATGAACGGCGGCAAGCCGATGGCTCCCAAGCTGATGTACGAATTTCCGCGGGCCGCAATGAACCAGGAATTGAAACGCGGCCGCAACTTTCTGACTCAATTTCTGAATAAAACCTACGGCGAGGCGCAATACACCCGCGCCGCGCTGCACGATTGGCTGCAGGAATGGCGGCCGAAGTACGTGGTCGATATCAACCGCGACACCCAGTTACAGGACAGTTACGCCGACGAGGAACACACTCTGATCGTCGGCGTTGCCCGCATCGTCGGTACCGCGTTCCGTTTCAGAATTTACCACTACGACGGCAGCGGCTATTTCGAGGTCAGCCAGGAGCAAGTCGACAAAAACCTGCCGGTCCTGTTCAAGCCGATGGGCACACCGAAACCGGAAGCCAACTATATCGCCTCGGATGCCGATTACGTTGATTACATTACCGAATTGATGGGCGGCTTTGCGATTCCGGATTTTCTGAAGGAATACCGCAAAGGCAAAAAGTACCTGCTGATCGGTTTACCGTTGAACCGCGACTCGGAGCGGATGGTGATGAGCGACATCGTTTACGGTGCGACCGAGCCGAAAGGCTGGTTTTTGCGCAAAAATCCGACCGATAAGGAAAAACGTTTCAGCGAACGGATGGGCTTCGAACTGATCAACGCCGACGTCCAAGACTTCCTGCAATCGGTGCAAGCCGCGGCCGTCGCCGCCTGATCGCCGATTCGGCGCTGGCGGCGCGGATCGAGCGCCGCCGCTAGCCCGGTACCGGCATCGCCGCCAGCAACGGCGGTTTGAAATCGAAGCCGAAATGTTTCGGGTCTTCGCCGATCACGGCCGCGGAGACGATGTAAAACACATAATCGTAAGTCTCGGCCGGAATCTCGTATTGCTGGATGAATTTCCAGAAGTTCTTGTCGCGCGGATTGTCCGGCATGTTTTCCACCATGCTGCGCACTTTGTTGTGGCCGTAGTTATAACTGGCCATCACCAACAAGCCGGAAGCCTGGGCCTGGGTGCCGTAGATGTACTTCAAGTACTTGGCACCGGCGCGGGTTGCCTGGTTGAAATCGAAACGGGCGTCCTGCTCGTCGTAATCGCGGGTATTGGCCAACGGCCCCGGCGCCAAGCCGTAATCCTGGCCGGTGGTCGCCAGAAACTGCCAGGCGCCCTTGGCGATGCCGAAGCGGGTTTCCGGACCGACGGCTTTGCTGTCGTAATTGCTTTCCTGTAGCGGCAGATAGAGGAAGTAAGCCGGCAAGCCTTCTTTTTCCAGTTCGCTCAGCACGATAGGCGCATATTGGTTGGCTTCCAGGTTACGAATCGCCAATTGCAGGCGGGAACTGTTTTTCCAGTTGTCGATGTACTGCTTGACCTTGGCGACGAACTCTTCCGGCACCTCCAGTTCGCTTTCGCCGAAACCGCGCGCCACCCGCGTCACCAGTTCCCGCTCGTACTCCTCGTCGCTCGGAAAACTCAGCCGCAGAAAGTCGATTTGTTGCAGATAGACCTGGTATTTGACTTTCATCGCTTTCAAGCGCTCGCGCTCTTCGGCCAGACGTTTCTTTTCCTGTTGGATCCGCAATTGCTCTTCCTTGATCCTTTCCTGCGACACCCGCATCTTTTCGTCGTTGACCGCGGCCAGGGTTTGCGCCAAGGTCTCCGCGCTTTGCTCCAGCCGAATATCGGCTTGCGACAGGCTGACTTCCAGCGTTTTGATGTCGTAGAACATGTTGATCGCCAGCGTCCGGGCGTTGTCCAGCGCAAACCGCTGATACACCGCCAAACCGGCCACCAGCACCAACAATCCGGCCAGCGACCAGATCCATTTTTTGTAACTTTTGGTGCGGACGGTGCGGTCCTCGCGGATGAAACCGCGCACCATCCGGGTGTAGTCGCCCATGTCTTCCGACTCCTGCTCGGACAACAGCCGGTTTTTGATTTGCTCGGGCGTTAATTGCGGGCGGGATTGGCTATGCTGCTGCGGTTGCGGCTCGACTTGGGCGATTGCTGCGGCGCCGGGTTGCGGCAAGATCGGTTTTTGCTGGGCGGCGGGGTCGCTGAGTTTCAAAACGAACGCCGCCGGGCCGAAACCGACCGTCGCCGGCAAAGCCAATTTGAGCTTGCCCGAAACCCGCAGCCCCTCCAGAAAGACGCCGTGGCTGCTGTTCATATCGCACAGCCACCAGGCGCCGCCGCTGAATTTGATTTCGCAATGGTGCCGGCTGACCGAGGGGTCCTGGATCACCACCTCGTTGTCGGCGGAACGGCCGACGCGAAAATCCTTGGCAAAGGTAAAATCGGCAACGGCGCGGCCGGAAGCATCCAATAAACTGACGACCAGCCTGCTGGCGCCGACCAGCAAAGTCCGGTCCGAATCGGCCTGCGCGGCCCCCGGCTTCGCATTCATCAGTACGGTTTTATCCTCTTCCATCGCTACCTCGTGACCGCCGTCGTCGAAAATTCCGGCAAAGAGTAGCCGATTTCTGCAGCCAACACAGCGCCCGCTACGCCGAAAACGGCCGCAATCCTGAGTCAACCGACGATAGAGGTGCCTTTGATCTGGGCAAACACCGGCATCCCCGGTCGCAGGTTCAACAACGCCGCCGATTTTTGGGTGATGTGGGACAGCAGAATTTCGCCTCCGGCCGCCAATTGCACAACGCTTTGGCCCTGGCCCAGATCCGCGACCGCGCGTACTTCGGCCGGCAATATATTCAAGATGCTGGAAGCCTGCGGCGGTTGCAGCGCAATGCTGACGTCGCGCGCATAAATTCTGATCCGTACCGGGCTGCCCGGCGCGGCATCCAGGTAGGGCAGACTGAGATTGCCGCCGGCAAATTCGGCATGACTGAGATGGTAATCGGCTTCGTGGCTCACTAGCCGGCCCTGCCAGACGCTGGCCGCCATCCGGTCCGCGGCCAGCGGCCCGTCCAGCCGGGTCAATGTCTCGGCCAGCGGTCCGCAGGCCACGGCTTTACCGGCCGCCATCACCAGCAAGTGGTCGGCCAGCCGATTGACCTCGTGCCGGGAATGGGTGACGTACAGAATCGGAATCCGCAGGTTTTGCTGCAGGCCGGTCAGATAGGGCAAAAACTCCTGCTTGCGTTCTTCGTCCAATGCCGCGAGCGGTTCGTCCATCAACAGGATATCCGGACTGGCCGCCAAGGCGCGGGCGATCGCCACCCGCTGCCGCTCGCCGCCGGACAGGCGCCCCGGCATGCGCGCCAGCAACGGCGCAATCGCCAATAATTCGATGGCCTGCTCCAGCGAAATTTTGCCTTCCCGGCAACGCATGCGCCGGACCGCATAATCCAGATTGCCGCGCACGCTCAGATGCGGAAACAAATTGGCATCCTGGAACACATAACCCAGGTTGCGCCGGTGGGTCGGCAGAAACAGGCCACGCTCGCTGTCCTGCCACAAGGTATCGCCGACACGCAGATAACCCTGCGGCGCCTGCTCCAAACCGGCGATACAGCGCAGCAACGTGGTTTTGCCCGACCCGGAATGGCCGTAGAACACGGTCACGCCGGCCGCCGGCAAATTCAAGTCCACATCCAACGCGAATCCGCCGTAGTTGAGTTGGAAACGAGCGATCAATTCGGACGCGTTCATTTGGCGGACTGACTCAAAGGCTGGGTATGTTTAGTACTGTACAAAACCAACAACACCAGAAACGAAAAGATCAACAAACCGCCGGCCAGCCAATGGGCTTGGCCGTACTCCAGGGCCTCGACATGATTGTAGATCTGTACCGACGCCACTCGGGTTTTATCCGGAATATTGCCGCCGACCATCAGCACCACGCCGAATTCGCCGACAGTATGGGTGAAGCCGAGTATGCCGGCGGTCAGGAACCCCGATTTGGCCAGCGGCAACGCCACCGAGAAAAACCGGTCCAGCGGTCCGGCGCCGGCAGTCGCAGCGGCTTCCAACGGACCGTTGCCGATGGCGACAAAGGTATTCTGCAAGGGCTGCACCACAAACGGCAGCGAATACAACACCGATGCCGTGACCAAGCCGCCGAAGCTGAACGGCAACGTGCCGAATCCAAGCCACTGGGTGAATTTGCCGACGACGCCGGCCGGCCCCATCAATATCAACAGGTAAAACCCCAGCACGGTGGGCGGCAACACTAAAGGCAAGGCAACGAGACTGTTGACGACACCCTTCCACCGCGAAGGGCTACGCGCCAGCCACCAGGCCAATGGCGTACCGACCAACAACAGCAGTAAGGTGGCAAGCCAGGCGACCTTAAAAGTCAGCCACAGCGCGGCGTAATCGGAAGAATCGGGCATTGGTAAAAGAATCGAGTCAGGATGGGGCTTATTCTCGCCAAATCACAGGCAACAAAGCCAGAAAATAGTTAAGGCGGACTGTCGCGCAAGGCGACAACGGCGCCGATGTCGGGATCGCTGGCCAATCTCCCGGCATCGGCGCCTGATTGCAGTATGTTACTTGATCAAAGCCTGCAGCCGACTCTCGACCTTGGCCGCTACCAGACTATCGTAGTGGCGTTGCAGCATCGAATCGGTCGGCCGCGGAAACAAAGCCGCTTCGATCTCGCTTTGCAATTGCGCGAGAAAATGCCTTCTCAGAATCGAATCCTCCGGCACCACCGGCGCAGTCTTGCCGCTATCGGCAAACGGCTTGTCGGCGTCGGTCTGCTTCGCTTTGGCGTAAGCCGACAAAAAACAACCCAACGGTGCAAAGGCGCATGCCGCGACGATCACCATGATCAAACCAACCAGAACAACTTCGCTCATCTCATCACCTCGAAGATATCGCCATAAACACAATGGCGGCAGGCGCTGGCACTCGCCTGTCGCCCTTTTGAAAGCCCAGTGGTTTTCGATGATTTCTCTGCAATATCAATGCCATGGACATAACCTTACGAAACACAAGGTCTAATGCGGATTTGTCGGCGAGACTGGAATGATTAGCGGAATATTTCAGTGCAGATTTACGACAAGCCGACACCAAAACCTGGAGATTGTGGCCGATCCGACAACCGCGCCGTCATGCGGCGGGCAGCTTTTTCACGATTTGCGGTTTGAAACACAGGTGCAGCAATAACAGATTCTGGCAACGGTGGATTAGCGCAAAACCACTTAGCAGGCTGATTAAGGCAATTTCGGGAAGATATTCGGTGTTGTCCGACGAAGGCAGCCAAGCCTGGGCCAACCCAACCCCGCTTAGCATTAACAGTAGCGGCGCCAAATACAAAACCAGAGACGTCAACAACAAATGGCCGTTGTCGATCGCAACCACGACCCGGTCTCCTGCTTGCAGCGCGATATCGGAATCGACCGCAAATTCGCGTTTAGGCAAGACTTTCGCCAACGTCGCAGTGCCGCAGGACGGCTGTTGCATACAGCCGCTGCAGGCACTGCTTTGCAGGCTTTTGATCCAGGTTCGGCCGTCTGTGCCGATGCGGGTGACGACGGCCGCTTCTTCGATCATGGCAAGCTCAAACTAGGCCCAAGCCGACGCGATCGATTCCAGCCAGGCGTTCAAGCGACCTTCGCTGAGTTCCTTTTGGTTGTCTTCGTCCAAAGCCAAACCAACAAACTGATCGCCCAATAGTGCCTTGGATTTTTTGAAGTTGTAACCTTCCGGGCTGGTCATGCCGACGATGGTGGCGCCGGCATCGGCAAAGGCGTCGTACAAAAAGCCCAGCGCGTCGACGAAATGGCCGGGATAACCTTCCTGGTCGCCTAGCCCATACAGGGCGACGGTTTTACCGGAGAAGTCGGCGCCACCCAGGGTTGGCAGGAACTCTTCCCAACTCTCGTTATCATGGCCGGCGCTCAAGCCCGGCAATTCTCCCTCGCCATAGGTCGGCGAGCCGACGATCAACACATCGTAGGCCAACAGATCGTCGACGCTGGCTTTATTAATGTTGACCGGTTTGTCCGCGACATCGCCCAATTTAGTGGCGATCGCCTTTGCGAATTTGCGGGTGTTACCGGTATCTGTGCCAAAGAAAATGCCTACTTTTGCCATAGTGCTTACTCCGTGTTATCCAAAAATTAAAGCTGAATCTGCAACAAACCGGGGTTGGCAGCCGGTTGTTGTGCGGCCCATTCGGCCGGGGTATGGGTTTTCAAGGTCACGGCATGCAGCCGGCCGTTCGCCAGCGGCTCGCTCAGCGTCGCCATCACCCCCTGGTGTTGTTTGATCATGGTTTGGCCGGCGAAAGCCTCGCTGACCACGCTGATACTCAAATCGCAGCCGACGCCTTCGATACCGATGGTTGCTCCCGGATACTCGGCCAAAATCAGCGCCTCCACTTCGGAATGAGTGATGGTTTGGCTCGGTTCTGCTCCGGCGGCAGGCTGAACGGCGGTTTGCAGCAACGGCAACAGGCTGCCGTCCTTATGCATCGCCTCGACGATATCGGCCCCGCCGACCAGCTCGCCTTTGACGAACAATTGCGGAAAAGTCGGCCAGCGCGAAATCGACGGCAATTTCTCGCGGATGAACGGCGATTGCAGCACGTTGACGTAGGCGTAAGGAATCTTGGTTTCGTTCAGTATCCCCACCGCCTTGGCGGAAAACCCGCACTCCGGCGCGCTGGGCACGCCTTTCATATAAATAATCACCGGGTTCTCGGCGAGCTGTTTTAGGATTTTTTCTTTGACGCTCATAGTGGGTTCCGCAATTCAATATTGAACATGGTTTCGCTACCGCGAAGCTGTTTTAATCGGGTTCTCGCACCCGAAGGCGAGATACTTTTCTTTGCTCCGCCAAAGAAAAGTATCCAAAAGAAAGGCGGCCCGGATGCCGCTTATTCCCTGCGCTCCTCGCTTTTGAACGGGGTTGCCGAAAGGGGCTCCTGCCCCTTCGGCAACGCGCCGCTTCCCTGCGGCGCCCCTAACGGGCTGGTCCGTCCAAAAGCTCCGGTGCTCGGCGCGGCAAACGGGAGAAACCCCAACGCGCATTTCAAAACCGATTTGAGCCCATAGAAGCCTAACATTTTGATTTAAAATGGTTTCATCAAGGCTTCCGCCGGAAGCTAAACCCGACATACTTAAAAACAAACTCATCGCACCAACAACACCGACTCATTCCCGTATGCCGCGCCGAGCACCGCAGTGTTTATCGAGTACAGCCCGAAGGGGCGCCGCAGGGATGCGGCGCGGCGGCGGCGGGGCTGGGAAGCCCGTTCTGCCGGCCCTCGATAAACACTGCGGAGCGCAGGATCAAAGCGGCATCCGGGTGGCCTTTCTTTTGGTGACTTTTCTTTGGCCAAGCAAAGAAAAGTCACTCGGCTGTCGGGCCGAAACCCGACTTCTAAACGATCCCTCGCGCCAGCGAGGCCTCAAGCAAATGTCAAAAATGGCAACTCACTCCCCACCCGACAACCGCTTCAAATCCGCGGAATCAGTAACGCCATCCCGCTCCACCGTTTGGATCTCGCCCTCGCCGCGAATCACTTCGGCATTGACGATGCAGCGCTGAACGTTGGTGCGGGACGGTAAATCGAACATGGTTTTCCGCAGCACTTGTTCCATGATGCCGCGCAGGCCGCGGGCGCCGGTGTTGCGGGCGATGGCTTTTTCGGCGATTTCCACCAGGGCGTCCTGGGTGAACTCCAGATCGACTTCGTCAAAGGCGAACAATTGTTGGTATTGCTTGACCAGGGCGTTTTTCGGTTCGGTCAGCACTTGGATCAAGGCATCGACATCCAGCGGCTCCAGCGGCGCCAGCACCGGGAAACGGCCGATGAATTCCGGAATCAGACCGAAGCGTTTCAAATCGTCCGGCTGAGTCGCATTCAACATCTGTTCCAGACTCGGTTTATCGTCCGGGTTGCTGACTTCGGCATGGAAACCGATCGCGGTTTTCGGCGGCTGCAGGCGTTTTTCGACATGTTTTTCCAAGCCCGGAAAGGCGCCGCCGGCAATGAACAAAATATTGCTGGTATCGACCATCACCGAATCGCTGCCGCTGTGGTCTTTGCGCCGGCCCTTGGTCGGCACTTTGACCTGCGAGCCTTCGACCAGGCGCAGCAAGGCTTGCTGCACGCCTTCGCCGGACACGTCGCGGGTACCGAAGGCCTGTTCCGGGCTGCGGGCGATTTTGTCCACTTCGTCGATATAGACGATGCCCCACTCGGCCCTGCTGATCTGGCCGTCGGCCACGTCCAGTAGCCGCACCAGGATGTTTTCGACGTCGTCGCCGACATAGCCGGCCTGGGTCAAGGTCGTGGCGTCGGCCACCGCGAACGGCACGCCGACGATCTTGGCCAGCGTCGAGGCCAGCAAGGTCTTGCCGGTGCCGGACGGGCCTATCATCAGAATGTTGGATTTGCCGATTTCGACGCTTTGGTCGGCCTCACCCAAGCCGCCGGTTTTGTTGCCGACGTGCTTCAGGCGTTTGTAATGGTTGTAAACCGCCACCGACAGAATTTCCTTGGCCAAATCCTGGCCGATCACATACTGGTCCAGCATGGCTTTCATTTCCGCCGGCTTCGGCAACGGCCCCTGCATGTCGGCCAGTTCCTTCTTCTTGCCCCAACTCGACACCACCTGGCTGGCCAGCATCACACAGGCCTCGCAGATATAGCCTTCGGTGCCGGCAATCATCGGCACGGAGGCCGACGCTTCAATACCGCAAAACGAGCAATGTTTGGGTTCTTTTGTCATGTTAGGCTCTCCTAGTGGCGGCGGGTAGACTGGCCAGCCAAGTACGCTGGCAATTGCGGCGGTAACGGTCTTGCATGATCTGCTGAATCTTGGGCGTGGCTTTTTTCAGGGACATGGTCTCGGCCGGGCTAATCTTCAGGCATTGGATGACATGAAACCCGATCTCGGATTCCAGCACCTCGCTGACGGCTTGTTCCTTCAAAGCGAACAGGGCTTGGTCCAGTTCGGGGTATAGCACACCTTTGGTCACCGCGCCCAATTCCCCACCCTGCATGGCGGTCGGACACTCCGAATATTTCAGCGCCAAATCGGCGAATTTATGCGGTTTGCGTTTCAGCGTTTCCAGAATCTCCTCGATCCGGCGGCGGGCGTTGTCGCGGGTATTCTCCGGATAATCCGGGTTGATGCTGATCAGGATATGGCGGGCGGAACGCTGCTCCGGCTTGTGAAACTTTTCCGGATGCGAGTGGTAGAAAATGCCGATTTCCACTTCGTTGACCTTAGGCGCCCGTGACCCGACTCGCTCCAGCACGGTATTGACCTTGCATTGCCGGCTCAACGCGGCCCGGAGCTGATCGACGTCCAGATGGTTGGCTGCCAGTGCGGCCAAAAAAGCCTCTTCATCGTCGAAGCGGCTGCGAATCTCCTGATAAGCCCGTTCCAATTCGATGTCGGATACCACGACGCCGGCCGCTTCGGCCGAACTCAGCACCCTGCTTTCGATTTCGAATTCGTTTTTGGCCTGCACCTCGACTTGGCGCAGCTGCAATTGCTCAAGTTCCGTCGGCGACTTTTTGAACAGACTCAAAGAGGCCCGCAATAAAGTGTAAGGTTCGATCATGACTTCAGCAGCTTGATTCATGCTACTCCTCCGGTTCGCGAAAGTTGGCCGGATCGGCGGGGTCCAATACGGCTTCCGGGACCTGCATGGTCTTACCCGGAAAGCGCACGTGGTACAGCAAGGGTTCACGGTCGCGCAGTATTTTCATTACTTCGCCTTCGGTACCGGAGGCTATCACGCCATCGGCAGTCGGTAAATCGCGGTTGCACCTGACTTTATCGCGAAATTCAAACCGACTCGGATTCCAGGGCGCTTCAGCCGGAATCAGTTCTTCGGCTCGGCAGCCGATCATTTTGCCGTGGTCCAGAAAATGTACCGTGTAGATTACCTGGTCCTGCAAAAAGGTACCGACTTCGATGACGTGACCGACGCTACCGCGGCGGATCAGCAGATCGCCGATTTCCCGGCCCGGATAAGTCCCGTCGTTGCGCACGTTGCGGGTAACCCGCACCGCCTCGCCGAACTCGAACCGTTCTTCGTCATAGCGTTCTTCAATCATGTCTTAATGTCGCCCAAGGAAACGAATACGGTTTGCGGTTCCATCATCTTGAACACCTTGAACACCTTTTCGGTCTGGGCATCCGACTCGACGAAATCGCTGTAAGCCCGCTGCAGCAATTTTTTATAAATCTCGCGCAAAGCATCTTCGTCATCCGGCATGTTGTCGCTGGCCTGACTCAGATAGTCGTGGAACCGTTGCAGGATATGCAGCCGGTTGACGTGAACCACGGTCGCGTCGTATTCCAGGCCGAAATACACCATAAAGTCTTCGGCCGATTCCATTTCTTCCATTTCTTCCAAAAAAGTCATCTCGTTACCTCATCATCAGGTGATCCAGGTGGGCGGGCTGTTCGCCCAGCGCATACACCACTAACAACACCACCAGCATTACCGCAGTCTGGGCTAGAAACGGATCGGACTTCAGTTGTTTTTTCATGGCAATCACCTTCGGGTTAATTGTGCGGACGGGGAAAGCCCATCGCGGTTGGGTTCATTTATCGGGCGGCTTCACCCGAACAAGCGGAAAATCCCTTCATCGGCTTCCTGGCGCCGGACCACCATTTCCAATAAGCCCTTGGCGCCGATCCGGTCCATGTCGTCCAACTCCACCAGTTTTTCGAAAATGGCTTTGGCCAACTCCAGATTTTCCAGCCGCATATTCAAGAAACCGATCGATTTCAAGGTAAACAGATACAACCTGACTCGGGTCAACAACTCTTTCGGCGCGTCACTGATCAAGCCGAGGTTTACGTCTCGCCAGTCTGCCGGGAAACCGATGCCGGGCCGGATCAGCACCAAGGCTTTCTCGGAGATCAGCAAGGCTTCCTGCAACCGATGCTGGTAGTAATAAAACCGGTTCAACGACACCAGCACGTTCAACGACTCCGGCGCCCGCAAGTAGGCTTGCAACAGCGGCAACTCGGCTTCGCCGGTCGCGTAACGTTCGGAGGCGTACTTGATCAATTCCTGGACTTCCGGGCTGTCTTCCTGCTCGTAGTACAAATCCTCGGCTTCGAACTGCAGCAAATCCATTACTGACCACCTGCCGCCTGTTTCAATTGCACCACCTCGTCGCCATGGCAGACGCCTTCCGCTTCGCAACTGCCGCACGTGTCTTCGGCGACGACGAAACGCTTTTGATTGTGCTCCAGCTCGTCCAGACGTTCGACCAGGCAGTTGATGGCCTTGCCGATCGGGTCCGGTACCAGGTGGTGGTCCAGATCGATGCCACGCGGGTCTTGAATCTTGACGCCTTTTTGCTGAATGATCCGTCCCGGAATGCCGATCACGGTGCAGCACGGCGGCACGTCCTTGACCACCACCGAGTTGGCGCCGACCCGGACGTTATCGCCCAACGTGATCGCGCCCAGAATCTTGGCGCCGGCGCCGACCAGCACATTGTTGCCCAAGGTCGGATGGCGCTTGGTTTTATGCCAGGTGGTACCGCCCAGCGTCACGCCGTGGTACATGGTCACGTCGTTGCCGATTTCGGCGGTCTCGCCGATCACGACACAGGCACCGTGGTCGATGAAGAAGCGTTTGCCTATGGTCGCGCCGGGATGGATATCGACGTTGGTCAACCAGCGGCCAAACGCGGCCAGAAACCGCGCCGCAAATTTCCACTCCGCCAGCCACAGCCGGTGGGTAACCCGATAGATCAGCACGGCGTGTACGCCGGGATAGGCGAACAACACTTCGAAGACATTGCGGGCCGCCGGATCGCGGGCGAAAACGCACGCCACGTCTTCCCGCCAGTCCTGCCAAAGGCTGGGTTTGGGCGCAAGCCGCGACGGCGAGAACAGCATCATTTTGCCAAGCTCCAGGTGGTTTTACCCGGCATCGGCACGCCCGGCACCCGGAAAAACGTACCCGGATAGCGCTCGTCCGGCAGCTCGCGTTGCGCCGGATTGGCGGCGGGCGCTTCGACTTTGTTTGCGGTTTTAACGACAGATTGTTGGCGGTTACTACTCATCGCACACCTCGCTATAGGCTGTGTAAAAACTGGTTCAAATCGGTGGATTGCGGTTCGCGTTTGTGCAGGCTGACGAATTCGCGAATCAGCGGCAGCAGGCGGCCGGCCTGCCAGCGGTTAATCTGGATACCCAATTGCCGGTAGGCATGCATCACGCCCTGGCTGCCGGAATGCTTGCCCAACACCAGCCGGTGGCTGCGGCCAACCAAGGCCGGATCGACACCCTGGTAGTTGTTGGGGTCTTTCAGCAAACCGTCGACATGGATGCCGGCTTCGTGGCTGAATACGTCGCGGCCGATCAGGCTTTTGCGGCTGCCGATGGTGTCGCCGGAGGCGGTCGCCACCTGATGGGACAATTCCGGGAAATTGCGCAGATCGACGCCGGTTTCGAAGCCGTACAGTTGTTTCAGGCCGACCACGACTTCTTCCAGCGCGGCGTTGCCGGCGCGTTCGCCCAGGCCGTTGACGGTGGTATTCAAATGGGTGGCGCCGGCAAAGGCGGCGGCCAGACTGTTGGCGGTCGCCAATCCCAGATCGTCGTGGGCGTGCATCTCGATATCCATATCGGTGACGCTGCGCAGCTTGCGGATCGCTTCGAAGGTGCCGAACGGCTCCATAATGCCGACCGTGTCGGCAAAGCGAATCCGAATCGCACCGGCGCTTTGCGCGGCTTCGGCCATTTGCGCCAGGAAATCGCTATCGGCGCGGGAGGCGTCTTCGGCGCCGACGCAGACCTGCAAGCCGGCATCGATTGCGGCTTTGACGCAGCGGTCGATAGTGGCTAACACCCAGGCCCGGCTTTGTTTCAATTTGTGTTGGATATGCTGGTCGGAAGCGGATATCGACAAATCCACCATGCCGACGCCCAAGCCCAGACAATGTTGCAGGTCGTCGTCGCGCATCCGCGACCACACCAGCAGATTGCAGGGCAAGTTCAGCGCCGCAATGGCTTCGATTTCGGCCCGTTCCTGGCCGCCCATCGCCGGGATGCCGATTTCCAGTTCCGGCACGCCCAACGCCGCCAGCCGTTGCGCAATCGCCAGCTTTTCCTCCAGCGAAAACACCACGCCGGCCGACTGTTCGCCGTCGCGCAACGTGGTGTCGTCGATGATGATGTGTCGGTTTTGAGCTTGCATTCTTCACCTCTGGCGGAACGTCGATTGCGGTTTTGCTGGGGTAACGCCTTTGTCAGAGATAATGCAAAACACTTGCCAACTGCCGGAAACCGGCGTTCTGCGGCATTGGCAACTGCGGTTTGGCGGGATAACGACAAGAAAAACCGGAATCGAAAAAACACATTGTCGGAAACCCTACAATGGCTAATGAAGTTGGCGGCACCGCCTGATTAGGCCGAGTCCGGCCATTGATCCAGCCGCATCAATACGCGCTGGCTCAATCGATGTGAAATGGAACCGTGAGAGACGGGGCCGCCAAGCACCGTGCTTGGAGCCCCGAGAGGGTATGGTAAACGTCGTATCGCAACCCTAAAGATGAGACTGCGGCTGGTATCGTGTTTCTTTAAGCGTAGGCTGCGAGCCGCGCCAGAGCGAACGCCATCTACCAGCCGAACGCTAAACCGGCCGCGAAATGCTTGCCAACCGACGCTTAGGCGCAATAGCCGCCAGACCGACGGCGAACAATGCCAAGGCCGGCGGCAGGGGCACCGGTGCATAGCTATAGCCGCTTTGACTGGTCAATTGATAATTTGGATCGAGCACGCTGATAAAGGTGCGCGCGGTATGGCTGAAGTCAACTTGCGAGCGCTTCCTGAATGGATCGAACAAACCGAGGTAACCATCGGCTCCGGCAGCAACGCTCAGTAATCCGCTTATCGAAATATCGGTATTGGTACGCAGGGAAAAGATAGCCGTACCATCGCAAGCCCCGGTGTCGCCCGACCAGGTGCCGCAGGTAAAGGCAGGCGCAGAGTAGTACGATTGCGCAAAGTCAATTTTGCCTTGACTACCGCCAAGTTCGACAAATCCGGATGCGCCGCCGGGACCGCTAATGCCGCCCTCGACACGAAAATTGAGCAAAACCTGCACAAACCGCAGATTGCTGGATCCATTTAACCTGATGGTGTCGCTAAAGATCGATTTAGCAAATGCAGCGGAAGTTGACGTTCCGCTCTCTACGCTGGCCGCCGCGTAGGCTTTCAACACCCCGGCATTCGCCGAGGCAAAAGCGCTGGCGGCATAGCCTTCGTAAGTTGCCAGTGCCGATGCTACCGCGGGCAAATCCACATGTGCATCGACATTCAATTCGCTGTCCACACCGTTTGCCGCACTGGCACTGGCTTCGACCGAAGTCGAATAGGCCGTCGCCGAAGTGCTGACCGATAGCAAACTCGCCATTACCAAGCAATAGATTCTGTTCATGATTCCCTCCCGGCTTAACCGGCCAAATTTGAGCGACGCTTGCCAAAACCCAGCAAGCCCAAACCACTAACGAACAGCCAGGTCGCCGCCGGCAGCGGCACCGCTGCATAGCTGTATCCGCTTTGGCTGCTCAACGAATAATTGGGATCCAGCACGCTGATGAAGGTCCGCGCGGTATGGCTGAAATCAGTTTCCGCGTGTCGTTTCTTTGGGTCGAACAATCCGCCGTAGCCATCGGCAGTCGCCGCTACCTGTAGTAAGCCGCTAATCGCGAGTTCGGTATTGGTGGGAACCCAAAAGACCGAGACGCCATCGCATGCGCCGGTGCCGCAGGTATATACAGGCGCGCTGTAGTAGTTGTGCGCAAAGGTAATATTGCCGCCGGCGAAGTTGATGAAACCGCTGGCTGCACCGATACCGCTGATGCCGCCCTCCACCCGAAAATTCAGCACGATTTGAGTCGACCGCGCAGCGCCGGATCCGCTAATTTTGATGGTGTCGCTAAAGAGCGACTTGGCGTAGCTGGTCGAATCCAGCGCCCCTTTTTCGATGTTGGCCCCCGCATAAGCCTTCAACACGCCGACACCGGCAGAGGCGAACGCACTGGCAGAATAGCCGTCGATGCTCGCGGATGCCGAGGTGAAAGAGTCCTGGTCGATATGGCTGTCGGTGTTCAAGTCGCTCGCCAGCGACCGTCCGGACGAGAAACCCGCACTGGCTCCGGTTTCGACGGAAGTTGAGTAAGACCAGGCGGAAGAGCTTGTTATCAGCAAGCACGCCAATGTCGTGTAATGAAATCGATTCATGATCGCTCCGAAATTCTCAGAAAATGCGATGCGCTGCCTCCAGCCACCGTCGGCCGGGAGTGTAATGCCATATGGATACCAAAACAATACCAAATATTACCGTGCGTCTGTCGGCGTTTGGCTTTAGGCTATTGGCTTTAGGCTATTGGCTTTAGGCTATTGGCTTTAGGCTATTGGCTTTTTTAACTCCGTCAGGACGCTTCATGCTAACGCTGGTTTTAGGCAGCTATGTGCAGGCCAATTGTTTACAAGTTCCGGATTTACCGGCAGCCGGCCAATCGTTGCTGGCCGCAGGTTATTGGTCGGAACATGGCGGCAAAGGCTTGAACGTCGGCGTGGCTTTGCACGCCCTGGCGGCTGAAACGGCATTACTGCTGCCGGTCGGCGACGACAACGGCGGCCGGCAAATTAGCGCAGAGCTGTCGCAGATGGGGCTTGATACGCGCTGGGTAATTGTTTGCGCCGCGCAATCCGGCTACGGCGTGGGCTTGATCGACGCCCGCGGCGATAATGTCATCGCCGTGTTCCCCGGCGCCAATGCTCACCTCACTCCAGCTATGGTTTGCGACGCCTTGGACCAGTCGCGTCCGCGCCGGGTTTACGCCCAACTGGAAATCCCGCTGGAATCGGTCTTGGCGGCATTTTCGGCGGCGCGCCGGCTCGGCAGTTACACGGTGCTGAATCCGTCGCCGTGGCGGCCGATTACGTCGGAATTGCTTGCGCTTACCGACACGATGATCGTCAACGCCGCCGAAGCGGCGGCGCTGTTTGCCGATAACGGCGCCCGGCTGACTTTATCGGCGGAACGGTGGCTGGAGCTGCTCCCGGCAATGGCCGATACCATCGCTTGGCAAGGCGATTGGTTGATCGTGACGCTGGGAGACCAAGGCTGCGTCGCACTGGGGCGGCAGGAAGTAATCCACGTCGGGGCCTGGCCGGTCGAGGTGCGCGACGCCACCGGCGCCGGCGACGCGTTCAGCGCCGGATGGCTGTGGGCGCAGGATCGTTACCCGCCCGAGCACGCCCTGCTTGCAGCCAATGCCTGCGGCGCCTATATCGCCGAGCGCGATGGGGTTTTGGCACATTTGCCGGACAATGCAGCACTGACAGCGTTTATGGCTAGCCGGCCTGCGCCTGGGATTCGACGGATCAGCCGGGCATTTTGAGCTCGACCCGATAGGTATAGGCGTCGCCGCGAAAGGTGCCTTCGACGTACTCGACCATCGTGCCCTGGTCGGTATAGGTTTTTCGCTTCAGCAGCAAACAAGGGCCGGGCTGTTCGAAACCGAATACCCGCATTTCCGCCTGGTTGCAGATGACGGCTTCGATGGTCTGGTCGGCGCGTTGCAAGCTCAAACCGCAGCGTTCCTGTAAAAATTGGTAGGCGGAACCGTCTCCGCTCCATTGCGCGAAATCCGGGGCCGGGGTCAAATCGTACCAAGCGACTTCGCGCGACATCGGATTGCCGTCGCCCAGACGCAAACGCACAATTCTAAAAAAACGGTTGGATGCCGGCCGATTGAAGATCGAGGCAATGGTGCGGTCCTCGACGATGCCCTGCTCCAAAATCCGGGTCGACGCCACCATGCCGAGTTCACGCATTTCTTCGGTAAAACCCTTCAACCGCCCCATTTCCGGCGCGATCCGTTGCGGCGCCGCTTTTACCGTCACCCCGGCGCGGCCATGGGTATCGATATGGTCTTGCGCCCGCAATTCTTCATAGCAGCGGCGGACGGTGGTGCGACTCAAAGCCAGCGCTTCGGCCAGGGCCCGCTCGGATGGCAAGCTAAAGCCGTCGCCGAGCTCGCCTGACTCGATCAATTGCACGATGCGGCGCAACAACTGTTTATAAACCGGTTCGGCAACGCCACTGTCGGGGCGGATTTTGTCGATAAAGGCGGTGCTGTCGTTGGCCGCTTGAGGTTGCGGTTTGACAGAGGATCGGCTTTGATTCATAGATGGACAATGCAGGCGGCAGCGCTTCGATACCGGGCAGATTAGCACAGAACATCCGAGTTAGGCCTGTTAGCCCAAGACACCTCAACCCATTACCGGCAAGTGGATTCGTCCGGAATTTGTGCGCACGATGGTCGAAACAATATAAACCTACCCGACATAACGCACCGCTCAGCTTAGGAGATTGCGCCTCAACCTGCCCAAAAAATTTGCCGGCCGGCCGAAATCGGCGCATGATCCGGGCCGCACGCCCCATCCAGCCACCAGGCCGGGCGCCGAGCGTACCGGCCGCGAACCCAGCAGCGAGGTCAGCATGTCATTAGGATATTACCGCTACATCAAAGGCCGTCTCGTCGTGCGACAACGGCAATCGCCGGACGGCGACAGCATGCGTTTCATCGCCGACGACATGACCTTGTTCCAGGGTCTGCCCCGCTTCGCTCAGCCCAGCGAGGCCGGCGGCCAGGAAAGTTACCAATTGCGCTTTCAAGCGATAGACGCGCCGGAACTGCACTACGGCGGCGCCGAACAACCGCACGGACTGGAAAGCCGCAACGGTCTGCTGGAGTGGTTGGGCGTCGATCCCGCCGGCTGGGACTGGACGGTCGCCCCCAGCGGCTTCGCCTGGGAAACCGAGGCGGCGATACTGTGCGACGGTTTCGAGGGCCACGGCCGACCCATCGCCTTTGTGTTGCCGCGGCAGAAGATCAAGGACGGCGCGGACGTGAAACTGACCAAAGCCCTGCTCGGCAAAACCTACAATTTTCACGCTGTCGCCAGCGGTCTCGCCTACCTGGGCCTGTACTCCGGCGGCCTGTCCTTCGACAGCCAGACCCGGCTGATCGCCGCCTACCAACAAGCCAAAACCGCACGGCGTGGCATCTGGCGACTGGATCGCAGCAAGCGTTTCACCGTCTCCACGCTGGACGACCTCGGCCCCGAAACCGGCGTGCTGGTCTACCCCAAAATCTTCCGTCGCTGCGTGGACGCCCTGCGCTGGGTCGGCGGCGAATTCGAACCCGGCCGCGACCTGGACAACTTCCTGGCCGCACGCAGCGGCGAAGACGACCAGTTCCTGGTGCGTGCCCTCCACGGCGGTCAGGTCAAAACCCGGCTCAGCCAGGCTCTGGAACAGGTCAACAACCAGATCAGAATTCAGGTGGACTTGAATACGGTCGAGTTCGTTTCCAAATAAACGGCGTCTCCAAGCGATTGGGGACGGCGCGGAAGCTTGGCGAAGCCGCCGCGACACCGCCGATCAAAGCGGTGTCGCGGTATTCGCCATCAGGCGTAGGTCGGCTGGAAGGCTTGCTCGGGGTCGGCCACCGGGCAGTTGTTGATACTGTCCCAGTACGGCGACAGCTTGCGCAGGTTGGCGACGATGGTCGGCATCACTTTCAACACCTCGTCCACTTCGCTCATGGTGTTGTAACGCGAGAACGAGAAGCGGATGGTGCCGTGGGCGGCGGTGTAAGGGATGTCCATCGCCCGCATCACGTGCGACGGTTCCAGCGAGCCGGAAGTACAGGCCGAGCCGCTCGACGCGGCAATGCCGGCCTTGTTCAGCAGCATCAGGATCGCCTCACCTTCAATGTATTCGAAGGCAATGTCGGTGGTATTCGGCAAGCGGTTGTTCAGGTCGCCGGTGATGAAGCAATGCGGAATCGCCTCGACCACGCCTTGCTCCAGCTTGTCGCGCATGGCCTTGACTTGGGTGTTCTCGAACTCCATGTGCTGCAGCGCCAGTTCGCAAGCCACGCCCAGACCGACGATTGATGCAGTATTCTCGGTGCCGGCCCGGCGGCCGCGCTCCTGGTGGCCGCCGCGCAGCAAGGGCCGGAAGCGGGTACCGCGGCGCAGATACAACACGCCGATACCTTTCGGCGCGTGCAATTTGTGGCCGGACAGGCTGAGCATGTCGATCTTGGTATCCTGCAGCATCATCGGAATTTTACCGACCGCCTGCACCGCATCGGTATGGAACATCACACCGGCAGCATTGGCCATCTCGGCCATTTTTTCGACCGGGAAAATGGTGCCGGTTTCGTTGTTGGCCCACATCACCGAAACGATGGCGACCTTATCCGACAGCATGGCCTGATAGGCTTCCAAATTAATCCGGCCGCGCTTGTCCACCGGCAGCCGGTGGATGGTGTAACCTTCTTTTTCCAGGTTCTCGACCAGATTCAAAATCGCCGGATGCTCCACCGCCGTGGTGATGATTTCCTTGCGGTTGGGCTGGCATTTGATCGCCGACAAAATCGCGGTCGAATCGGATTCGGTGCCGCAGGAGGTAAAAATAATCTCCGAGTCGTGCTCCGCGCCCAGCAATTCCTGCACTTGACTGCGGGCCTTCTTGATCGCCCGCGCCACGCCGTCGGCGAAGCGGTGAATCGACGACGGGTTGCCGAAGTATTCGGTGAAATAGGGGATCATCGCATCGACGACGGCCCGGTCCACCTTGGTCGTGGCGTTGTTATCCAGATAGATATCAGGCATGACCGGCCTCCTGGATATTCACCAGTTTCGGCATTTGCGACGCCGGCACGACTTTGATGAACTCGCCCATCACTTCGATCAGGCGTTGCTGAATACCGGCGATGGTCATCGCCGACATTTGGCAGCCGTTGCAGGCGCCGGTCATGTTGACGTAAGCAGTCTTGTCGACCACTTCCACCAACTCGACGTCGCCGCCGTCGGCCATCAATTGCGGCCGGAACGACATGATCACTTCCTCGATTTTTTTGATCCGCTGCAAATTGGTCATCGGTCCTTTCTCGGCTACCACCGGCGCCGGTTTGGCGACCGGAGCCGCGTTCGGATCGAAGCTTTCGCCGCGTTCTTTCAAGACTTTTTCCAGGAGGCCTTCGATGTCTTCATGGCAGGAAGCGCAACCGCCGCCGGCCTTGGTGAAGTTGGTGACGTCCTCGACGGTACGCAGCTTGTTGGCCCACACCATCTCTTCGATCATTGCCGCATCGATACCGAAGCATTTGCAGATCAGCGCGCCTTCTTCATGGTCGTCCTTCCATTCTTCACCGCGATAGTTGGCGACGGCGGCTTGCAGAGCTTCGCGGCCCATTACCGAGCAGTGCATTTTTTCCGGCGGCAGGCCGTCCAGTTCGGCGGCGATGTCCTGGTTGGTCACTTTCAAGGCTTCGTCCAGCGTCATGCCTTTGATGATTTCGGTCAACACGGAAGACGACGCAATCGCCGAGCCGCAGCCGAAGGTTTGAAAGCCGGCGTCTTCGATGACTTCGGTGTCTTCGTTGACTTTCAAGGTCAGACGCAAGGCGTCGCCGCAACTGATGGAACCCACTTCGCCAATCGCATTGGCCCCGGCGACCGCACCGGCATTTTTCGGGTTGAAGAAATGGTCTTTAACTTTTTCTGAATAATCCCACATGGCAATAACCTCGCAAACTTAAGAACAGGATTTAGGGGCGCCGCCGTTGTCGCCGGTGGTAAACGACGAACCGCAGGCACAGCTTTTCACCGCGTTGGGATTGGTAAATTTAAAGCCTGAACCTTCCAGGCTATCGACGAAATCGATAGACATGCCGTCCAACTTGGGCATGCTCAACGGGTCGACGAAGACTTTGACTTCGCCGCAGTCGATCACGGTATCGGCTTCGCTTTCTTTCGCTTCCAGGCGCAGGCCGTAAGACAGGCCGGAACAGCCGCCGTCGGTCACTTCGATGCGCAAACCGCCGGTGGGCTTGTCGGAACTGCTGATAAAACGGCCCACGGCTTTTATCGCGCTTTCGGTAAGGGTAATCATGGATAAGTCTCCTGAAACGGGTTGGCATTGATCTTGTAACTCGTTCAAGCAACCAGCATGCCATGCGCGATTCTCCAGCTTAAGCTATTGAAAAAACTAGCAACAGCGTGCCGGCCATCCCTGATCGGCAAGCCGTTTCCCAACATTTTGTCGGCTTTGCTACAAACCACTCACAGGAGTACAGAATGAACGTAGAAGACTTGGATTTGGGCGACGTCGTGTACGCAGCGCATACGATTATCGACGACGGCAGCATGCCGGACAGCGAAGAAGGTGCGATACTGGCCGAAGCCGGAGCGCGCGGCGTCATCGTTATGAAAGGCCATGTCGAAGAAGACCCGGGGCTGACCGTTTTTTTGGTACGCTTTGAAGACAGCGAACTGAATTTGGGTCGGCCGATCGGTTGCTGGACCGAGGATCTGATCGCTCCGGACCTGGAGCCGGTAACGACGCATTGATACACGCGCGACTAACCGGCGGGACACCCGGCCGCAATGCCTCTCCGCAAGGCCGCCAGTCCCTGCCCCACCCAATTTCGCACCAACAGGCTATGAGCGACGACTCCCAACAGGTACTTGCGTACCACCAACGCACCAAACACCAACTGAATGCTTACGCCAAAGGCCCGGCATCGCTGGACTGGGACGACCAGCCCAGTCCGTTCCGCCGGTTCGACGGCTGCGAAACGTTGGCTTTACCACAGCCAGGTGCGGAACTGGACTGCAAGTTCGCCGAGCTGGATGCGCCGGGGCTGATTCCCGTTCAACCGCTAAATGTCTCCAATCTCGGCTTGTTACTGGAACTCAGTTTCGGCCTGTCGGCCTGGAAGCAATTCGGCCCGGACCGCTGGGCCTTGCGCTGCAACCCGTCCAGCGGCAATTTGCATCCGACCGAAGCCTATCTGCTCAGCACGGCCCCGGAGGTATTGGCGCCGGGCGTGTACCATTACGTCAGCCACGATCACCTTCTGGAACGGCGCTGCCGGTTCGATGCCGCCGGTTTGCCGGCCGGCTTGTACGTTGGCTTGTCGTCCATCCATTGGCGCGAAGCCTGGAAATACGGCGAACGCGCATTCCGCTATTGCCAGCACGACATCGGCCATGCCCTGGCGGCGTTGAGCTATGCCGCCGCCTGCCTGGGCTGGCACGTTGAGTTGCTCAGCGAAACCGGCGACGCAGAGCTCGCCGCCTGGCTGGGTTTGGATCGCGACGCGGATTTCGTCGCCGACGAGCGCGAAACGCCGGACCTGTTGTGCCGGATCGATACCGGTGACGGCTCCGAGGGTGAATTTTCCGGTCCGGCATTGTCGCAAGCGCTACAGTCCGCCGAATGGTTCGGTAGCACCAAACGTTTGAGCGGCCGCCACTTCTACCGCTGGCCGATTATCGACCAAGTCGCCGAGCACACGCTCAAACCCGCCACGCTACGGGAACGGCTCGAATTCCCGGCCGCCTCGCTACCCGCTGTCAGCCACGACCAGCTCGCCAGCCGTTTGATCCGCCAACGCCGCAGCGCGCAACATTTCAACGGCAAATCGGCGCCGCTGCCGCTGACCGACTTTTACCGTATCCTCGCCGCACTACTCCCCGCCGCAAAGCCGCCGTTCACGGCCTGGAACTGGCCGGCGCAGGTGCATTTGGTGTTGTTCGTGCATCGCGTCGACGGCCTCGAACCGGGCCTGTATTTCCTGCCGCGCAGCACGGAAGCCTTGGCAGAAATCCGCCCCGCCTGTTCCACAGACTACAACTGGCAACGTATCGACGCCCCGTTCGAGTGGTACCGACTGCAAGCCGGCAACGTGCGTCAGGCGGCGAAAACCTTGTCCTGCCATCAGCCGATTGCCAGCGACAGCGCCTTCAGCCTGGGCATGCTGGCCCGCTTTGCCGACAACGTCTCGGCCGAGGCTTGGCGCTACCGCCGGCTGTTTTGGGAATGCGGCCTGCTCGGCCAGATTTTGTATCTGGAGGCGGAAGCGGCCGGACTGCGCGGCACCGGCATCGGCTGCTTCTTCGACGATGCCGTGCATGGCGTGCTGGGGTTAAAAGACAACGACTGGCAAAGCCTGTACCACTTTACCGTCGGCGAGCCGCTGGACGACAGCCGCCTACAGACGTTCCCGGCGTATGCTCATCTCAACAGTTCCGCGTCAGACAAGGTGTAAAAATAATTGGCGGCCAAGCGGTTCGATTGCGATTAGAATCATCGGCTTACTTCCATCCACCGTTGAAGGCCCACTATGAGCTTAGCAGCCAATTTAATCCGATTCGCCATCAAAATAACGCCCAACTCGCTGATCGTTTGGGTCGCCAACCACGTCATGAAAGGCATCGCCGAATTGACCCAGTTCAATTTCGATCTGGATGCGCGCAAGGTCTATGTGCAAAGCCGCTTGTACGGCGAGGATTTCACGATAGACGTGGTATTGGAGGATTTTGCCGTGTTTAACGACGGCGAAAGCTACCGTTTCATTCTGCACCACGCCCATTCCGACCGCCCCTGGTTGCAGAACATCCTGGCCAAATTCGTCGGCAAGGCCTGGAAAATTCCGGCCATACCGGGCCTTACCAAGCCCTTGGCATTGGCCGCAGAAGTATTCGCAGCCCAAGCGCCGGCATTGCAATTGATAGAAGGTGAAGCTTCCGCCGAGTAATCCCCAACTCCCCGCCGCCAGACTCGACTGGCGGCGTTGCCAAACCAATCTATCGCCCCGGCTAAAGACTATTCTCTTGATGCCCTTCCGGTTACTAAAGGCGTCGACAGCCGGCAGCCTCCGGCTTCGACACGCCCAATCCGAACGGAATACCGGTCAAAAACAGGGTGGGTTATAACTGCGAACGGCAAACCGGCCGATCCCGTCCCATCTGATTCGCCCTCTCCCGGCCAACCGCTTTAGTCGACGACGCTTGCCGGCATACCCGCCTACCACGCTTTGCTGTCGCCATCAAGCCAGCCATTTCACCCGCTCCGTATTCGCTAGTCCATCGCATTGCGAATAGTCCGATAGGACAATTGAACCTGCAAATTATTAGTGTTTGACAATCGTCAAATCAGGACTACTATAAGCCCGCACAGTTCGTCGGATTGGGCTTTTGTCAAGGGGGGAAACGTGAATAACATCGCTTGGCTCAAAAAAATTTTCCAGCTTCTGCTGGCTTGCTTCACACTAACTCTTGCCGTAAACCCGCAGAGTTATGCGGATAGCGGCATCAATACCGGATCGATGAATACGCTGGGCCAAGCCGGTGTCGCCAGTTCCGGCCAACTTGCGGTATTTCAAGCCATCAGCTCGCAGTGCGGCGGCCCTATCACTACGCTGCAGGCGCTTTGCGGCTCAAATTCGGGCGTTGCCCTACAACAGCTGTCACCGCAAGCGGCGCTGCAAGCAGACTCGATTGCAATCACGTCACCGTACGATTTCGTCAAAAAAATCAATACTCGCTTGCAACGCCTTAACGATTGCGACGCGGCCGATAAAACCGCCAAAGACCGGGAAGATTGTCGAAAACGCGGCGGCGGCAGCGGCGATGCCAGTTACATAGGGCCATTCGGCATCTCGATTAGCGGCGGCGGCGGCTTCGGCGACCGCAACAATGTCCGCGGTCAAACCGGTTTCGACGTCAACACCCAACATGCCAACGCCATTCTGGATTACCGCTTCGACAAGCAATTTGCCGGCGGCCTTTCTCTGGGCTATCTGCATTCCGACCGCGATTTGAATTTCAATAGCGGTTATCTGAACTCCGACGCCTACCGAGTAGCTCCGTTTCTGGTTTACTCTCCTTCCTCGCAAAGCTATGTCAGCGTTCTGGCAGGCTACAGCCGGCTGGAATTCGACTCCTTGCGCTCAGTCAACGCATCCCTTGCCAACAACGTAACCATCGGTAACGCCTCAGCCAGCTATGGTGCCTACCAGTTTTTCACCAGTCTCGGGGCCGGCTACATAGAGCAAATGGAATGGTTCAATTTACGGGGCTTCGTTCGCGGCGACTACAGCCACACCGAAATCGACGGATATACCGAACAAGGAGCGGCCGTAGTAGATGGCGGCGGCGCGCTAAGGGGCTCTGCTCCCATCCAAATGAACGGCCAAGCGATCGACTCGTTCACAACCACGGTCGGCGCCGAACTCAGCCGCGCCTTCAGCGTGCCCAGCTTATATACCGTATTCATCCCCCGTTTTCGGGCCGAATGGGTCCACGAATTCGAAAACCGGAGCCGGCAAATCAATGCCTCGCTGGCCGGGACCGTTCTGAACCCAATTACGACCGGAGCGCCCGAACGCAACTGGGTCAATCTGGCCACCGGCGTGCAGATGCTGTTGCCGCAAAACATTACCGCCTTCGTCGATTACGAAGCGTTACTGATCGAAAACGGCAGCAACCAGATCGTTTCCGGCGGAGTAAAGATTCAATTTTGAGCTAGGCCCATTAACGCAAAGCTGAGTCGAGGCCGACCTTTCCGAAAAGACCTCGATCGTCCCGACCATAACAAACGGCCGCTAACGGATCGGATATCCGGCAAACCAGTACCGGCCACTAAATAAAGCATCAACGCTAGAGGGGGAATCATGCGCAACAAAGCCATTCTGAGAACGGCACGCCAGCCGGCGTCCGATCGCGCCCAACCAAACCGTTGCAGTCCGGCAAAGCCGCAGTCATTCGCCCGGCCGGAATTGCGACGGACGGCAATCGCCAAAGCCCTGCTACCGTTTGCCCTGATTTCATGTCTCGCCGCTTGCACCACGCTGACGCAGGAATGGGCCGAAGACGAAGAAAAAATCACGGCCGGTATTTTTCTGGAACCCGACGAGCGGGCGGTATTGCCGCCCGGCATGGAACTCAGGCCGATTTACGACAAGGGCCTGGACCTGACCAAATTCATGGAAGGCTTCAGAAGCCTGCCCTACCACGACGTGGCCTACTTCTGCACCATCGGTTACGGCCATCTGATCAAGCAAGCCCGCTGCAACGGCACCGAACCGGCCGAGTTCCGCAACGGCATCAGCGAACCGCGCGGCGGCGAGCTATTGGTGTCCGACATGGAACGCGCCCAAATCGCGGTACTGACCAAAACCAAAGTGCCTTTGACTGACGGCCAATACGCCGCGCTATGCGATTTCGTCTACAACGTCGGCACCGGCAACTTCGCCAAGTCCAGCCTGTTGTCGGTGGTCAACAAGCAACAATTCGACCGGGTTCCGGCCCAATTCCGCCGATGGAGCAAAGCCAACGGCCGGGTCATCAAGGGCTTGAAAATCCGCAACGAAAAACGGATCGATCTGTTTTTCGACGGGATCGGCGTCCCCCGCGCGGTCCCGGAAGCCGAGGCGGAATTGCCTGAAATCGATATTCGCTTGGGCGAAACCGGGCGATAACCGAACTTTTCATTCAGAGGCAGCAATGCCCAGCGATCACGCACCTTAGGAGAACCCCATGGCAAGCACCCATTTCAAATGGCTGATATTGGCAATCGTTACCGCGTTGGCAGGCTGCGACCTGTTCCCGTCCTGGATCAACGTCACGGTAAATTTCAGCGATGCCAAATCCATCAAACCCGACGATCCGGTCGAATTCAACGGCGCCGTGATCGGCAAAGTCACCGGCTTAACCCCCATCAGCAGCGGCGTCACGATTGCGCTGGCGCTGGAAAAAGCCAAAGCCGCACCGGTACAAGCCAACGCCCGGGCCGCAATCGCCGTCGAGCCGCCGCCGGCCAAAATCGTTATCACTAATCCGCCGGAATCCGCGCCGCCCTTAGCGGACGGCGGCGTGCTGACGGCGTTGGAACCCAAATCCGGATTCGGCGCGATTTTGGGCGCCATTTCCGATATGAAACAGGCGGTCAGCGAGGCCGCCAAAAACCTCGGCGACTATTTCAAAGACGCCAACCAGGAATGGGCGGATTCGAAACAGAAAATGAACGAATCGCTGGCGGCATGGCAGCAGGATGCCCAATCCACCGAAACCGAAATCCGCGACCGCTACCAAAAACTGGTACAGGAAATGGAAGCGATCCGCGGCGAAGCCGGCGAACAAAGCAAACAGATTTTTCAAGATTACGACGAGATCGAGAAAGCATTGCTGGCCAAACAACAGGCGCTCAGAGACCAGGGCCAAGCCAAAGCCGCCGAAGCGCTGCAAACCTTCCGCGACGAACTTAAACACAATGTCGACAAGCTGAAATAAAACAGCGCCGGGCTAAGGCCCGGCAAAGTCTCCGACCACAGCTTTCGCCGGGAGTCGAAACCATGAAACGCTCCAACCGCCTCGCGCTAGAGATTTGTTGCAGCCTGCTGGGTTTTTATCTGGCAGCGGCCAGCCCATGCTTTGCCGCGATTCAACAAATTCCGGGCTGCGCCATCGAACAAACCACCGAATCCGGCGGGGTCAGAAAGCTGGCTTTGGTCGTCGGCGTCGGCCAATACATCTCGGACAAAGTCCCGGATCTGGCCGGCCCGCCGGCAGACGCGCGCCGGATGCAGGAAATATTGTCCGGCAAGAACGGTTACGGCTTTCCGAGAGAAAACGTCTGCATGCTGCTGGACGACCAGGCCACCGTACAAAATCTGCAGGCAGCGTTCGACAGCTTTTTGTTGCCGCGCTTGAAAGAAAAGGACATCGTCGTGTTCTACTACGCCGGCCACGGCTCGCAAACTGTCGATAAAAACGGCGACGAACCCGACGGCCAGGACGAAACCCTGGTATTGCACGATTCGCGTACCGAGCAAAACGGCGCCAAAATCGGCGATTTTACTGACGACCGCTTGAACGGCCTGTTGGCCAAACTCTATAAAAAGAGCGACAACGTCACCGTCATCCTCGACTCCTGTAATTCCGGCACCGCGACCCGCGGCGACCGGGAAACCATGGTCGCCCGCTTCGTCGAACCGGCCCCGGATCAAGCCGACGCTCCGCAAACCGAAGGCGTCGGCGACGGAGCCGGCGATTTAGCGCCGGAATCGATGCCGAATCTGATTGCGCTGACCGCGGCCAGCGACGGCACCAGCGCCCTGGAACAAGCCGGTCGCGGCATATTTACCGACGCCTTGTTGCAAGTGCTCGGCCAAGGCAGCAACCAAGCCCTGACTTACGCCCAGGCCGCCCGGCAAATTCCGGCCCTGGTCGCCGCCCGCAGTTACCAAATCCCCTATTTCCAAGGCAAGCTGGACCGGCCGGTATTCGGCAATAGTCTGCGTACGGCGCCGGTGGCCTGGGAAGTCACCGAATTGGGGCCACCGCTGAAACTGGCCGGTCCGCCGTTACCGGGACTGGGCGCCGGCGCCGAACTCCGTATTTACGACGGCGCGCTGAGCGGAGCGGATACCCGCGATCCGGCCAAGGCCAAAGCCAGCGTGGCAATCGACACCATGACCGGCCTGACGGCGACGGCCAATATCGTCGGCAAAAATGCGTCGGCGACCGCGCTGGCGGTCGGCGACATTGCCGTGCCGGTACGACCGGCCGACGACTACGTCCGCATCAATGTCAGGATCAAACCCGAATCCGAACCCGGCGGCGTGCCGCCGGACCGCGCCGCCGCGATCAAACAGGCGATCGCCGACGATCCGGATGCGAAAACCTTACTCAACGTCGGCGACGGCCCCGGCGACTTCGAATTAAGCCTGACCTCCGACGGCTTATTGCAACTGAAAGGCCCGGAAAACCGGGTGCGCAACGTCTTCGGCCAGGATAGCGACGCCGCCCACAACTTGTGGCAGCACGCCCGCCAAAAAGGTTTGCTGCAATTGCGCGGCGAAGGCGGTAGCGAGTTTAGCGATAACCAGAGCCTGCAAGTCGAAGTCATACCCTCTTCCAGACAAGACGACTGCGCCAAAGGCGTGTGGGAAGCAGCCGCGCCGAATGCCGACCAGGTCATGCCCTTATGCCACCGCTGGAACGTCAAAGTCACGCTGGACAAGAACGCACCAGCGCCGCTGCTGGTCGGCGGCGTGGTGCTGTCCACCGACGGCAGCAGCTTCGGCTTCCCGGCCGACGGCCGCCGCGAACTACTGAAACCGGGTGAATCGACCACCTTCAGCGCCGCCGGCGAGACCTTTCGCGCCGGTTTGCCTTTGGATGTTTGGGACCAACTGATCGTGTTCGGCACCAAGGAAAAAAATCCGGTGCGCTGGGATTTGCTGACGCAAAGCGCCCGCACCCGCGCGGCCGACCCGGCCAAAACCGGTTTGTATCGGGCATTGGACCGCTATCTGACCGGCACCCGCGGCCAGATGCAAGACAGCGACAGTGCGGAAGACACTACCTGGACCTTGAGCAAAATCAAATTACGGGTCGAGGCCAATTCCCGCTTTCAAAAAGCCGGCGACCGCGGACTCGCCGGGTTCAGCCAGACCCGCGAATTCACCATCCCGCATTTCGATATCCGCCCCTATCTGCCCGACGACCGCGACACGGCACTCTACAAAGTATTGCAAAAAGCCGATTGGCTGGCGCAAGCCGCGGCCGGCGACGGTTTCGGCTACAAAGGCCACGCCTGGAACGCCGCGTCCGATCTGGACAATTTAAAACGCGGCATCGATTGTTCGCGGGCGATCTGGTTTGCCTTTACCCGCGCCGGCCTGCCCTACAACGCCGGCGACAAATACCTGAACACGGCCGACATGGTCAAAACCGACAGCCCGCTGGCGCAGCATTTCGAACGTTGCGACAGCGCACCGCCGCAAACCGGCGACCTGTTGGTGTACCGCGATCCGAAACGCGGCGACGGCCACGTGGTGATGGTGGTCGACCCGCTGAAGCGGATCGCCTGGGGTTCGCACGGTTACGACGGCAACGCCAAAGAACTGAAAGTCAAACCCGATATCGGCGTCGAATACCAATTGATCAAATACAAAAAGGATTGGGAACGCTGGGACCGAAAAACCATGCGCCAAAAAGCCTGCTGGCGTTACCGGCAATTCGGCGAAGAAACCCGCAGCGCCCGCGGCCTGCCCGGCGTCAAAGCCCTGGCCAAGGCTTGCGACATCAAAAGCCGCTGCGGCAACTGACCGGAACCGAGCCATGAGCCCCGATTCTCTCTATCTCGACCGACGCACCTTTCTGAAATACGCGGCCCTAGTGGCCGCCTATGCCGGAAAAATCGGAGTCTCGGGCTGGTCAGAAGCCTATGCCGCCGAACTTGCCGGCGCCGACTCGTTGCCGCTGGCATCTATCGTCTACGCCGAATTCAAAGACGATTTCGCCCAAGCCCGGACCAAGGCGGAGACTCAAACCGCAGCCGCCCGAACCGCAGCAAATCCGGAACGGTTGGCCGATGCGCTGCTGGGTTTGGGCGTCGTCCGCTTAATGCAAGGCGAAGCGGCCGCTGCCGCCGGCCATTTCCGCGAGATCGAAACCTTGGTGCCGGCCGATTCGCTGCGCCAACTGCGGGCGACCAGCTTTACCGAGATGGCCGCTTACCAGCAATTCAACCATTTTCCGAACGAAAGCGGCGGCAGCGTCTCCGACATGGAATCAGGGCAAACCCAGCGTTTCATGGCACTGCTGGCGGAAACCGGCAAACGTAAGTCGGCATTGCGCACCCAAGTCTCGGCAGCGCAAGCGCTCCAGGAAAATGCCTTCGTCGGCGAAGAGCTGGACGGCATCAAATCGCTGCAGTCGGCGCTGGATTCGGCGGCCACGCTACCGATGACCCCGCAACAACGCACGCAATTGCTGAACCAGGTATTGACGATGCTGACGCCGGACAGCCAAACGGGCTACCCGCCGGCATGGCAAGCCGTGGTGTTGCGTAACCGGGCCGATCTCTACCGCCGCGGCGGCGACCCGCAAACCGCGCTGGTTTATTGGCAGCAAGCCAAACAACTTTATCTGCAAATCGGCGACAAAGCCGGTGCCGGCGCCTGCTGGCTAGCGGAAGGCGACGCCTACGCCGCGCCGTTATCGTCGCCGCTGGTATTCAATACCGCGCTGAACCCGCCGCCCAACGCCGACAGCAGTTTGTCTTCGCAAGCGATGGAACGCGAGTTGGACCGCTCCGCCGTCGATATCCGGCGAGCGACTGATGCCTACGCCCAAGCCGCGGCACTATTCGCGGCGGCCGGCGACTGCCCGCGCGGCGAAGCGGCAGTTAGCTTGCGCCATGCCTATTTGGCGGCGTTGGCAAACGACACTGCCGCAGCGTTGGCCAAAGCGAGCAGCGCCCGAGAGCAGTTCCAAGCTGCCGGCGACGGTTACGGTTACCGGACCGCCGCCGCGCATGTCGCGTTGCTGAAAGTCGCCGACGGCCAAGTGCCGGAACCGCGCGAGATCGCCGCCGGCATCGGCGAGTGGGGCAAAACCGCCGGCTCGTTCAGTTATGGATTGGGTCTGGGATTCCTGCACAGCCGCCTCGGCTGGCACTGGCTGTTGCGCGATGCCGATTTCGAGCGGGCGCTGGCCTGTTTCCGTCTGGCGGAATCGCTGTATACCGGCCTGGGTTCGACGCCGCGGCGGGTGCAAAGCCTGATGGACCAGGGCTATCTGCTGCGTAAGCTGGGCGAGCGCGACGCCGCCATCGTCCACCTGCAACAGGCGGTCGAATTGCAATCGGCAGCCCAAAACTCGGCCAAGCTCGACGCCAACGCGCCGCTGCGGCTGCTGTTGTCGCTGCACGGTCTGTGGCAGGCCTATCTGGACGCTATGGACGCCGACAATATGGAGACCATCGCCGGCAAACTGCAAACCCAACTCGATTGGTTGAAGACTCACCCGATTAGCGACAATACCGGCGCCGGCTCCTTGGTGACGCAACTGGCGCAGGAGGCCATCGAATACACCGCCGTCAATGCCCCGTGTTACCGGGCGCTGGCCGCACGCAATGCCGGCGATCGCACGGAAGCGGAGCGGCAATTTGCCATTGCACTGGCGGCAGCCGACAAAACGGCTCAACACCACCGCGACTTTCAGTTGGCGATCGTACACGCCCAACGCAAAGACTACCCTGCCGCCGCCGCAGCCTATCGCCGCTATCAGCCAAAACAAATCGGCGCATCGCCGTTACTTAGCGGCATCGAAGCGCTGGCAGCGCAGATCGGCGGCGAAGCAATCCAGGCCGGCATCCAACAACAATGGCGCAATAGCCAGCAGCAGGCGGCGCTGTTCTTCTGCATGATCAAGGCCTATGCCGATTCGGCCAACCATCTCGGCCAATTGGAAAGCCGCTTCGGTAAAGATTGGTGGCAAAGCGAAGACAAGCCCTGGGAGAGTCTGCAAACCTACGGCGAAGTCGCCGAAGGCCTGGAAAATTTAACCCAGGCGGCCGAGTACTATGCCAAAGCGCTGGATGCGTTCGAACGTTCCCGGCAATTGCTGCGGCGGGACAACTTCAAGACCGCCTTATCGTCCGCCTCCAGCTCGCAATACCTGTATTTTTTGCCGGCCAGAAACGCGTTGAAATTGGCGGCATCGCAACCGGCGTCAGCAGCCAGCCACCGGCAAACCGCCTACCACTATGCCGAGCGCGGCAAAGCCCGCGCGCTGTTGGACCTGATGGCTAACGGCGCCAATCGGCCCGAGCGTAACGCAGATGAAAGCGTCCGCCGCTGGCTGCAAGATACGGCCAAGCTGGCGACCTGGGGCAGCCTATTGGCTGGCGAGCGCGGCGCGCAATCGCCGGATGCCGGCCGGATTGCCTATCTGGAACAAAAGATTGCCGCCGCCGAAACTCAATTGCGCCAGACCGAAACCCAACTGGCCGCAGCAAATCCCAGCTTCTACCGCTCCGTCAATCGCCAGGCGCCGATCGCCGACGTCGGCCAAATTGCCGGCCTGCTGCCGGCCGGCACGGCTTTGCTGCAATACGCCTTTCTCGGTGAAGACCTGCTGACCTGGGCAATCGACAGTCAAGGTCTGATTACGGCAGGGCGGCAGAACATCGACGCCAAGCAACTGGACCGCCAAGTACGCGATTTCCATACCGCCTGCGAACGCCGCGGCGACTACCGCCAAACCGGCGATCAGCTCAGCGCATGGTTGCTGAAACCGTTTGCCGACGTCCTCGCTACGCACAATCGCCTGCTCATCGTACCCTACGGTTCGACCCACGGCCTACCGTTCCATGCCTTACCTTGGCAAGGCCGGCCGCTGATCGCCGGCCACAGCGTGTCCTATCTGCCCAGCGCCAGCATTCTGCAGTTTCTCGCCAAGCCCGATAACGGCACTAAACCGAAGGTGTTGGCAGTCGGCAATCCGGCCAAGATGGCCTACCAAGCGCCGTTTGCCGAGCATGCAGTAGCCCAACCGGCGCTGCCGGCCGCCGAAACCGAAGCCGCCCACATTGCCCAGTTAAACGATAACAGCCTCGTCTTGACCGGGTCGGCGGCGACGGTAGCGGCGGTAAGGAAGGCGTTACCGGATTTCAATGTGCTGCACTTTGCCACCCACGGCGTACTGGCGGAAAACGCGCCGCTGTTGTCGTCGATTCTGCTGGCCGACGGCGGCGCGTTGACCGTACAGGACTTGATCGGGCTGCGTTTGAACGCCGATTTGGTGGTGTTGAGTGCCTGTCGCACCGGCCAAGGCAAAGCCGCCGGCGGCGACGATGTGTTGGGCTTCAGCCGCGGTTTGCTGGCGGCCGGCGCCCGCGCCGCGATCGTCAGCCTCTGGCCGGTGGACGATTTGGCGACCAGCCTGCTGATGGCCGAGTTTTACCGGCACCTGCAGGCCGGCGAGACACCGGGCTCGGCGCTGCAGGCAGCACAGCTTCATTTACAAACCCTCAGTCCGGATGCGATCAAATCCGGCCGGCGCGAGGCGTTAAACAGCCGCGGCGTATCGGTGGATAGCGACGCCGCGCCGGCCGATTACCGGCACCCGTACTACTGGGCCCCCTTCGTGCTGGTGGGCTGAAACGGACCTCGGCGGATTTAGGAGAATTGAATATGCAACGGCAAAGCCAGCCTCCAATGACGACACCCTTTGCGGCAAGCGCAATCGGCCGCTTCGCTGTCTGGCTCGGCTGCGTTTTGCTGCTGGCCGGCTGCGCCGGCGGCATGTCGCGCTCGGGCGGCATGCAATTGGCCGGCTGCCCGGTCAACGGCAGCCGGGTCGGCGACCCGGCGGAAGGCAGCAACCGCAGCGCCGAGGAACGGATGATCGTCGATTGCCAACTGCCCGGACTGCACATCGAAGTCGGAACCGGCATTTTCTATACCACGCCGCCGCGCCCGGCCCGTACCAGTTTATGGCAATGCCGGGCTAGCGGCGGCCAGCATGTAGCCTTCGACGCCGCCAATTTGCAGCAGGTCGCCAACGTCTGGAAAGAATGCGCGGAAGCCGGCGATAAGATTGCCCAAACCTATCTCGGCGAGTTCTACGAACGCGCCGCCGATTACACCAATGCTGCCGTTTGGTACCGCAAAGCCGCCGAGCAGGACTATTCCCGCGCCCAGGCCAACCTGGGATTTTTACTGGAAAAAGGGCTGGGTACCGGCAAAGACCCCAATGCATCGATGGAATGGTATCGCAAAGCCGCCGGTTTACCGGCTCAAGCTCCGCCGACAAAGGACAATGCCGAAACGGCCAAATTGCGTAATGAACTGGCCCAGACGAATCTGTTACTGGTTAACGCTCAAGCCGGCTTGAAGCAGCAGATGGCCGAGAAGGAAGCTCTGTCTTCGCAAATCAAACAAACAAGGCCTGTGCTGGCCAATCAGGCCGAACAGCAGCGCAACCGGCAATTGCAGCAACGGATTACCGAATTGGAGCAAAAAGCCAAATCTGATCAAAACACCATCGCCGACCTACAAAACAAGATCGCCCAAACCGAAACCCAATTGCGCGGCCAAGGCATGGAAACCGAAACGATCGCCGCGCCCGCCGTCGGCCGCTATTTTGCGCTGGTGATCGGCATAGACGATTACACCGCGATGAATCAACTGCAAACCCCGGTCAACGACGCCAAAGCGGTGGCCGAATTGCTGCGCGCCAAATTCGGCTTTACCTCGATCACGCTGCTGCTGAATCAAGAGGCTACCCGCTCGCGAATCTGGCAGGCGATTTTCGACTTGCGCCAGCAAACGACCGAGAACGACAACCTGCTGATTTATTACGCCGGTCACGGCCAGGAAGAAAACACGGCGGGGTTCTGGCTGCCGATCGATGCCGACAAGCCGCCGCGCAGCGATACCTGGATCAGCGATTACGAAATTGCCCGCAACACCGCGCCGCAAGTGATGCACGCCAGACACGTACTAATCGTGGCCGACTCCTGTTTTTCCGGATCGTTACGCAATACCGCCTTGATGTCGACCCCGCAATTGACCGCCGCGACCGGCCAGCCCGGTTCGATTGTTGCGCTGAAATCGTCGCTGATTTCGCGCAAATACCTGACCTCCGGCGGCGACGAACCGGTGTTGGACAAGGGCCGCGGCAAACATTCGGTGTTCGCCGCGGCATTCATCGACTTCTTGAAAAATTACAAAAAACCGGACCCGATCTCGGCCGATGCTATTCACGACCAGATCGAAGAAACGGTTTACGACCAGTCTTCCCAGCTCGGCCATCCGCAACGGCCGTTGTACGGCCCGATTCAGGGCGCCGGCGACACCGCCGGCGAGTTTTACTTTCGACCCAGCGGACAGACGGCCGCCAACCAAGCCGAGACAAATTGGCTTAGCACCCGGTTGCTTTCTGCCGGTGAAACCGGCCTCAGTACCGGGGTTTCCGGCAATCAGTCGTACAGCCGATTCAGCGCTGCCGGCCGGGGGAGATTTTAAATGTTCGAACAAACCGACCAAAAATTATCGGCCTGGGTCGGCGCCGTCGCCGCCGGAGCCAGGATATCGTTCGAGCCGCCCGGCGTCCCGGCCGCCGAACCGACTGTCGTGTTGTACCTGCTGGATTTCAGACGTCTGACTTCATCTGCGGCCGCGCGCAGCCCGCAACCGCAATTGCTGTTGAACTATCTGATAACGGTGCAGGCCGCCGATCAAACCGCGGCACACCGATTATTGGGCACTCTGGTCGCGGCAGCCGTGCAACAAACCGAATTCGAATACGAGTTTGCGCCGCCACCGCTCGAAGTCTGGCAAGCCTTCGCCGCCAAACCGGCGCCGGCTTTTACGATCAAGGTTCCGGTAACGCTACCGCTGGCCGAACCAACGGTGCCGCGCATCAAAGCACCGCCACAGGTCAGGATGGGCCCGGTCGCGACTTTCAGCGGCCGCCTGCTCGGCCCCGGCGAGATTCCATTGGCCGACACCGACGTCGAGCTGGTGGCGGCCGGCCGTTACACCCGTACCGATGCCGCCGGAAATTTCAGCTTTGCCGGCATCGATCCGAACCAACACCGCCGCGGTTATCTGATCCGCGCCAAACGACGCGAGTTATTAGTGGAACCCGCTAATTCGACTCAAGAACCCGTAGTAATACATTTCGAGCAATTGGAGATCTGACATGGCTACCTATCTGACACCGGGCGTTTATATCGAAGAGCTCTCGACCGGATCGAATTCTATCGAAATGGTGGGATCCGAAGTCGCCGCTTTCCTGGGCGTAGCACCCGCCGCGAACAAGCACCTGAACGAAGCCTTCGCCTGCAACAACTGGCAGCAATTCGTCCGCGAATTCACGGCCGAGGACAGCGAAAGTACCGATCTGGCCCGATCGGTGTACGCCTTTTTCTGTAACGGCGGCTCGCGCTGTTATGTGGTCAATGTCGGCAAAGGCGGCTCGGTGGTCGGCGATGCCCGCAAACGCACCGGCCTGTATTGTCTGGAACCGATCGACGAAATCGCCATCGTCGCCGCACCGGGCTATACCGACAAAACCACGCAGGAAGCCCTGAAAACCTTCTGCGAGAATCGGCAGGACGTGGTGGCGATCCTCGATGCCTCGCGCGACGCGGAAAAGAACATTGACGCGCTGAAACAGATCGGCAGCGAAGAAGCCAGCGACGCCGCTGCCAAGCCGGCCGATGCGCCGGCCGTGAAAGGCTTGTTGCCGAGCGGCTCCGACCGCGGCTTCACCGCGCTCTACTTCCCCTGGGTAGTCGCCGCCGACCCGCTGAATCCGCTGCAAAAAGTGGCGACGCCACCGTCCGGTTTCATGGCCGGGATCTACGCCAAAACCGACGTCCACAAAGCGCCGGCCAACCAGGTGCTGAACGGCGCGCTGGGTTTGACCTACATGCTGACCCACCAGGAACAAGGCGAATTGAACCGGCTCGGCGTCAATTGCATCCGCTCGTTTCCGACTTCCGGAATCCGGGTGTGGGGCGCCCGCACTTTGAGTTCGCGCAGCGAGTGGCGCTACGTCAACGTCCGCCGCTTGTTCAACTCGGTGGAAGAATCGCTGGCCAAAGGCACGCTGTGGACCGTGTTCGAACCCAACGAACGCATTCTGTGGAACTCGGTGGTGCGCAACGTCTCGGCTTTTCTGACCCGATTGTGGCGTAGCGGCGCCTTGAAGGGCGCAACGCCGGAGCAGGCCTTCTTCGTCAAATGCGACGCGGAAACCAATCCGCAGGAAGTCATCGACGCCGGCCAACTGATCATCGAAATCGGCATCGCGCCGGTGAAACCGGCCGAATTCATCATCTTCCGCATCGGGCAATGGGCCGGCGCGACGCCGGTAGAACCGCAAAACGCGGCATAGATCAATCAGCGACCAAGCAACCAGGAGAACGACCATGGCAGAAGCGGAAATTTACCGAAATTATAATTTCATCCTCGAATGGGGCGGCCAGAACGGCGCCTATTTCACCGAAATCGACGGCCTCAGCATCGACGTCGAGACCATCGATTACCGAGAAGGCGGCGCCGCACCGGCGGTACGCAAACTGGAAGGCCGGGTTGCCTACGGCAACGTGGTGCTGCGTTGGGGCGTTTCCGACAATAAAGACGTCTGGAATTGGTTGATGCAATCGACGCGCGGCAAAGCCGACCGCCGGGAAATATCGATCATTTTGCTGAAGCCTTACGGTCAGGCCGAGGAAGCCACCCGCTGGAACCTGCACAACGCCTGGCCCTGCAAATGGAAAGGCGCCCGGCTGGAATCGTTGGGCCAGGGCGTGGCGATCCAGACCCTGGAAATTGCCCACGAAGGCTTGGAACAACGCTAAGCGGGAACGGCTATGGGACGTACGCTGCTGATGAACCTGGGACACTGGCTGCAAAGCTGGGGCAATCGTTTAGTCGAGCGCTACCAGCCCGTCAATCCGGCCGGCGATCTTGCCGAAGCAGAGGATGGGGCAGCGCCTGTAGCAGGCTCATCCGCCAGGGTACCGCCGCCGCACTGGGTGGATTTGGTCCAAGCCGAGGCGCCGTGGCTTTTGGAAGATTACGTTTGGCCGGAGACCGGCGCTTATCAAACCGCGACCGAGCCCAGCGCCGCGACCCGCGCCGGCCGCCCAGAAAACAAACCGGAGCCGAGCCGCCGAGCGCCAGCAGCCCCTGTTCGGGCAACGAATGCACCTGAAGCGGCAGTGGCCGCCTCGCCGTTAGCTGGCGGTCACTCCGTGCCGGAAACCACTACCGCGAGGCTCCACAGCCAAGCCCAGCCAGTGCCCTCGCCTGCCAAGCTCTGGCTGCGCCGGCACAGTAAGGTCAAGCCGACACTCCCCGGCCAAACCAGCAGCACCCGGCAGTCCGCACGGCCCAGTGCAACTATCGAACCCGGCGTTGGCCCCTCCCGGCGAGCTGAAACACCGCGCACCGACCCGCCGGCCCGACCCACGCCGATTTCAACCGAAATGGGTTCGGCAAAGCCCGCGTCGGCTGCCGCGACTCGGCGCCGGATCGAAAGCCACCCGGCGCCTGCGGCTGCATACCGCAAGCAACAGCAAACAGACCGTCATCGGTTCGAAGTGAAACCAGCGCCGCGGCCTGCCACGATCGAATCGGAATCGGCGCCGCGTACCCGGCAATTTGCCGGCCAAACCGAAGCGGCCGGCAAAGCGCACTGGCAAAATCCGCCGGCCGCTAGCCGGCGCCTGATTGCGCTGGCTCAAATACCGGCAAGGCCGCAGCAGATCGTCCCGATCCAGGGCAACGCCACCCGCTCGGCCGATCCGGCCGCAGTTTCCCGCAACCCGCTGCCCGCAACCCAGCCTTTGCTTGGCGCCGTTCCGGCCAAGCCGACGCTAGCAGCCGAGTCACAGCCGGCCGAACCGGCCAAACCGGAAAACTGGCAGCGGCAAAACTGGCCGCAATTACCCGACGAATCGGCGGACCAATTCGCGCAACGCTGCCAACGCTGGCCGGAACTGCCGGATCAATTTTCGGAAACCGGCGCCCAAACCCAGCGCCCAGCCGAGCCGATGGCCCGCGAACTGGAACGTAACCGCCGGCTGGCGCAGGAACAAAGGGGGCTGGCATGGAACGAGTAGCCTTCGTACTGGAACACAGCGGCGAACAATTACGCTGCCTGTTGAACCCGGAAACGCTGGTGATGCGCCGCAAAGCAGGCATCCAGCCCCGGCAGTCCTCGGCCGCGATCCTGACCGGCCACGGCCTGGCCGACGATTGCTATATCCAGACCGGCGGCGGCACTACCGTTTTGGAGCTGGATCTGCTGTTTGATATCAATATCGCCGGCTCGTCGATCGGCAGCGAAGACGTGCGCGACCTGACCCGGCCGTTCTGGAATCTGGCCGAGAACAACGCCAAAACCGGTGGCAGCGGCCAAGTCCCGGTCTGCCGTTTCGTCTGGGGCAAAAGCTGGAACATTCCCGGCGTGGTGACCGCCGTCGCCGAACGACTGGAACATTTCAACCAGGACGGCGTCCCGCAGCGTTCCTGGCTGCGGATGCGGCTGCTGCGAGTCAACGAACCGCCGATGCCGACCGACGCCGATTTTCCCGAAGCGATGGCTATCGAAAATTTCACTTACCCCGGTAACGCGCCGCTCCCGGCCGGCGGTTTGCAACACATGATTGCCGCAGCCGAAACCGAACTGGCGGAGGCCGATGCTGCCACCGAAAATAGCAGCAGCGATCGCCCCGACCTGTTGTCCTTCCAATATCTCGGCGATCCGGGCCGCTGGCGGGAGTTGTTTGCCAACACCGTCGTTGCCGACCCGTTAAACATTGCCTCCGGGACTGTGCTGGAAATCGGCCCGGCCGCCCCCTCCGCCGAGCCATAGCCATGGAAGCGCTGCTGAACCCGCCGCAACTGCAGATCGAATTGGCCGGCAAGCCGTTGGCAGCCGGCGACGCCCAATATCTGACCGAACTGCAAGTCAGCGAACGCCTGTCCTTGCCCAGCCAATGCGAACTGGCGTTTCGGGGCCTGCCGGATTTGCTCGGCGAGCTGGCCTCGGTTGCGGACGGCGCCGAGTTGATTGTTCGGACCGGTCCGGGCCGCTGCCTGTTTCACGGCAAGGTCACCGCACTGGAATACGAATTCGCGCCGGGCAACAATCTAGGCTTGCGCATCCGCGCTTACGACCGGCTACACAGCTTGCGCCAGCGCCAGGCGCCGCGCTCCTATGTCGATTTGACCGTCACCGAATTGGCCGCGACCTTGGTCGGCGATCTGGATATCGCGGTCGCAGCCGACGAAACCGGACCTATCTGGCGGCTGATCATGCAACACGAGCAATCCGATCTGGAATTGCTGGCCGAATTCGCCGAACGCGCCGGTCTGTATTTCCATTTGCGCGATTCGGTATTGCAGTTCGCCAGTCTGGCCGGCCGCCCCGGCAACGCGTTGTTAACCCTGGGCGAAAATCTATTCGAAGCCAAAATCGAAGCCAATAGCGGCAAAAGCCGGCAAGCAGTGACCAACCTGGCCTGGGACCCTTGGCAGGCCGCCGCCCGCCGCGGCCGGGCCGATACCGCCCGCTGCGGCCGCTGCTTGGCCGCCGACGCCGCTTTTCACGCCGATTCGGCGCCGGAATTCACTTCGACCGACGACAGCGTGCAGGACGACAACCAGGCCGAAGCTTACGCCCAGGCGCAACTGGACCACAGAACGGCCGCCGAAACCGTGTTTTGGGGCATCGCCGCCGGCAATCCCGAGCTGATGCCCGGTCTGGCAGTCAAGCTCGACGGCTTGCCGGGACCGGTAAACGGCCAGTACGTGCTCAGCGCGGTGACTCACCGCTTCGATAGCCGCCAGGGCTACGTCTGCGAGCTGGATTCTGCGCCACCGCCATTAAGGCCGCGCAGACGCGCCACGTTGGCCACGGTCGGCGTCGTCACCAGGGTCGACGATCCGGACGGCCTGGGCCGGGTCAAGGCCATGCTGCCCTCTTACGGCGAACTGGAAACCGACTGGATCGAAGTCGCCTGTGCCGGCGCCGGCAAAGGCAAAGGTCTGCTGCTGCTGCCGAATCTGGGCGATAAAGTGCTGTTGGCGCTGATTCGGGAAGATCCGGCCCAAGCTATCGTCATCGGCGGCTTGTACGGCGATAGCCCGCTGCCGGACGACGCCGTGGTCGATGCCGATATCGGCCGCTATTTTCTGTCCACGCCGGGTGGCCAACGCATCAGCCTGGACGACTCCGAGCGCTCGATCCGGCTGCAAACCCAATCCGGCCAACAGGTGGAACTGCAGCCGGACAAGATCCGCCTGCAACTGGATTCCGGCAGTTTTTTCGAACTGGCCGATAACGGCACCCGGCTGCATGCCGAGGCCGATCTGGAGATCGAGGCGCCGGGGCGCACCATCACGATTCGCGGCCGGGCCATTAATTTCGAGCAGAAATCATGAAACTGTTAACCGAAGACGCCACGCTGGTTTGCGCCCATGAGTTGGGTTTGGTCGGTATTGTCCCGACCCAGTCGTTTGTCACCGTCAACGGCCGCCGCCTGTTGGTCGAGACCAATCCGGAGCAACGACCGGTCGTCGGCTGCCCGAACGCCGGCCCGGCGATAAAACCCTGTACCTCGACGTTGGCGGTGAAGCACGGTTATTCGAGCTGGATCAGAATCGGCGGCAAACGGGTTTGCCTGGACACTGTGACCGGCCTGACCGACGGCACCCCGCCGGGCGCCGTGCTGTATAAAGTACGCCAGCCGGGCCAATATTTCGTGGAGGAACGCTAATGCCCAGTACAGCCAGATTCCGGGCCTGGAGTTTTGCCCACCCCGATTTTCTGCATCCCGACGCGCCGGCCGGTCTGGAAATCTCCGCCGGCGGCGGCATCCGCATGGTCAGCGAGGATTTGTCGGTACGTCAGGCGATCCTGATGCTGTTGACCACGGTGCCCGGCGAGCGGGTCATGCGTCCCGACTACGGTTGCAGTCTGGATAAACTGGCCTTCATGCCCAACGACGCCACCACTCACGGCCTGGCGATCCACTTCGTGCGCCAGGCCCTGGAACGCTGGGAACGGCGCATCGAAATCCTGAAACTGGACGCCGGCAGCAATCCCGACGACCCGACCCGAATCGACATTGTTCTGGATTACCGGGTGCGGCGGACACTAGGCCGCGACCAACTACTATTTGGCTACCCACTCGTGGCAGGTTAATCATGACTTACTTGACGCCGCCCAACCTCGACGACCGCCGCTTCGCCGATTTGCTACAGGAAGCCCGCGACCGCATTCGCCAGCAATGCCCGGAGTGGACCGATCTGAGTCCGAGCGATCCGGGCATGGTGCTGCTGGAAGCCTTTGCCCATCTGACCGAGGTGATGATCTACCGCTTGAACCGCTTGCCGGAAAAAGCCTATATCGAGTTCCTGAACCTGATCGGCGTGCGCTTGCAACCGCCCGCCGCCGCGGTCACCAAATTGGTGTTTTCGATTCCGAAACCGTTGGGCCACGCCGTTGAAATCCCGAAAGGCGTAAGGGTGACCTTGGGCCGCGCCGGCTCGGGCCGGGAACCGCCGATCTTCACCACCAGCGAGGCGGTAACGATTCCGGCCGGCAGTACCAGCGCCGAAAGCATTGCCTACCACTGCGACTGGGTGCGCGGCGAACTGGCCGGCAAGAGCAACGGCCAACCGGGATTTTTCGTCAACGCCAAACGGCCGCCCATCGTCGCGCCGAACCGCGACGGCCTGGATTTGGTGGTGGGGGTGGAGGCCGGAGCGGACGAAATCGAAGACCATACCTCGGCGCTGGAATACGAAGGTAAGTCCTACATCGTCTGGCGCGAAGCCGAGAACTTCGCCAATCCGGGTTCCGACGGCAGAATCTATCTGGTCGACCGCCTGACCGGGAAAATCGTGTTTACCCCGGCGCTGCGGCTGCCCGATCCGGCCGGCGGCATGACGCCGTTGCAAACCCTGGCGCAAGTGCCGGCGGCCGGGCGGGAAATCCGGCTTTGGTACCGGCGCGGCGGCGGCGCGGAAGGCAATCTGGCGGCGAATACGCTGAACACGCTGAAAGATCCGCTCGTCGGCGTTGCGGTGACCAACCCGGAACCGGCCGCCGGCGGCAAAGCCGCGGAAACGCTGGAAAACGCGCTGATCCGCGGCCCGCAACAAATCCATTCCTTGGAACGGGTAGTGACGGCCCGCGATTACGCGCTATTGGCGGTGCATTGTTCCGGTGCCGCCAACCGGGCGAAAGCCTTTACCCGCGCCGACATCTGGAGCCACGCCAGACCCGGTACCGTCGAAGTCCTGATCGTGCCCAACCTGCCGGCGCCGGACGACTACAGCGCGCCGTTGACTGCCGAACAACTCTACGCTTTGGAAAGCGAAGAAGCCCGGCTGCGGATTGAAAACGCGCTGGCGGAACGCCGGCCGCTGGGTACCGAATGTCAGGTCAGTTGGGCGCGCTACAAAAACGTCACGGTGCGGGCGCAGATCGTCACCCACCGTGAAGAAGACCTGCTGCAATTGAAACAGCGCTTGTTACGCAAGCTCTACCGCGGCATCAATCCGATCGAAGCCAACTCGGCGCAACCCTGGCCGTTCGGCCAACCGTTACGGGTGTTCGACGTCTACAAAATCCTAGGCGACGACCCCGGCGTCAAATCGGTCAACAATGTCCGGCTCTCGGTGCAACACGCGCCTAACGCCAATGTCGCCGCCCTGTGCGCCGACGCTTTCCAGAGCAAAACCTGGTACACGGCAACCCCGGCCGGGCTGTTCCGCTCCTCGAACGACGGCGACGGCTGGGAATTGATCGAGCGGTTTGTCGGCGAAAAAATCGACGCGATCAAGGCCTGGCCGAAACAGGCCGGCGCCGATCCAAAACATGCCGGCTTGCTGGCGATCAGCTCGCGCCTGCTCGACAGCGACGGCGTCAGCCGGGTCAGAGTCTCGCTCGACTGCGGCGAAAGCTGGCTGGATTACGCGCAAACCAATTTTCTGGTCGAAGACATGGCCTGGATCGAGCGCGACGCCAAACTGGCGCTGCTGCTGGCCACCGAGAAAGGCCTGTTCGAACTCGGCGTGCCGTGGGACCCGGCGGCGGGCCCGAAACCGGTGCAGTTCGATGCCGAGGACAACGAAATCCCGTTATACGCGGTTGCGGTCGCGGCCGACGCCTCCGGCTTGGTCAGCGTCGCGCTGGCTGCCGGTAATAATCGGGGCATTTACCTGTCCAACAACGGCGGCCGCCCCGGCAGCTTCAGCGCCATCGGCTTGAAAGGCGAGCTGGTCCGGCTGCTTGCGGTGCAAAACCAGGGCGGACACAGTTATTTATGGGCCGGCATCGGCGCACCGGGCACCGACCCCGGCAAAGGCTGCTTCCGCTGGCGACTGACCGGCACCAGCGATAACAACGAGGGCTGGAAAGGCTTTCAGGCCGGCTGGCAAGCCGGTAGTTGCAACGGCCTCGCTTTCGTCGGCGAAGAGGTATTCGCCGCCAGCCAACGCCTGGGCGTATTGAGCCTGAACACCAATTCCGCCGCGCCCGCCTGGAAAGCGCCCGACGCCAAATGCGGCTTGCCGGTGCGCGATGTCGGCCGGTTCCAGGCCGTCGATGCGATTGCCGCCGCTCCGGCCGGCAAAGCGCTATTGCTGTGCGGCGGCGTCGAAGGGCTTTATCTGCGCGGCGCGGCCGGCGATTACCGCAATTGCTCGGCGGACAGGTTTCCGGACATCGTCACCGTGCCGTGCAATTGGTTGCTGTGTTCCGCCGCGCACGAACTCGAAGTGATCAGCGAAGATGAAACGCCAAGCGATTGAACGCCTGTTGCCGGGCATATTCCAGCGCGGCCTGACGCCGCAATCGCCGCTGTTCGCGATTCTGGAGATTATGGAAGCGCTACACGCGCCGGCCGAAGCGATTCTGGAAAACGTCGAAACCCGTTTCAACCCGTATCTGGCCGACGAGCGTTTCGTGCCGATGCTGGCGGCCTGGGTCGATCTGGACCGGCTATCGCCCTTATCCGGCGCCGGCCGCCCGAACGGCGCGCCGCCGATTTCCACCGGCATCGAGCGCTTGCGCGAACTGATCGCGTCGGCCACCTTGCTGTCGAAGTGGCGCGGGACCGCCTACGGCCTGAAATTATTTTTACAGACCGCCACCGGCGACGCCGGTTTCGAGCTGAGAGAAAACGCCACGGCCGACGGTGCCGCCCGGCCGTTCCATTTGTGCGTGTTGGTGCCGGAACGGCTGCGGCCGCACCGCGGCTTGATCGAACGGATCGTGGATCAGGAAAAGCCGGCTTACGCGACCAGCGAGGTTTGTTTCGTCGCCGATGGCGGAACTTGAACCCGCTATCCGGGCAACTCGGTCGAAGCGGCTGGTAGCGCCGACAGCGGCGGCTAACAGGCCGGTATTCGTTTTATTTAACGTCACAGGAGATAACTACAATGACCGCAATCGTCAGTATCAAACAAGCGTCAGACAAGGTAAGTTGCGATAGCAACGGCAACGGCAATTGCAAGTTTTTCGTCACCAACGCCTACACTGACCGGCAATTGCTGCTCAAAGCCCGGGTCGTCACCGGCAGCGGCACGGATGAAAAATGGATCTCGTCGATCCAGGCCGGCGCCAACGCCAAACCGACCGGCGGTGCGATTTCAAACGAATGGAAGCTGGCGCCGAGCGCCACCGAGGAAATATCGGTCAATTTTCAAGTCCCCAAATCGGTTGCCGACGGCAAATATCCGTTCCACTTGCAGGTGTTCTCGGTGGATAGGCCGGACGACGACTTCAAGGACGGCGAACCGGTTTATCTGCAAATCCAGAACGCAGTGGCGCCGCCTCCACCGCCCAAACCATTCCCCTGGTGGATTCTGGTGTTGGCGTTGGTGGTGCTGTTGACCATAGGCGTGGCGGTTTGGTTGATGATGAAGCCCGACGACAGCGGCCCGGTGGTCGAGAAAGCCAAAGTTCCGGATTTAAAAGGCATGATCTGGGACGAAGCTCAGCAACGCCTGAAGCAGGCCGGCTTGAGTAAATTTGAAACCAGCTTCAAATTCGACCCGAGCAAACGCGATCCGATCGTGCTGGATCAATCTCCGTCTGCCGGCTCAGCGGCCGAAGCGGAAACGACGGTGTCGGTGGTGTTGAGCTTTCCCGGCATCGCCGTGCCGGACCTGAGAGGCAAAACACTGCTGGCCGCCGCACAAACCCTATCCAACAGCAATCTGGTGTTGGGCGAAGCCAACTCGCAACCCACTAACGCCCAGCCGGAACAAACGGTCATTGAGCAAAACCCTGCTCCCGGCCAAGCCGTGGATAAAGGTACTCCGATCAAGCTGACCGTGGCAACCACGCCGACCCGGCCGGTGATTATCTGGGACCGCGATTTGACCAAGTTGATGACCAGACAACAACAAATCTTCAAAGTCATGCCGCGCGGCATTGAACCGGCGGAACAGTAATCACAGATTGAAATTCGGAGATTCGATCGATGGAGCAAAACAAAGGCGTGATCATCGGCTTGGTTTTATTGCTATGCCTGTTTGCGCTGGCGTTGGCTTTGGGGTTTCGCCCCCGAGCCAACGACAAACCGGCCGACGCCGGCAGCCAGAACAGGGAGGCCTCGCGTTTAAGTAAGGATAGTTGGCTGAGTACGATGGACGACCTGCTGGCGCCGCTGGCGCCGGCGGTCAAGCCGGCCGAAATTCACCCGTTGGATAACCATTGCCGGCGCGACGGCGACTCATTGGCGCTCAGCGCCAATGAGTCCTGCCTGATCAAAATCGACCCGGCCACAGCCGAACGCAGAACCTTGAACCTGCGCGGGTCCGACAATTATCAGTTGCTGATCCCGGTCGCCGCCGGGGAGACTTGTCCGCAAAACTCGGCGCCGGTCCGGGTCCGGGTCAGATTCGAATTGAACGACGCCGATTCGAAGTGGGAAGAACCGCTATGTTGGAAACCGGCCCGCAAGCCGCAGCATTTCAAAGCGCCGGTGCTGACCAAAGGCGCCAATTTGAGACTGAGCTGCGAAACCTGCGGCGATGGGCAAACCGCGCGCTTAACCTTGGAATAAGCTCAGGCCAGCGCCCGATCCACCCGCAAGGCCTTGACGATGGCCGGTAGCGAGCCGATCAGCAACACCAGGCTCCAGATCGCGCCCAGCACGCCGATCACCAGCGCCGCGATACAGTCGGTGATGCTGACCAGAAAACCCGGCACCAGCCCGTGCAGGAAAGTGACCAGGATATTCGCCAGCAAGGCCGTCAGCGTCAATAACACCAGCCCCTTGTTCTGCAGGAACTGCTGCTGGGCCGCCACCAAAAATCCGCAAAAGCCCAGCTTCAACAGCATGATCAGCGCCAGGGTGGAGCCCGCCGCGGCCTTGGCAAAATCGGCGAATCCGGCGAAATACAGCGCGGTGCCGAACGGCACCGCCAACAGCAACGACACCATGACCCCTAACAAGGCGATGGCGGCCATAATCATGCCGATCGACGCGATCAGACTGATTAAGCCGACGATGAAAGTCACGATGCCTTGGACGCGGCCGTGGATGCGTTCCGGTACCAGCAGCGACACGCCGATCAAGCCCACCGTGTACAGCAACAGCCCGTCGACCAGGGCCAGGTAGGGAATCCCCAAACCCGGCCGCGGCAGATCGCCCGGACTTTTCTGGCCGCTTGGCGCGGCGAAATCCAGAAACGAAGCGCCGATGTCGATCAAAAACGCCAGCGCCAACAGCACTAGCGCGACAGCAAAAAACGGCTTTCTCATGGTGTCCAACATAGCGGTACCTCGTTAGCGGCTGCGCCCATTCGCGTAAGACCGATACTACACCGAAATCGCCGAATTCGCCGATAGTGTTTAGCAGGCCCGACCGGGCGGGTATTGCGTAGCCGCTCTGTGGCGGTCGAGGGAAGGCAACTGAAGTATTCGAGCGGATTCGAAAATTAGTGTCTGAATATGGGCCAAGTTTTCCAAGCCTGTTTCGCAGACGTGTGGATTCATAAAATAAACTTGAGTAACTTTGGCCCAGGGCCGCGCGACGGCGATACCCAGCTTCAATGGCTTCCAGGCCGAACAGCCTGGAATTAAATCGATCAATACAGAATCTATTAAAATGTAAAATATATATTTAAATCAAGCAATTACTAAGACATTCTTCTCAATCAGGGCACAATTTTGGGCACAAATCTTCACGAAAAGGCAATCGCAATCTGAGTTATGCAAACAGAGCTAATTGGATGTCACTTCCGTACTGACCGCAAAATTCGATACACTATGCCAGTGGTTTGCGCCTCAGAGTTCCAAGGCAGTTTCTGATCCCATTCTCTTGGAATGGGCAAGGGTAGCTACTAGCTGCCATAGGTTCACGGTTGCCTCGGTCTACGGCGCGGACCACGCTCTATGAGCTTTTTCGGCGACGTGCGATTTCGTACACGGAGTAGAAGATTACGGACTCGTTAATCCCATCATTTGTTCGCTCCACTATAACCCTTACGACCGCCTCCTGCCGCTCACTGAAAATTATTCTAGCAGTTAACGCTTCATAGCCGCGCTCGCGAGTTTGTTCGTTCGGACGCTTAGTTGATAGCACTGGTTTCATGCGCTGAACAGAAACCGGTATTATGCCGCTCGATGCGAGCAGGATTCGTGCTGCTGCAGGAAGTAATAGAAGCGACTGCTGCTTCGTGCGCACCGGACGATCTCTCCGGGTAATGTGCTCCCAGCCGCGCCAGGTTATTGAAGCCTGAAAGCTAGCTCCGTTTGATGCCGCCTTTTTCCAAACTTTGAAGTAATTGCGAGTCACTTTCAAGAGTGATTCTTGGCCTAAGTAATACATGGTTGGTTCGCCAGGGAACGCTGGCCTTGTCTGATCAAGGTATATAACCGGTAACTTACGGAACTCAGCCCATCTCCAGCATAGATTGTAGATGCTGGACTTCGCGGACATATCGAAACGGTTTCTGAATTTGAACTCAACTTTGTTTGGATACGCACCAGGGGAACATTTGAGGTCCGCCCAGTATGCAACGGGAGTCTGGCCGGTCAGCCGCCTCGGCACCACATTAATCATCAAGGCCGGCCCAGGATAAGCGGCCCATTTCGAGCGCCATCTTGCCATCTTGTCAGTATCAAAAGATAGGGTATAGTCTCCAGTAGGGGGAGCTTGTAAGTAGCCAGTTTTGATCTGCACGAAAATCAAGTCACCAGTGGAGCCGGTATACCTTTCCAGTCCCAACCGACGCTTCAGAAGTATTATTGCATCTACTCCGTCGTCGTTGCTTGCTGACACAACTTCCAAGCCACAACCCCACAAGCCTTCTACTATCCAACGTACCCAAGCAACACCTTCTTGACCCTGCCGGTTGGTGTCAACCATCTTGCGCATATCCGACACCTTTTTTTTATTCTTCATTTTTTCCTTCTTAGTTGTAACAAAAGCACAGGGATCTAGATTTTTTTATTTGAATTCGTTGGCTAAGCTAGCTTTTCAAACACTTATCGCAATTGTGTGTGATTTCAAGAATTCAGTATCTCCGATTCAGTCAAGCGAAAAGGGTACATTCTTTCTTGTTCCCCAGGCGTGTTCCAGGTTATTCGATTTCAGCGAGAAATATTTGCCCATCCAATTCTGAGCATCAACTCATCAATTTTTCAATCTCGGCAAATTTCAGACCCAGCCGTTTTAACGTCACAATCATCCCACGGTGAACATCATTTGCGTAGCGCAATTGCTTAAGCATCAAGCGATTGTAAGTACGCCAATGCATCCCCTTGGGTTTGCCCTCCGGTGGATTTGCAATTCCAACCGGCCAACCCAATTTCGTGCGGATTTTATTGGCGCCACGATGCCCACGATCTCCCTTGTCTTCACGTTGGCTTTGATACGCCAATTGATAGCAATCCCGGCAAGCGAAGTATTTTCCGCCTAAGTAAAGTATCGCTACCCGGCGGCCACAACCTACAGCCGGGCAAGTAAACCAATAACGCGCACCGCCATAATGGCAGGGCGTGGTTTGCAGTCGAACCGGATAATCCAGCGGCTCCCAACTTTCAGAACCAGGCGCGCGATAGTTGTAGATCAGACGCAAGTGTCCTGTTTCCACCTTGGCCGCGATTGAGGCGATCTTCTCCCCGTTGCGTGACCATTGCCAGTTGATATGACTGCCAGGAGTTAAAAGCCCATCCCGCTGCCAGCGCCGAATATCGATTTGCCGATAATCGTCCGTGACATTCGCACCAAATTTTCGACCGCTACCCAATCCACCCATTTTTATTTTTCCGAAATCATTAGGCAAATTAACCGATTTGTTCACCATCAAAATCGGCTCCAGCCCTTGCCGGCTCTAGCGTAGACGGTGTTTCCAAGATCGGTATTTTTTCGGCCAATTCTGCGGCCACTAATGCCTTGATTTGCTCTTCAAATCCGTCGTCATCGCGCGAAAAAGGATTGTTATGCTGGCTGATAACCCGTTGCGACAAGCGATTGACCAGGGGATTCTCACCATTCAGTTGTTGCACCACCACGGTTAGAGGCGTCGGGGCTTTGCCGGCCGGCTTGCCGACCAAGTATTGCCCTAGCCAAGCCCGCGCTTGGGCATCGCCCTGTTTGGCGGCTGCGACCGTACTGGTCACGACGGCTTGCCAGTCCTCTAAGGTGACTGTTTCCAACAAGGTCGACATATAGTCGGCTTCCGTGCGACGGTGCTTGGCGGTGCCTTTGATAAAAGTCTGGGATTGTTGTTTGCGTTTTGCCATGGATTTACCTCGTTGAATGCAGCCCAGGCCAGCGTTGCCGGCCGGTAAGTTGATCGGAAGCATCGGGTTTTGGTGCGAAGCCCTCGCAGCGCCTGGGAAGGTCATCGATCGGGTGGTAATGGCTTCCGGCCACAATTTCGCCACGCCAAGCCGCCAGACAACGCCCTTTACTGGTCAGGTTGCTGCACTCACGGCAATAACGCCGATCATCCAAGGTATCGCGTTGCTTGGTGAGGGTTGAAACCGGGCTGGTTTCGGAAAACTGCCCAGTATCGCTAGTGCCAAAACTGTCAAAAGGGTCGTCGACTGGGCTTTTGGCAGTTAAGGCAGTAGCAACGGGCGCCGCTTTTGTCGAATCCAAGGCTTTGAGACGTTGCAAATAATTCATGACTGCAAACCTTTCGGGTTGGCTTCATAAATCGTCGCCGTCCGCCCCGCCGTTTCCTGTCGGTGACTGCGCAGCCAATCCAGATCGGTCAGGAGTTCGAGGGCATCCGCGACCAATTGCCGGTCTGATAAATTAGCCCAGCCCGGGCGCCAAACATCGCGGCTTGAGAAACTGGTTTTTAAATCACCTTTACGAATGCGCTGAATAATGGCCTTGGCGGCAGCCACCTCCGGCGACGATACGCTGGCATACGCCCGTTGCGCATGGGTTTCCAGATATTCGGCCCAGGCCAAGGCCTGCAAGGTGGCTTTTGCCGAAACAGGACCGCTGTGACCTTCAGCCAGGTGCAGGATCAGCGCCAGCCCCGGCACCAGCTTGCGGTACTTCGCCAGATGCGATTCCATGGCCGGATGTAACTCGCTGCTGCGCAACCGAGTTTCGAGTTGCGTGCGCCATTCCAGAAAGATTTCGGCGGCTGCAGCGGTAAACCGTAAATACGGCAAGCCATCCGGCTGCCCGTTAGGGTCCGTATCCTGCGAGGCGCCAACCTGTCCCGGTTCCAGTTGGTCCAGGTAATCGAACACCCGATTCGCCTCGCGTTTGGCGGCACAGTCCGGCACTCGATCGACGTTACGCCATTCGCCGCCGATATCGGGCCAGACCAACAAGCCGAAGCGTTGAATCAAGCCGTCATCGCCGGCACCACCGCGCACCGCATGCCGCACATAGTCGGCGATTCGGCCCGGTTGGGTTGATCCCAACAAGGACAGGCACACCGCCGGAATATGCAGATTCATACCGCGCATGATGCGGTCGAACGTGTAAGGACTATCGCCATTCCAGCCGGTCAGATAAAACCCTCGCGCTTCGGCGTTGTCTTCACGATCCAGCGCTTTCAGCAGGGAAACCAGTTCGTCGCGAAACACCAGCAAACCGTTGTGATTTTGCCGGTGTAATTCGCCCAACGCGGCGGCCGTGGTGTCATTGGCGATATAGCGGCGTAAGGCGGGTGCTTCGATGTCGGTATCCCGTAAATACTGGGACACATCGGCATTGGCATCCTGGGACAAAAGCTTCCGCGCAGCCTTCTCACTTTCATCAGCCCGTAACTTAGCCAGCTTGGCGGCAACCTTGTGATCCTGCATGTCCATCCGATGTAGTTCGGTAGCTTGAGCGGCCAGGCGTTTCAGCGGCGACAAGGCCGCTTCCATGGCCGGCGATTTCAATACACCCGGTCGGCCGACGACCAACGCCCATTGATTCGGCGTGACCGTCCAATCGGTTTGGCTTTGCGGGCGCATGCCGATTTTTCGCCCCAACACGGTCCCCAGCGCGGCCATGATCGTGACGGCGACAAAATCCGGGGCGCACTGCACGCGATCCACAATATCGGCCACCCAAGGCTTCAAGGTTTCCGGCAATAAGGCAAAGTCGAATGCCGCGACCGGCGGCAAGCCATCCGGCAACGGTTGCGGTTCCGGCCAATCCGCCAAAGGATCGACAAAACTCAACTGGTCTAAGCGCGCCTGCAAACTCATCGCGACACCTCCGAGTGCAAACGCATCACGCTCTGAAACGCCTGCTGAACCCGTTGCTGATCGTTTTCCGATAACACCTTGCCCGCCAATGAATCGCTCCAGGCCAGCGCCAAGATCACCGCCTCCTGTACTAACAGCGGAAATAGTTCGTAAGCGCTAAATTTGGGCACATTCGGTTTTGGACCATACGGATTAGCCAAACGGTCTGGAAACAGATCGGCCATTTGCAAGCCCACCGCTTGCAAGACTTGCGATGTAATGGTCAACAAAAACCGGACACCACATCAGGCAGCGTTTCTATAAAATTCCTGCTCGAATTCAAGCGGGGATTGATAGCCCAATGTTGAGTGCGATCGGCGGCCGTTATAAAAAGCCAAATAA
>NZ_JBVVNO010000012.1:0-101450 GCF_056850255.1 Methylomonas sp. Uni0011
GGCGGCATCTTGCTTAAATTCCAGACTGTATTTGGGCCGTTTGTGTTTTTGCTCGTTTGTCATGGTCACCTCTGCTGACAGTATAAAGTCTGCCTTTTGAAGTGTCCGGGTTCATTAAACCATTTCAGTGGCCCAAGCTGATGGACAAGCCGTTGTCGAACACATCCCGGTAGATGCCGCTGGCAGTCATGCCCTCGGCGGCATCAAACTGATAGGTGCCTTTCACCAATACTTCGCGTTTGGTGGGTTTTTTGGTGACGATGCGCATGGTGCCTGCAAACGCATTTCCGCCATACAGTGCTGAGCCGGCTCCGGGCACCAATTCGACTTGTTCGACATCCTCTGAAAAGATCGCGCCGTAGTTAACGGTGCCAAAACTCGGATCGTTCATTTTTTGGTCGTCGAGCAGGACAACGGTGCGCGCCGTGCCGCTAATGCCGCGGATGGACTGGCGTACCGCGCGGTTGGCGGCAGGCGGTAACGCACTGGTGGCGCCAATCGCCATGTATACGCCGGGCATTTCTCGCACAATGTCACCGATACGACGTACATCGCGGAGTGCGATTTGTTTATCGTCAATCAAGTGCAAGGTGCCTGGCACTTCGTCGATTGATTTTTCCGATAAGGTTGCTGAAACCACCATGGTACTCAGCTCGGTGGCTTGGTCTTTTTTGGGCGCTTCTGATGTTGCAACGGGCTGGTCTTTGGAAGCGTTTGTTTCCGGCTCGGCCAAACTGACCTGGCAGCATAATGCCAGACTAATGGCAGCCGCCAGTGGATGGTATTGCATAGGGTTGTTCATAACAGTACAGGGTGGGGTTTATTTAGAATTTGACCTAGGTTTTGATGGCTGACTTCGCGAATACCCGAGAGTGTGCCGCAGCGACAAACGTTTGGTGATAAGCAACCAGTATTTGTGGGACATTTTCAGTAAGCGCCTTTTACGGTGCTTTTGCGGTGAGTCGCTGCTTATGCATGCGTCGGGATGCGCGCTTTTTCAGCCAATGGATGATGCCGGTAATCAATAAGGCCAGTGGCGCAAAGCCAACAATCAGGACAGCCACTTGGCCGGGCGTACCGAGGATTTCGCCGTTATGAAGAGGTAACTGGATATTGATAAACGCATCGCCCGCGGCAAATTGATTGGGGTCGCGGACCATGAGTACTTCGCCGCTGTATTGATCCAGCCAAAGCATGGTTGCGCCTTTACTGCGGGTTTCGTTGGCTTGTTTGCCGCTGACCATGAAACTGCCATTGGCGTCGGCAGGCAGGTACAAGCGCTGTAGTTGCAGATTGGGAAAGCGCAGTAGTGCATGGCTCAAAATGGTTTCGTAGGCCAGCACCTCGGAGCCGATGGTTTTGGATTTAACGGCACGCGGGACTTCGTGCACACTGGAAAACACATTGACCGCCGGCTTGAAGACGTCCGGGAAATTGAAGTAAAAGCCGGAAAGCGATACGGCAAATAAGACGACGGCGGTATAAAGCCCGACGGTTTTGTGCAGATCAAAATTGAAGCGGGTAAAGCTGGCATTGCGTTTAATGACCAGTGCTTGCAGCCATTTGCCGGTTTTGGGCCACCAAAGGTAAATGCCGGTAATGGTCAAAACCAAGGTCAGCAGGGCGGTAATGCCCATCAGCCATTTGCCGAACGGGTCCACCAACAACTTGTAGTGCAGGCGTAAAATAAAGTTAATCAGTGAGTCGTTGCGGTCGCGATGGCCCAGCGCTTGGCCGGTGTAGGGATTCACCATGACTTCGTGGAAGTGATGATTGTGTCCGGGGCCCGCGTGGGGCACTTGGTAACGCACAATCAGGGCTTCATCGGGATGTTTGGGAAGTTGAATATGGTGGGCTGGGTGCTTGATGGGGGAGACTTGATCGGCGGTGGCCAGGATGTTTTGCAAGGGTTGTCGGGATGATCCGGCTGCTACGGCCAGGATGTCGCTGTTCAGCCAATGATCAATCTCTTCGCCGTAAACCAGTATGCTGCCGGTCAAGCCGGCAATGGCCAGAAACAAACCCAGCCATAGCGAGATGTATAAATGCAGTTTGAGCAAGACCTTGCGTAAGGTGATTTTCTGCAGCCAGTCTAAACGTTTTACAGAGGCAACAGGACGACGAACGATTGGGATTTCCTTCGCGGTAAACGGATCGATGACAGACATAACAAGCTCCCTTAGGAATCAGCACAACTTGGGTGTGCCAATTGAGCGAGGTCTGTGCCATAACTAAAAAAACAAACTATCTCAGTGATTTGCTGTGCGCTAAATCGGCTAGGACTTAAGTAGAGTGGGTTATTTCACACACCATTCGGTTTGCGGTGTGTGAAATACCCTATTTGTGGATTTAAACGGGGTGACGACCTTTACCCAGTGGCATTAAAAAAAACCGCCGCCCGGCCAGTTAGGCGCCGAAGTGCGCTACCTCTATAAAATCCCTAGCCCGATCAAAGCGAAGCCTCAAGCCTTATTTGGCTTGCAGAATACCGTGCTGGAAAGTGACCTGATCGGCACCCCGCCGAGCATGCCTGTTACGACAGAGCCAAAACGCGGCACTTCAAAGTGCGTAGGGTAAAAATATAACGGCACGTTGCCGCGACTGGAACCGGGATTGCGGTCGGGGCAGGCCAACGGCGCCGGCTGTTCCCTGGCCGCACTAGCGAAGCATCAGACCGATCCCAAGCCTTTACGCAATAGCGGTTTCATTGCCAAAATTGCCAAGCCGGTGCCGATGCCCAGGCCGGCCAACAGCAGAAAAAATGCTTGTCTGGGCATGGTCTGATAAAAGCTGCCGATATAACCCGAAAGTAAATTGCCGAAGAAGGACGACAGGAACCAAATCCCCATCAACAAACCGACCAGTCCGGGCGGCGAGATTTTGCTGACCAGCGATAAACCGACCGGCGACAGGTATAACTCGCCCAAGGTATAAATCAAGGTACATAACGCCAGCCACAAGAAACTGATTTTGACTGACGGATCGCTAGCGTTGGTGGCATAAATCAGCACGAAAAACGATGCACCCAACAAGCCGGCGCCCAGTGCCATTTTGCCGATGCTGGACGGCTGGCGGCCGCGCGCGGTCTGCCAACGGGATAGCGTGTCGAGCAAAGGCGCCAGTATGAAAATGAAGGCCGGATTCAGGGACTGAAACCAGGTGGAAGGCATTTCCCAGCCAAACAAGTGCCAATCGGTTTCGTGTTCGGCGAACAGTTGCAGGGTGTTGCCTTGCTGTTCGTAGACCGCCCAAAACATCACGTTCAGTATCGCGATGGCGCCGAGCGCCGCGATGGCTCGGTAATCTTTGCCGGATAGCGTGCCGTCAGCGCTGGACGTTGATGACAGACGCGCTTCTGTCGCCGGCAAATGAGGTCGGCCCAATCCGTAAACCAGCAAACCCAGTAACATGCCGACCCCGGCGGCGGCGAAGCCGTAATGCCAGCCGTAGCGCTGGCCCAGGGTGCCGCAGACCAGCGGCGATAAAAACGCGCCCAGATTGACGCCCATATAAAAAATGGTGAAAGCGCTGTCGCGGCGGGGGTCTCCGGGCGGATACAAGTCGCCGACCTGACCGGAAATATTGGGTTTGAAACAGCCGTTACCGGCAATCAAAAACAGTAAGGCCAACAGAAACCAGCTTTCCCCGGCCATCAGAAAATGGCCGACCGCCATGAGGCTGCCGCCCAACAGCACGGCGCGGCGCCGGCCCAGCACCCGGTCTGCCAGCATGCCGCCGAACAACGGTGTCAGGTAGACCAAGCCGGTGTAAAGACCGTAAATCTGCGAGGCCAAAGCTTGGTCGCCGAGCGGGCCGAAAGCAGCTTGCAAAACCCGTTTCAACTGCGGCAAGCCGAACACCGGCCGGCCGTTTTGCGCCGCCTTTAGCAAGTGTTCGGTCATGTACAGTACCAACAGCGCGCGCATGCCGTAGTAGGAAAAGCGCTCCCACATTTCAGTGAAAAACAGCACGAACAGGCCGGCCGGATGGCCGAAAAAGCGTTTTTGCGGCATCGGGCTAAGTGTTGCCGCCTTGGGACCGGCTACCCTCACTCGAAATCGCCGATGCGTTTGCCGATTTTGAACAAGCTCCAGGCCAGTACCAGCGCGACCGATGCGATTGCCAGACCCAGAAACCAGCGGCTGTTGACCCATCCCGCCCAGTCGAATTCCGGTTCGGGCTGAGCTAGCGCGATTGCTTCGCCCAATTCTGCGCTACTGCTTTGGTAGCCGCGGCGCAACAGTTCCTGGATCGGCGCGATGTCGTAATTCGGCGCTTCGGCTTTATCAGCGCCGTAGCCGAGCTGGTAGTTGTGGCCGGCCTGGGCCAGAAACAACAAGCGGTAGCCGTGGCCGATGCCGGCCACCGAGTTGATGTGCAACGGCGGGTTATCCTCGTTGTAGATCAGGATCCGGTAATGCTCGCGGCGGGTTTCGGCGAATTCGATCGTGTTTTGGTCGCGATTGAAGCCTTGGAAGTGCAGGGCTTGCAAATACCCCAGACCTAGGGTTCGGGTCCGGGTTTCCAGGCCATGGCTTTCGTCGATCTGTACCTCGGTGCGGCGGTTGAAATTGGGGCTGAAGCTTTGTACGCTGAATCCGATCAGGGGTAGGCGTTTGCTGTCGATATCGATCACACTGGCCTTGAGCTCGACATCCTGGCTGATTTTGAAGGCGACGGGATAGTCGAAGCGTTGCGCTGCGTCGGCCAAGGTTTCCGTAAGTTTTTGCCAGAATTCGATGCGATCGATGTGTAAGGGCTCGTTGCGAAGTTCTATGCTTTCGCTACGTTCTTGCTCGGAGCCGTTTTGCATGGTTCGGGTCAGTTCGGTCAAACCGCTGCTGCGGGTTTGGCTGGCCTGGGCCACGACCAGCTTGAATTGGCGGTAGTTGTTGGCCGGCAGCTCGATGTCGTTGTTGCCGATCTGGGCGTAGCGCGAGTAATCGAAAATCCGGCCGTTATCGACTAGCGGCTGCCAGGTTTTGCCGTCCGCGGAACCGAAGACGTGTAAGCCGTATTCGTAATCGCGTTGCGCGGTGACGATGCTCAGGCCGTCGGCACCGGCGGCGGTTTTGTCCAGCGCCACGATCAGTTCGATGCCGTTCTCGCCGGTCCGGTTCAGGCTGACAATTTTGCCGGTGCTGGGGAGGCGCCGGGCCACAGCCTTTTGTTCGGCAATTTTTTGCAATAAATAGGGCGTTTCGACACCGTTTTGGTCGGTCAGGCGCAGGTCGCGGAAGTCGGCGGCGCTGGCGGCGTAAACCGCACTATCCAGCGTTACAGCCAACAAGGTCTGGTCTGCTTGCTCTGTATGGATCACTGCGCGGCTGAAACGTTGCGGTAGCGACCGCTCGGCCGCGGTGGCCGACAGGGTCAGACAGAACAAGATAACGAGTTTGGCGATCATGGCGATTTCTCTGCAGTATCGTTGCCGATAAAAGTTTGTTGGTAACGCATGTAAAAAAACGCGCCGCCCAGGGCCAGCATGCCCAGTACGATAAAGGCGACGATCCGGTAGATTTGCTCCAGCCGGGCCAAATCGACGAAAAACACCTTCCAGGCCACCAGCGCGAACAGGCCCAGGCCGACCAGACGCAGAGCCGGTATCCGCCGCTTGATGCCATTGAACACCAGCGCCAGCGCGAATATCGACCATAAGATGGTGACGCCGCCGGAGCGCAAACCCGGCACATATTGATACAAAATCGAGTTGATCTCCAGACTCAGGAAGGTAAACAGCAAGGCCAGCGCCGAGCCGCCCAGCCAGAGCCGGAAATTGCCGGCATCCCGCTCCGCGCCGGCCAAGCGGCTGAGCGCAAACAGCAAGAAGGCGATGATCGCGGCGAAGTCGAACAGGCGCATCAATGCCGATTCGAAGCGGTAGTCGCCGGCATAACGCAGCGTGAATAAATCGTCGCCGCCGCCGATGGCGCCCAAGGCCAGATCCCAGGACGGCAAATCGAACAACAACAACTTGACGGCAACGCCAACCAAAAACCACTTTAACGCCGGTAGCAACCAGGCGCCGGAGCCGGCCAGAAAACGCTGCAGCAGCAACCAGCACATCGCCAGCCAGACCAGGCTCAGCATCGGCAGTTGCAGCGGCGGGTACAGATAGGCGAAGCTGCGGTAAAGCTCCAGTTGCAACGCCACGAACAGCAAACCGGCGCCGGCGATGGCAATGGCCTGCAGCAGCCAGTTATCCTTGATCCACAGCGGCGTGTCGGTTTCCGGGGTGCAGGCCAACGGCGAGGCGGCGGCCGGCTGCTCGATCAAGCGGTAGGCGGCCGCCAGGGACGCGATCGGAATGCCGAAACTGGCCAGGCGTTGCAACAAGCCGAACAAAAACCCGCCCAGGCTGGCGCCGTAGTCGCTGGCTGCGGCGTACTGGCCCGGCAAGTCGACCAAACAGAAGCGGCCGATCACTATTAGATACAGCAGATACGCGGCTTGGCGCAGAAAGGCGCTGTTGACCTTGCCGGCCATCCATACCATGGCCAGCGCTTGCAACGACCAACTCGCGGTCAGCCACGGCGCCGACAATAACAGCGGCAGCGTCACGCTCAGGAAAAACGCCGCCAGGCCGATGAAGCTGACCAGCAATTCGCGGTCGGCAATTTTTCGCGCCAGGCAGTAATAAGCGTGGCCGACATAAAACCCAGCCAGCAAGACGGCGAGCAGCGCGGTCCAGATTTGGCCGTAAGCCTCGTCTATCAGTTGGTAGGCGGTGGCGAAGAAAATCGCGGCGTTGACTAGCAACGCAATCAAATCCAGCAAGGTCGATTTGCTGCGATTGACCAGGCAAAACAAGAACACCATGGTCGAATACAGCACGAAAAAACCGGTCAGAAACGGTAACACCTGCCAGAAATGCTCGATTTGGTATTTCTGCATCGCGCCGAAAAACAGCAGGTAGTTGCAAGCGAAACTCAGGAAATTCAGGAGGTGCCATTGCTTGTACCAGTTGATCGCCAGCATGCCGCCGCCAAGCAGCAGCATGTAACCGAACAGGCCGGGGAAATTGACCTGGCCGGTCGAGAGCAGCAGCGGCGTGCAATAGCCGCCGATGATGGCGAAGATTGCCACCAGCATCGAATCCAAACGTACTGCCAGAAAGGCCGCGCTGGCGGTGACCAGGACCATCAACGCGAACGTCGGGTACACGCCCAGCAGGTGATAGAAGGCGAAGGCGGCGAACACGCCGAAATACAGTACGGCGATGCCGCCGCCCAGCAAGCCCTGGCCGAACAAATGGTATTGGCCGCCGACCAGTCTGACGCCGCCGGCCACCATGCCGACCCCGGCCAACAGGGTCAAAGCGACCCGCGCCTGTTCGCCGATCAGGCCGTTGTCTATCGAATATTTCAAGAAGAAGCCGATACCGGTGACCAGGATCAACACGCCGATCCGCAGCAGCCAGTTGCTGGCCACGGCGTATTCCATCGCTGCGCCTTGCGGGCGGTGGCCTTCGCCGACGATGATCCAGTTCCAGATTTGTTTCAGGATTTTCTGGGCGGCCAGCTCGAACCGGCTGGGTTCGGCCGCTTGCCAGTCTGCGGTTTGCCAGGGATCGGCCGCGGCTGGCTCAGGTTGGACTGTGGGTGTGGCGGCGGGAATCGGTTCCGGCATATCGGCCATTGCAATCAGCGGCGGCGCAATGGTCTCGGCCGATTCGGACGCGGTTTCGGCTACCGCAGCGGGCGCTTGCACGGCTGCTAACACCGGTTGCGGCTGATGCGCGCTCAGCCGTTCCAGCAAGTGTTGCTGCTCGCGCAAACGTCGTTCGATGCTGTCCAGCGCGACACTCAATTCCTCCCGCGCCTGCCGCTGCCGCGACAGCAGCATGCCCAGTAGCACAAACAGGGCAATAGGCAGTGCCAGCAGTAAGACGGCGATAAACCCCCAAAAATCGTCCACGGTAACGCTCCTGGAAATCCAAAACTTTGACGGTCGGCAGCATAGCGGCTCGTGCGGCGGAATGCTAATTATTAATCCGGCCAACGCTATCCGGCCGGCATCGGGATTCGGCCGGCTTGGCCCGAGCCCGATGCGGGTCCGGCTGCGGCGCATTCAGGGCTAAGCGGCTCAGGTCGCCTATAATTGGTGTGCCGACGCCACTCATTTTGGAATACATGCGTTATGCTTTTCAGGGGCCGATTTGCTACCAAACTTGAAGTCGTTATAGCCGTGCGATAAAGAACAATTCGAATCCCACCCACCAACCCAGTAGCCGGCCCGTTTTATGACTAATCACTCTACGATTCAAGCCAAAATTATATTCAGTATCGCCAGCGTGTTTCTGTTGCTGATGTTCGTCAGTACCTTGTTTATGGCCGACCGGCAGAAAGACATGGTGGCCAGTCTGGCTACCGGTAAAGCGCAGGACACCGCTAACAGTTATTTCGACGGCCTGAATACTCTGATGTTGACCGGCGCCATGGCGCAGAGCGACCTGTTGCGCGACAAGGCCCGTGCCCATGCCGACATCGCCGAAGTCCGCCTGTTGCGGGGCAAGGCCATCACCGATGCTTACGGACCCGGCAAAGCCGAGCAACGCCCGAACGATAGCCTGGACCAGCGCGCATTGGCCGGAGAAGCCATTACCGATTACGGCAATAACGACGCCGGTCGGCTGATCACGGTGCTGGAACCGATCAAGGCTAGCGCCGATTTTCGCGGCACCAATTGTCTGAACTGCCATGCGGTGCCGGAAGGTACCGTGTTGGGTGCGGTTCGGGTGTCGTATTCGCTCGCCAATCTGGATGCGCAAATCAACAGCCATCTGGTCACTGCGTCGGCGATTTCGCTGGTGATGTTTGCCGCCGGCCTGTTGGTGGTGAACGTGTTGATGCGCAAGATCGTGGTCAATCCGTTGGTGGCGATGCGCAACGCCGTGAATGCCATTGCCGGCCAGTCCGATTTGCGTAAACGCCTGGTCGTCGAATCGGGCGACGAAATCGGTCAGGTCAGCGAATCGTTCAATTCCATGTTGGCGCATTTTGCCGACAGCTTGGAACAAGTCTCGACCGTCAGCCAGCAATTGGCCACGGCCAGCGATCGCATTGCCGACGTCGCCCGTCAAACCGCCCAGGCCGCCAGCCAGCAGCGGAGCGAGACCGAATCGGTGGTGCGCGCGATCCACGAGTTGGAATCTTCGGTGCGCGAAGTCCGCAGCGGCGCCAACGGTGCGGCGCAAGCTTCAGTCGAAGCCGACCAGCACGCAGCGCAGGGGGCGGCAACCACCAAAAACGCGATCGACGGCATCTACGGTTTGGTCAACGAAATCGAACGGGCCAGCGAGGTAATCAAACGGCTGGACCAACGCAGCAACGGCGTCGGCGCGGTGCTGGATGTGATCAAAGGTTTGGCCGAGCAGACCAATTTGTTGGCCTTGAATGCGGCGATCGAAGCGGCGCGCGCCGGCGAGCAGGGCAGGGGCTTTGCCGTGGTTGCCGACGAAGTGCGGACCCTCGCCACCCGTTCGCATCAGGCTACCGAGGAAATCCATAAAATCATCGAGCAACTGCAGCACGAGGCCAAAGATGCGGTGAACGTGATGAGCAAGGCCAAAATCAGTGCCGAGCAGCGTCGCGAGCAGGTACAAAGCGCCGATCAGGGTTTGAGTACCATCGCCGAGCGCGTCACCCAAATCCGCCACCTGAACTCGAAAATGTCGGAAGCGGCCGACATTCAAAGCCGGATGGCGCAGCATGTCGGCCAGAGCGTCGGCAACATCGGCCAACTAACCGAACGTACTTCGCGAGATGCCGAGCAAACCAACGCTGCGATTGGCGAACTGGTGAAACTGGCCGGACAATTGAACCAATTGGTCGGGCAGTTTAAACGTTGACAGTCTAAGTGTCGGTGTGCGCAGTCCGGGGGCGGAACTCGTCACGCCGATGTAACAAACGCCGGATAAAGTTGAGAATCCGATCACAAGATTTTCAACCATTCAGGAATCCGTTATGCGTGTTACACCCAGTTTGCTGATGGCCGGTTTACTGCTGGCCGATACCGTTTCCGCCGCGCCGACCTTCGTCAACGGTTTGGCAATTTCCGGCGCTACCGCCGACCAGTTCGGCAGCAGCGTCAACGACGGCCGGGTCGGCTTCTTTTCCGACATTTATTACGACACCCACCGCAACGAGTGGTGGGGCCTGTCCGATCGCGGTCCGGGCGGCGGCAGCTTGAATTACGAAACTCGGGTGCAGCGCTTCACGCTGGACATCAATCCGGTATCCGGTGCGATTTCGAACTTCCAGATTGCGCAGACTTTGAAATTCAGCAAAAACGGTGCTGCCCTGAACGGCTTGGCGCCCAATCCGACCAACGCACTGGGTAATGCTTTCGATCCGGAAGGCATTGTGGTCAATCCCAAAAACGGCAATTTACTGGTGTCCGACGAGTACGGCCCGTCGCTGTACGAAATCGACCGCAATAGCGGCGCCGTCGTCAAAACCTACGCCACACCGGCCAATCTGATGCCGCGCAATGCCGCCAGCGGCGTCGCCAATTACGCCGCCGATACCGGCAACAACGCCGGCAAACGCAACAATCGCGGCTTCGAAGGCTTGGCCGTCAGCCCGGACGGCAAATATGCGTTTGCAATGTTGCAAAGTGCGATGTTGGACGAAGGCGCCAGCAGCGGTTCCGTTAACCGTATCGTCAAATTCGATACCGCGACCGGCGAGGCCGTGGCGCAATACGCCTACCAAATGAAACGCTCCGGCCAAGGCCAGGGCGTGTCGGCGCTGGTGGCCCTGAACGACCACGAGTTTTTGGTGTTGGAGCGTAACAACCGCGGCATCGGCGTCGGCGCCGATCTGGCGACCGCCGACAAGGAAGTTTATAAAATCGATCTGGCCGGAGCCACCGATGTGTCCGGTATCGATCTGGATGCGGTCGGCGCGGTTTACACCAAGGTCGCCAAATCCAGCCAATTCCTGGACCTGGACGCCAATACCCTGGCCGAACTGGGCAATAAGTCTCCGGAAAAATGGGAAGGCCTGGCGATCGGGCCGAAACTGGCCGACGGCAGCTACCTGTTGCTGGCCGGCACCGACAACGATTACAGCGTCACCCAAAATGCCGGCGGCACCCAGTTCGACGTCTATTTCCGCTTCAGCGATGCCGACCCTTACGCCGGCTCGATTCAATGCCCGTTGGGCCAGACCGAGGCCTGCGTCTGGACCGCAAACGGCAGCGCGGCGACGCTGAGCGCCGAGTACCAACTGCTGCCCGGCGTCCTGCATGCCTATAAAGTATCCGCGGCCGACTTGGGCAATTACGCGGCGCCGGTGCCGGTCCCGGCCGCGGTGTGGTTGTTCGGCAGCGGCGCTCTGGGCATGTTGCGTCTGACCGCCAAGCGCAAAGTCGCCGCGTAACGGCTGCACCCCGAGTCTTGCGCGCCGCCGGTCAAACCCGCGGCCGCAAGGCATCAACGGTTTGGTTAGGATAGGGCCATCGAAAACGTCCCGGAATTCGAACTGTTCCCCAGCATTAACGCATTAACCGAATTCGGTGTAAGGCTCCAGTTCGGCCCGGTTCAACAGGACGATTTGTTGCGCCATGGCCTCGCGCTGTAAATCGTCGGCGCCGATTCTCGCCGCCAACAAAAAGTACGGCAATAACGCCGCTCTGACCTGAACCGCATGCCGGCCGTCAACCATCCCGTAATCGCGTTCCACCGCCCGCTTTTGCGAATCGCTCAAGCCGGGGTGGGGGCCGATCTCCACTGTCAGCAGTTGTTCCCAGCGGCTATCCGGCGGAATCGGCGCATCCGGTTTTCCGGCCGCCACCGCGGAGTGAATCCGCGCCAACACAAAATCGCGGTATTCGCCGTGGCTCAAACTATAGGCCCGCATGTGCCAGCGCAAACCGTCGAATACCAGCGTTTTCGGCTGAACCAGGCGCCGGGCCGGTTCCGGGGTGGACATGGATTGGTAACCGATCTCCAGCAAAGAACCGAAACGCGCGGCCTGCAATACCGGTTTCAAAACGGCGATATCGACCAGCCGCGCCGGCGGATTGACCGTCTCGACCGCCGGTAAATTGCCGACCAGAGCCAGCAGCGGCGGTGGCGAGTCTCGGCTGGCCTGCAATACCTGCAAACATTCCTGCGGCTGGCCGCTAATCAACAACGGCACGAATTGCTCGGTAATCAGATAGCGCTTCAAAGATAGGTCGTAGCGCAAGTTGCTGGGGCGTAACGACGAATACAGGCCAATGTCCTTGGTGGCCTGTACCCGGCTGATGGCAAAAGTATTGGTCAAAAAACCGGTCACCAGCTCCCCGGTCCAGAACACGGTCGCCTCCAAAAAGGTCAAGCGTTGGCGGACGTCCCACTTTAACGAGGTTATAACGGATTCGGCGTCGCTCATAAAATATGCTAAAAATTATTGCATGTAAACTTTGTTTCAGGTTAAAGTCTACTCCGAACCGGTCAAACCCGCAGCGTTAATTCGAAAACCCTGTCGGCTGATCCTGGGCGAAAGACTAACGTTTCAACGAGGCGAAAAATGACAGAACCAGCGGCGTACTTCCGCTATTGGGGCAAAGCCAAACCCGAGGCCGGCGACGATCCGGCGTATCACTTACTGCCTTACCATTGTTTGGATGTGGCGGCGGTGGCCGATGTTTGGTTGAAGACCAGCCAAAATCTTAATCGGTGTTTTGCGGCGATGACCGGATTGAATGAACAGCAGACTCGCGCTTGGTTACTGTTCTTCATTGCATTGCACGATTACGGCAAGTTCGATTTGCGTTTTCAGCGTAAAGCAGGCGAAGCATGGAAAGTAGCCAATCCTCAGTTGTCCGCAATGCCGGCTCAGCTAAATGGTTTGGAGATCAAGATCTACAATCACGGTCCAGCCGGTTTGTATTGGTTCTACAGCGATTTGGAAGAGCATTTTTCCGCTGGCGATGGTGACTTTGATTTTGGTGACAACGAAATTTGGAGTGCTTGGTGTAGCTGGTTGGCGCCTGTCGTTGGGCATCACGGCATTGTGCCGGAAGAGCATGTCAAGAACTCTCTTGAATATGATTTATGTGTGTCTAAAGAGTTGAAGGTAGCCATAAGGCAAAACCGATTGGAATGGCTGCAAGTCTTGGAGCAGCTATTTTTGACGCCTGCCGGTTTAACGCTGAGCGTCAATCCTCCCGACTTGAAAACCAGCAAAAATAACCAGTCGCCTGCAACCATGCTGGCCGGCTTTTGTTCGGTGTGCGATTGGCTGGGTTCTTCGGAATGCTTCGCATACGATGACCAACCTTGCGACGGCATCGATGCGCTAAAAGCCTGGTACGCCAAGCGTCTAACCATTGCCGAAAAAACCTTGGCTGATGTCGGCGTGATCGGTCAAGTTAAACCTTATCAAGGTATGAATTCATTGCTCGATCTGGATAGCAAGCCACGTCAGGTGCAATGTCTGGTCGACAAACTCCCGCAAGTGTCCGGTTTGACCATTATCGAAGCTTCCACCGGTTCCGGTAAAACCGAAGCCGCGCTGGCTTACGCTTGGCAACTATTGGCAGCCGGTTTGGCCGACAGCATCGTGTTTGCGTTGCCAACACAAGCTACTGCCAACGCGATGTTAAGCCGCCTTGAAAAAGCCGCGCCGATATTGTTTGCCGAGCAAACCAACTTGGTGTTGGCGCATGGCCGCGCCAGATACCAACAGGATTTCATCGATTTAAAACAAGCTTGCCTGCCGCAAACCGCGCAAGGCGAAGAAGAAGCCTGGGTGCAATGCGGCAACTGGTTGGCGCAAAGCCGCAAACGGGTATTTCTCGGCCAAATCGGCGTTTGTACCGTCGATCAGGTGTTGGTTTCGGTGTTGCCGGTCAAGCACAAGTTCGTGCGCGGATTTGGTGTTGGCCGCAGCGTGTTGATCGTCGATGAAGTTCACGCCTATGACAGTTATATGTACGGTCTGTTGGAAGCGGTGCTGGAACAACAGCGCCTGGCTGGCGGCAGCGCGATTTTGCTGTCGGCAACATTGCCGTTCGAACAAAAACGCCAGTTGGCGGCTGCGTGGAATTGCGCCATGCCGAACGACAACCAGTATTATCCGCTGATCAGCCATTGCCATACCGAGCGAACAGAATTTTTCGACCTGACCAGTCTGCCCGAACAGCAACCCAAACCAACAACAGTTGGCATTGAATTATTGAGAACGGCGGAATTGTTGCCGGACGAAAAGCTATTGCAACGCATGCTGGATGCCGTGGAGCAGGGCGCGCAAGTCTGCCTGGTGTGCAATTTGGTTGCCGTGGCCCAGCAGATTTACCAAGCATTAAGGCGGCGCATCCAACAATCGCCGACGCTCACTGAAGCGCAACTCCTGTTGTTCCATTCCCGTTTCATCTTTGCCGACCGCCAGAAAAAAGAGCAAACCGCACTCGAATGGTTCGGCCCGGAATCTGCCGAACGCTCTAAACAAGGACGTTTGCTAATCGCGACCCAAGTCGTCGAGCAGTCTCTGGATTTGGATTTCGATTGGCTGATTACTCAGATTTGTCCGGTCGATTTGCTGTTTCAACGCATTGGGCGCTTGCATCGTCACGCCAAAAACCAAAGTAGCCGGCCGGCTGGATTTACCGAGCCCGTTTGCAGTGTCTTGCTGCCGGAAGACATCAATTACGACTTGCATGCGGTGATTTACGGCAACAGCCGGGCGTTATGGCGGACGCAGCAATTGTTGGAACGAGCCGAACGAGAGAGTGGTTCTAGGCTGACATTTCCAAATGTTTATAGAAGTTGGATTGAATCAGTTTATGGTGAAGAAGCCTGGAGCGATGAGCCGGACGCCGTGACAAAAAGCTACGAAACCCATAAAAACCTTTGTCATGCTGCCCATATGTCGGCAATTCAGTTGATCAGAAGCTCGATGCAGGAATTATCGGACAACGATTCCACTGTTGCGGCGCTAACTCGTGATGGCGAGATGAGTTTAAACGTTTTACCGACCTATCTCGATGCTGAAGGTCGCGAGCGACTTTTGAACGGCGATAGTTTGACCGAACTTGACGACAGCAACAAAGCGGAGGCCCTGAACCTAAACACGGTAGCCGTTCCACATAGCTGGGCCAATCGCGATCGCTTGCCCAAAGCCGACCTGGATGGCTTGATCCGTTTGCAAATGCAGCAACAACACGATGGCAGTTTTATCGCTTGTCATGCCAACGACACCTATCGCTACCATGCCGATACCGGCTTAATCCGTATCGAAATCACCGAAATCACCGAGGAGAGCGCATGAATGTATTGACCGACGCCTGGATACCCATCCAATACCATGGCCGTTATCAAAAAATTGGCTTGCAGCAATTGCTGTGCGGCGAAGCCGACGGCGAACTGTGTTTACCGCGCGACGATATGGAACTGGCATGCTTGCAACTGCTTTGCGCGATCACGCAAACCTTGTTTTCGCCCAAAGATAAAAAGGATTTAGGGCGATTCGTTCAGCAGCCATTGACGCCGGAAGTCTATGTCGAAGTTTGCAAGGACAAAATGGATTGGTTCGATTTGGATCATCCGGAAACCCCGTTCATGCAAATTCGCGGTGTCAATGCCAAAGAGCCGACCGGCATGGATAAATTGTTGGCCGGGGTTGCCGACGGCACCAACAAAGCTTTTGTCAATCCACCGGACTTGGGTCAAGCGTTATGCGCAGGCTGCGCGGCGATTGCATTGTTCAACGTCGCCAATAATGCACCGAGTATGGGAGGCGGCTTTAAGGGCAGTTTGCGTGGCAGTACGCCGATTACCGTGCTGATCAAAGGCAGCAACCTAAGGCAGACGCTTTGGCTCAACATCTTGACTGAAGAAACTGCCGAATCGGTCATGCCCTGGTATCAAGAGACCAAAGTTCAACGCCCGAATTACATCGACACCGTCATGGCAGAACAGAAGATTTCGACTTCATCGATCGGTTTAATTCGCGGTTTGCTCTGGCAACCCGCTCATTTCGAATTGTTGCCTGTCGAGGATACGGCGACATGTAGCTGTTGCGGCTGCCAAGAGCCGGTTTATCGTGGATTCAACAAAGCCAAATTCAATTACACGATAGAAGGCGTCTGGCCACATCCATTGTCTTCGCGGTCCTTCACCATAAAAAAAGGCGAAAAAGAAGAGAAGTTTCCGTCGTTCACGACTACCGCGCCGACCTGGACGCATTTGAGTAAATTGGTGGTCGACCAACTGAGCGATAAAGATGGTCAACAAGCCGCGCCGGTATTGCAACAGGCCAGAACTTTCATGGCAGCCGACAAAATTCAGTTGATCGTCGGCGGTTACCGCAACAACCAAGCGACCGTGTTGGAGCGCCGTCACGAACTGTTTAGTTTGGCGCAAGGTTGGGCGGAGCATGGCTTGGTGATTCATAAAATCATCGAAGGCGGTTTGGCTTATAAAACCGCGTTGCGCAAAGCGCTCTATCTGTTTGCGGTTGGCTTGAAAGATAAAGTTCACGGCTCCGGGGTTAATCTGTGCGACCCGGTAGAAGCCAATTATTACCAGCAAACTGAACACCTTCTGCATCAAATTTTCGCAGACGTAAAATTTGCTGAACCCGATTCGACCTTACAAGCGTTGAATCAGAAGCTTAAAACGATTGCGCTCAAATTATTTGAGCAAGCCACCGATCCTTACCGGCAAGAACCCAAAATGTTGAAAGCGTTGGCATTGGCTAGACGCTCGCTACATAAATCGCTTAATGGACTGGAACCCCAAGGAGTTGAAGCATGAGTGAAGGACACAACCAAGGGCCTGATTTTCTTGGCCTCTACGAGCGCTATCAAAAATTGAAACCTGGGCCGCAGGCCGAATTGAAACGGGTAGCTCAGCCTGACGGCTTATTAGAAATACCGGCTTTTTACCGATTATTACATGACACAAATGCCGGCAAAGGTATGCAGCGACTGGTGTATTGCCTGCCGCTGATTACCCATCAGGATGGCGGCGATTCCTTGGGAAAAGCATTGGCAAGGGCCGACATCAATGAAAAACGCTTGTTTATGGTGATTCGCTCCGAGGAACCGAACGATTTGATTCAACTACGGCGCTTGCTTAAACAAATCCAACCCAAGCTGGATTGGTTATCCGCGGCCAAAATGCTGTATTACTGGAACGACCGCGCCAAACGCCAATTGCTGGAAGATTTTTTCTTCTACCAAAACACCAAAACGAAAGAATCCGCTTAATTCAAAGGAATCGAAGCCATGAACGAAAACTTTATCAACTTCCACGTTTTAATTTCGCACAGCCCGTCTTGCCTGAACCGCGATGATATGAACATGCAAAAGTCGGCGATATTCGGCGGCAAGCGTCGGGTGAGGGTTTCCAGTCAAAGCTTGAAACGGACGATGCGACATAGCGATTACTACCGGGAACATTTGGGCGAACCTAGCACTCGCACCAAACATTTGGCCGACTATCAAATCCAAGCCGTCGCCGCGTTATCTGATCGTTACGATGAAGCCTTGATCAAACAAGCGATCGATTACATTTCCGGAAAAGACGCCAGTGCCGCTGATGCCAAGGATGATGCTGTTGCGCCTTGGGTATTGGAGGAAGTCGCGTATTTTTGCGAGCAAATCAAAGCATTGACAGCCGAAGGCGTCGATGCCAAGAAATTGCAAAAACAAATCGAAAAAGACAGCCAAGCCTTTAAGCAAGCGTTGTCCAAAGGCTTGGATATTGCGTTATCTGGCCGCATGGCAACTTCCGGCTTGATGAGCGAAGTCGGCAAAATCGACGGCGCCTTGGCCATTGCCCACGCCATCACCACCCACGCCGTCGATGCCGACATCGATTGGTTCACCGCCGTCGATGATCTGCAAGAATTGGGTTCCGGCCATTTGGATACTCAGGAATTTTCTTCCGGCGTGTTTTATCGCTACGCCAGCCTTAACCTGAAACAGTTACAGGTCAATCTGGGCTCGCTGTCCGACATCAAAGCCGAGGAAACCGCCGAAGGCCGCGCCAAAGCGCTGGAAATTGCCGCCCATGTCTTGCACATGCTGGCAACCGAAGTGCCGAGCGCCAAGCAGCAAAGTTTTGCCGCGCATAACTTGGCCGACTTGGCTTTGGTCAGTTTCTCGAATCAGCCGGTTTCGTTGGCGAACGCCTTCGAAAAACCGGTTCAGGCTGATTTCAGAACCGGCGGTTTCCGCGAACCGTCGATCACGGCTTTGAACGGCTATTGGGATAAAATCCATCGCGGCTACGGTTTGCAAGAACGTTGCGCCGAGTTTGCGCTGGATGACGTGAGTTTGCCGAACGATGTCATCGCAAAACCGTCTTTGCCGCAATTGGAAAACTGGGTCAAAAGCAACGGCCAAGGATGAACGCCATGCGCGATTATTTGATTCTAAAACTACAAGGGCCGCTGCAGGCTTGGGGACGGGAAAGTTTCGAGGGCTTGCGGCCTTCGGAACTGTTTCCGGGACGCAGCGCGTTGCTGGGTTTAATCGGCGCGTGTCTGGGGATAGACCGAATAGACCGCGAAGGCTTGCAGGCGCTTGCTTCCAGCGTTTCATTTGCCGTTCGCGTCGATCAGCAAGGCCAAAAAATGACGGACTATCACACGGTCAAAAACGCCCGCGAGGATTACCGGGGCTTGAAAAGCCACGACACCATTCAAACTTGGCGAGAATACTGGCAAGACGCCTTTTATACCGTGGTGGTTTGGAACAATGGCGACGCATCAATTAGCTTGGGAAAAATCGAACAGGCATTGAAAAAGCCGTTATTCACGCCGGTGCTTGGCAGACGCAGTTGTCCATTGGCGCGGCCGTTATTCGATGTTCGTGTGTCTGCCGATTCGGCAATGGCTGCATTGTCTTCAAGCGGCGAAACCGGCGGTACGGTTTACAGCGAAGAGTTCAGCGATAAGGCAATCCCCATCAAAAAGCGCGACGTGCCGATTATTCACCAACCCCGGCAGTTCGCCAGCCGTACGCTGTACATGTCTAATGGTCAAGGAGGCGAAAATGTTTCTGAGTAAGGCGCATATTCCCTGGCAGCAAGCCAAAAATCCATATCAATTCCATCAAGCGCTGTGGAAATTGTTTCCCGGATATGAAGACGCCGAACGGGACTTTTTATTTCGTGTCGAGCAATTTCAATCCGGTGTTGGCGCTCAAGTGTTGCTGCAATCGGCAATCAAGCCTGAGGGCAACGAGCAAAGTCCGATGTTGTTTGCGCAGCGCGAATTCGCATTGAATATTCCCAACGGCCAACGCCTGCGCTTTCGCTTGCGAGCCAACCCGATTAAAACCATCAAGGACAGCAGCAAAGGTACGGTCGAGAAAAAGGGCAAGACCTTTACCAAAACTGTCCGGGTGCCGCTATTGCACGAAGAGCAACAACAAGCTTGGTTGGAACGCAAATTACAGGATTTCGCGCAGTTGGAAACCGTGATCGTCCAACCGGAACCGGTCACGTATTTTCGTAAAGCGAAGGAAGGCCGTAGCGGCAAAATACAAACGGTGCTGTTCGACGGGATTATGACGATCACCGATACAGCCGAATTTGAAGCCCAAGTTTTTCAAGGTATAGGCCCGGCCAAAGCCTTTGGCTGTGGCCTTCTATCTGTCGCCAAAGTGTGAAACAGCCATGCTATTCGAATCTATAACCCCTCCCGCCGAAGAAACCGGTTATTGGGCCGAAGTGCCGGAAATTCCAGGTCGTTTGATGCAAGGGGAAACGTTGGAGGCGTTACACACCAATTTGCAGGAAGCGATTAGCGTGTGGGGTCAGATTAGACAAGGCGAAAAATCCGGCTTCAGCTCCGTCGATTTCACGGGCGAATTGCAAATCACCGACGCCGACAAATTCCGTCACACCCTATTCACCGGCCTGGGCCGGGCTAAGGCATTCGGTTGCGGTTTGCTGATGGTGCGCCGGAGTTATGTGCAATAGCGGCAAAGGGAATCTCGAGCATTGTGCAATCACGTTCACGAGGCTTGCCGGACTCTCTTGAATTGTTGCCTTGGCGGCAAGCCTCTGGGGATGTCGTTTGAGTCGGATAACTTGGCGTGCAAGCCTTTTTGCCTCGCGCGCAAGGCTTATATTCTGGCGAGCTAGCCTTTGGGGTTTGCGTTCAAACCTAAAAGCCTTGCGGCTAAGGCGGTTTGCATTACACGCAAACCGCCGAAGCTTGCGAGTCTGCATTTTTGGCTTGTGTTTAAACCTAAAGTCCATGTGCGCAAGCCTTTTTAGTTCGCGCGCAAGCCGGAGAACCTTGCGGGCCAGCCTTTTTTGGCTTGGGTTTAACCCTAGAAGCCTTGCGAGTAAGTGGCAAAGGCTGGCGAATAAGCCTTGTTGGTCTGACTTATTGGGTTGCCTATTAATTCAGTCTGAATTTATTCTATTGCGACTAAGGCTACATGAAACTATCGGAAAACATAAAACCCATCAGCTACTTAAAAGCCAACGCGACCGAGGTGATCGAAAAGTTAAAAACCGACCACCAGCCGCTGGTCATCACTAAAAATGGGGAGGCGGCGATGGTGGTTCAGTCGGTTGCCGATTACGAGCAGACCCAGGAAACCCTGGCATTGCTGAAAATGCTGGCACAAAACCAGCAGCGTTTGGCGGAAGGTAAAACGGTTTCCAGCAAAGAGGCTTTTGCCCGTTTGCGGCAACGGCGCGGCCTGGCATGAAATACCGGTACTGCTGACCGAAAACCTGCCGAATCCGGTTTATTGATGATCAATAAGAACAAAATGGTTGTTCACGCGCTATTGGATGGCCGCAGAGATATACAAGACTTGGGACAATCTAAGTCCATTGGCGATGGATTTTTGGCAATATACAGAATATAACAGCACCTGTTAACAGGTGCTAAAATCAGTTCATAAAAACCACTCCGATTAAACACCATGAACATCAAATTTTCCGAAGATGTCATTCCCCTTAGCGATCTGAAAGTCAATCCGGGCAAAGTCGTTAATCAGGTAAAAGAAACGCACCGGCCCGTGTTGTTGACTAGCAGAGGCCGGGGCGTAGCAGTGGTTCAGGATCTGGATGACTATGAAAAGAATCAGGAAGAACTCGCCTTCATGAAAGCGGTTGCTCAAGGCTTGATGGATGTCAAAAACGGTCGCGTCATGGAGCTGGCGGAGGTCAAAGCCAAGCTGGGTATCGGCTAAATGAAGCTACTGATTGCTGATTCGGCTTTCAATGACCTCGCGGATATTAAAACCTATTATTTGGAGCAAGGCGTCGGACACATCGGCGATAAGTTTGTCACCGAGATCATTTCCCATCTCGAAATCCTGACGGAGTATCCTGAGATTGGCCGCACAGTTCCTGAATTTTCCGAACCCCATATTCGCGAGTTGATTCATCCACCTTTTCGTGTTGTCTATTGGTTGGACAATCAGATTATCCATGTCATCAGGGTCTGGCGTAGCGAGCGCTTGTTGCAACTGCCTGACTTAAACTAAAAATTGCGGCATGCTCCCACCCCTCAAACCCATCGCCATGAAAGAACGCGTGTCCATGGTCTTCATCGAAAAAGGCCAGATCGACGTCAAAGACGGCGCCTTCGTCGTCATCGACGAAACCGGCATCCGCACCCACATCCCGGTCGGTTCCATCGCCTGCATCATGCTGGAACCCGGCACCCGCGTCTCCCATCACGCCGCCGCGCTGGCGGCCAGAGTAGGGACCTTGCTGGTCTGGGTCGGCGAAGCCGGCGTCAGGCTTTACGCCGCCGGTCAGCCGGGCGGAGCGCGTTCCGATCGCTTGCTGTATCAGGCCAAATTGGCGCTGGACGACGTTGCCCGCTTGAAAGTGGTGCGCAAGATGTACGAAATCCGTTTCGGCGAAAAACCGCCCGAGCGCCGCAGCGTCGAACAACTGCGCGGCATCGAAGGCGCCAGAGTCAGGAAGTTGTACCAATTGCTGGCCAAACAGGCCGGGGTGGAATGGAGCGGACGCAATTACGACTACACCCAATGGGACAACAGCGACACCGCCAACCGTTGTCTTAGCGCCGCCACCGCCTGCCTGTACGGCATCTGCGAAGCGGCGGTGCTGGCCGCCGGTTACGCGCCAGCCATCGGCTTTATCCACACCGGCAAGCCGCTGTCGTTTGTCTACGATATCGCCGACCTGTTCAAATTCGACGACATTGTCCCCCATGCCTTCAAAATCGCCGCCAAGAACTATCCCAACCCGGAGCGCGAAGTGCGACTGATGTGCCGCGACGTGTTCCGCCAATCCAAAATCCTGCGCAAAATCATCCCCACCATCGAAGAGGTACTGGCGGCCGGCGAATTGGAACTGCCCAAACCGGCCGAGGAAAACATCGCCCCGGCCATCCCCAACCCGGAGAGCATCGGCGATGTTGGTCATCGTAGTTGAAAACGTTCCGCCCAGGCTGCGCGGCCGCTTGGCGGTGTGGTTGATCGAAATCCGCGCCGGGGTTTATGTCGGCGACTTGTCGGCCAAAGTGCGGGAGATGATTTGGGCGCAAATCGAAAAAGGCGTAGAGGAGGGCAACGCGGTCATGGTGTGGAGTACCAACACCGAATCGGGTTTTGATTTTTTAACGCTCGGCAAAAACCGCCGCCTGCCGGTGGAACTGGATGGCCTGAAACTGGTGTCGTTTTATCCACCAGACGATGCCGATTTGTCTCCCTAGCCCTCAGGGCAATGTCGTTAAGTTAAGGAAGCGACCGGCTGTTTCAAATCCTGTAGGAGCAGGCCATGCCAGCGACCGAAGGCGTTTGATCGCGGGCGTGGCCCCCACCTACCATCCTGAACTTAACGACATTCGCCCTCAGGGAGGGGGCCGGGTTGAGGGTGAATGTGCGCTAAATTCCTATTACTGCAGAGGATGCTGTCAAGGCTTTAGCCAGCTTTTTAACAACTTGGAAAAGGCCGAAAAAATCGGTAGAAAATTAGACGGGTTATTTCCGTTTAACTAACAATAAGTTAGGATTAGTGCGTTCCCCGCACCCGCGGGGATGAACCGCGATTCAGGAGAGGATCGACGCCTGCAAGCTGGCGTTCCCCGCACCCGCGGGGATGAACCGTGTCTGTAACACTTCTGAGAGAACAAAACCAAGCGTTCCCCGCACCCGCGGGGATGAACCGTCCTGGCGGCTATCCAAACCACCCGCCGGAAAGCGTTCCCCGCACCCGCGGGGATGAACCGCCGCTCTAAATGACTCCGTTGCAAAAAATATTGCGTTCCCCGCACCCGCGGGGATGAACCGACCCCGAGAATCCATATCTCCAGCGGCTTCGCGCGTTCCCCGCACCCGCGGGGATGAACCGACAAGAGGGGGCTTTATGAAAGACCAAACCGAGCGTTCCCCGCACCCGCGGGGATGAACCGACCTAGCGACATGAGGCCAATTTCGACATTCGGCGTTCCCCGCACCCGCGGGGATGAACCGCTGGCAATTGACCATTGAAGGGCAGCGCATTAGCGTTCCCCGCACCCGCGGGGATGAACCGAGATTATTCCCGCAGGGCGAGGCGTTTTTCGGGCGTTCCCCGCACCCGCGGGGATGAACCGGCTGGCACCGACTCTTGACCGCAGTCGCATGGGCGTTCCCCGCACCCGCGGGGATGAACCGATCGCCCAGTAAACCAGATCAGGCATTTAAACGCGTTCCCCGCACCCGCGGGGATGAACCGCCGATTCAATCGGCGTGGCCGTGGTGCATTGCGCGTTCCCCGCACCCGCGGGGATGAACCGGCAGACATTAGGCAGCGGGCTTAACGCCAACAGCGTTCCCCGCACCCGCGGGGATGAACCGCATTGAAAAGCGCCAAGAGAACATTGCCTAGCGCGTTCCCCGCACCCGCGGGGATGAACCGTAACCGGCTCACCGTTTTTATCGTTAACGGTTGCGTTCCCCGCACCCGCGGGGATGAACCGCCCTTACCAACGACGACATTGTTACCGCGCTGGCGTTCCCCGCACCCGCGGGGATGAACCGGGCAAGCAAATAGCCAAGGGCTATCACGAAAAGCGTTCCCCGCACCCGCGGGGATGAACCGGGGAGGGGCGCTTGCGCGAATTTGTTGTATCGGCGTTCCCCGCACCCGCGGGGATGAACCGCCGTTTGCGTTCGGAGTCACATAGGCACGGGGGCGTTCCCCGCACCCGCGGGGATGAACCGGAAAACGCCGGACAAGACCCGGTAGACGCAGTTGCGTTCCCCGCACCCGCGGGGATGAACCGGCACAATACGTCTGGCCGTTCGCCGGGTTTTTGCGTTCCCCGCACCCGCGGGGATGAACCGTTACCGGTCAATGTCAGGCCGTTACGTGTAACGCGTTCCCCGCACCCGCGGGGATGAACCAGCAGCGCGGCCGCAAAGCGTTTCCGGTCGGCAGCGTTCCCCGCACCCGCGGGGATGAACCGGCTGCGGGATAATGCGCGGCCCCTCGTAGTGTGCGTTCCCCGCACCCGCGGGGATGAACCGCGCCTAATGTTGTCAAGATATTTTTTTCACAAGCGTTCCCCGCACCCGCGGGGATGAACCGCATCAGGAAACGCGACGCGATGAGCGACGAAGGCGTTCCCCGCACCCGCGGGGATGAACCGGCCGCGTTGTGGTTACTAATATTCCGATGAAGGCGTTCCCCGCACCCGCGGGGATGAACCGGGAAAAATTCGTTAAATCAGAAGTCAAACAAAGCGTTCCCCGCACCCGCGGGGATGAACCGATTCAGATTGCCAAATGGCTTATCCGATGGCGGCGTTCCCCGCACCCGCGGGGATGAACCGGTCGGCGTAGCACTCGCCGTTAGCCATGTAACGCGTTCCCCGCACCCGCGGGGATGAACCGTCTGATTCGTAAGTCATGCGCCCTGCTCCTTTGCGTTCCCCGCACCCGCGGGGATGAACCGTACGTTAGCAATGATAAGAAAACGAAACCAAATGCGTTCCCCGCACCCGCGGGGATGAACCGGAGCGCAACAGCTTGCGCCTGGCAATCAATCTGGCGTTCCCCGCACCCGCGGGGATGAACCGGCGCGGCACTATCGGTAATACCAAAGACACACGCGTTCCCCGCACCCGCGGGGATGAACCGCCTCCGGGTATCGGTATAAGCTGCAAAATTCCGCGTTCCCCGCACCCGCGGGGATGAACCGCTGAGGTTGCTCTGTCCGCGCTGGTGGCGCCGGCGTTCCCCGCACCCGCGGGGATGAACCGGTAAAAAAATGGGTTTGAAATTTGAGGGCGTTGCGTTCCCCGCACCCGCGGGGATGAACCGCTTCTGCGCGTCTACGAAAAGGGCAAGCAAATGCGTTCCCCGCACCCGCGGGGATGAACCGCTGTAAAACTCCTAACCGATGGCAAAGACCAGGCGTTCCCCGCACCCGCGGGGATGAACCGTACCGGGATGAAAAAAGGCCCGCCCGGCTGCGGCGTTCCCCGCACCCGCGGGGATGAACCGGCAGCATTGCCACGGCCTTGAGATAGGCATCGGCGTTCCCCGCACCCGCGGGGATGAACCGGCGCTCGGCCATTACCGGAGCGCCTTCGTTATGCGTTCCCCGCACCCGCGGGGATGAACCGGCATCATTGGCGAAGGGGGTAGGGGGTAAAAAGCGTTCCCCGCACCCGCGGGGATGAACCGTAATTTAGGCCGTCCGTTTTTGCCCAGTTGTTGCGTTCCCCGCACCCGCGGGGATGAACCGGCGGCTCGGTCAGTTCTTCAACCAGTGCTGATGCGTTCCCCGCACCCGCGGGGATGAACCGATCAGAGCCGCATCAACACTAAAAATCGCAACGCGTTCCCCGCACCCGCGGGGATGAACCGACATCACCGGCAAGGCCATTACCCAAATCGTCGCGTTCCCCGCACCCGCGGGGATGAACCGAGGGCACGGTGCCGCTGCAGTTCTTCGGCATGGCGTTCCCCGCACCCGCGGGGATGAACCGCGTTGGTTCATGTTGGGATAGTCGACGACGTGGCGTTCCCCGCACCCGCGGGGATGAACCGCATGACGCAATCCGAATCTAATCCAGACCAGTGCGTTCCCCGCACCCGCGGGGATGAACCGACTAATGCTGCAAATTTATCTGATCGCCGGCGGCGTTCCCCGCACCCGCGGGGATGAACCGCCGTCGAGGATGCCAAAAAAATCGCTAGAGATGCGTTCCCCGCACCCGCGGGGATGAACCGCGGCCCGTCACCTTTAATCTCGCCGAATTTTCGCGTTCCCCGCACCCGCGGGGATGAACCGCCAGCCTGCAGCAGCGAATCAACAACAGCCTCGCGTTCCCCGCACCCGCGGGGATGAACCGAAATTGCCGACCAATTTGAGGTAGTGTCCATCGCGTTCCCCGCACCCGCGGGGATGAACCGACCGATCGCGATTAGTTTTTTGCAGAGCCGCGGCGTTCCCCGCACCCGCGGGGATGAACCGGCGCCGCTGGACTCCTGCCGGATAGTGTTTAAGCGTTCCCCGCACCCGCGGGGATGAACCGAACGCGGTTAGGGCTGCGATCAAACAGATGGAGCGTTCCCCGCACCCGCGGGGATGAACCGTACCGTCTTCGGCGTATCCCAAGATCAACACCGCGTTCCCCGCACCCGCGGGGATGAACCGCAGCCTAATAAGCTTTCCTGCCATTTAGTAACGCGTTCCCCGCACCCGCGGGGATGAACCGCACTGAAACAGGGCGCTAAAGATGTGCAAAAGCGCGTTCCCCGCACCCGCGGGGATGAACCGAGAATCAACCGCATTTTTTCGACCCGGGTTTAGCGTTCCCCGCACCCGCGGGGATGAACCGGCAATGGCGATCCTTGAGCAATGCGAGAAGGTGCGTTCCCCGCACCCGCGGGGATGAACCGTATTTGTTGACGATTTTATTTTGTACGCCAAAGCGTTCCCCGCACCCGCGGGGATGAACCGCTCGATTCTCATGACGACGATACTATCGAGCGGCGTTCCCCGCACCCGCGGGGATGAACCGGCAATGGCGATCCTTGAGCAATGCGAGAAGGTGCGTTCCCCGCACCCGCGGGGATGAACCGTATTTGTTGACGATTTTATTTTGTACGCCAAAGCGTTCCCCGCACCCGCGGGGATGAACCGCTCGATTCTCATGACGACGATACTATCGAGCGGCGTTCCCCGCACCCGCGGGGATGAACCGACATGACCAGCGACGTGGAGGCCCAAATTGCCGCGTTCCCCGCACCCGCGGGGATGAACCCTTTACGACTCCGTTGTGCCGGCCGATGCCGCCGCGTTCCCCGCACCCGCGGGGATGAACCGCCAAAAACGCCGCCGAATTTTATCTGCGCGGCGCGTTCCCCGCACCCGCGGGGATGAACCGGATGCCGCCCCATCTGTTAAACCTCTTTAACCGCGTTCCCCGCACCCGCGGGGATGAACCGACGGGTTCGGGCCTTAGAACGAACTCTATCGAGCGTTCCCCGCACCCGCGGGGATGAACCGCCGTTGCCGGTCTTATCGACAAACTTGACGCGGCGTTCCCCGCACCCGCGGGGATGAACCAGGAAAACATCACGCGCCGTTTGTGGCAACTCCTGCGTTCCCCGCACCCGCGGGGATGAACCGACGCGATTTACAGTGCAACCTATAAAGCGGCCGCGTTCCCCGCACCCGCGGGGATGAACCGTACATCAGTAAAAACTTAGGGTTTTCGTTAGACGCGTTCCCCGCACCCGCGGGGATGAACCGCCCTGCCGGACCTGATCAAACCGATCACGCTCGCGTTCCCCGCACCCGCGGGGATGAACCGGGGCAGGGGTTGATGGCTGCACGGCCCGGTTGGCGTTCCCCGCACCCGCGGGGATGAACCGACCAATGCTGCCAAAGCGGCCTAATATCATTAGCGTTCCCCGCACCCGCGGGGATGAACCGTAATAAATTCAGCCATTGACTACATCACCTTGGCGTTCCCCGCACCCGCGGGGATGAACCGGCGTTAGGGGGGAGGGTAAGAGCCTTTGCGCCGCGTTCCCCGCACCCGCGGGGATGAACCGTCGGCCATTTTCACCGCTGTTTCGTCGCTTAAGCGTTCCCCGCACCCGCGGGGATGAACCGGCGAAGATGTTAAAGGCAAGCGCCTTATTCAAGCGTTCCCCGCACCCGCGGGGATGAACCGCCATAAAATAACGCGATCTCTGCGCCCATGAGGCGTTCCCCGCACCCGCGGGGATGAACCGCAAAAACCGGCAGCGACTACGAAAGCGCAAAGGCGTTCCCCGCACCCGCGGGGATGAACCGGCTTTACTCGCGCCGAAATCTCGGACGAACTTGCGTTCCCCGCACCCGCGGGGATGAACCGACAAACAACACTATCAATGATAAGAAAACGCGGCGTTCCCCGCACCCGCGGGGATGAACCAGCCCCGTTCCTGTCCAGCGTGAGACTGCGGCCGCGTTCCCCGCACCCGCGGGGATGAACCGAAATGGGAGCGCTTCCACGGCAGGATTCTGGCGCGTTCCCCGCACCCGCGGGGATGAACCGAAGTTGCACAGAGTCTACGGGGCGAGGGTTAAGCGTTCCCCGCACCCGCGGGGATGAACCGGATATCGCCGGGTGAGGCCCATTCGTGCCAGCGCGTTCCCCGCACCCGCGGGGATGAACCGGTGCTTAAGGAGGGGAGGCCGCTCTACGTCCAGCGTTCCCCGCACCCGCGGGGATGAACCGACCTCGAAATTGAATGGGGCTCTTACTTTAACGCGTTCCCCGCACCCGCGGGGATGAACCGTTCGCCGTTTTGGTGCTCGCCTGGTCGCTAAAGCGTTCCCCGCACCCGCGGGGATGAACCGCCTACACCCTGCGGCCTGAACCCGTCTTGTTCGCGTTTCCCGCACCCGCGGGGATGAACCGGCAAATCACGTTCCTCACAACCGTGGGGCTTTGCGTTCCCCGCACCCGCGGGGATGAACCGCCCAGCCGTCCTACGTTGGCATGGGTGGCCGTTGCGTTCCCCGCACCCGCGGGGATGAACCGGAGCAAGGCAGGCGGCAAAATTGGGCATTAATAGCGTTCCCCGCACCCGCGGGGATGAACCGACAGGGAAACCGGGGAGATTCGCGAGGGTAAAGCGTTCCCCGCACCCGCGGGGATGAACCGCCCGCCTGTGTTCTGTCCGGTGGCACCTCCGAGCGTTCCCCGCACCCGCGGGGATGAACCGCATAGCCATAACCGCTAGCTCGATTTGCTCAGGCGTTCCCCGCACCCGCGGGGATGAACCGCTGGCGTCCTTTGCCAAGCGCACCACCGGATAGCGTTCCCCGCACCCGCGGGGATGAACCGAGTCACACGCGCGGCGGCGGTGCAGAGCTGGCGCGTTCCCCGCACCCGCGGGGATGAACCGCCCATTTCCCCTTTCAACCAGTCGCATTTGAAGCGTTCCCCGCACCCGCGGGGATGAACCGAAATTGTTTCCGGCTGATCCAGTGTAACCGGCGCGTTCCCCGCACCCGCGGGGATGAACCGATAGAGGGAATATCGTAGTTAGCAAATCAACAGCGTTCCCCGCACCCGCGCTCATCTTTGCTGCCCCGCCTGAAGCGTTCCCCGCACCCGCGGGGATGAACCGTCTTTTTGTGCTCGCAGGTACCGCTCAGGCACGCGTTCCCCGCACCCGCGGGGAATGAATCTTAGGTAACAAGGATTGTGGAGCGCGGTTCAGAGCATTCAATCGGCATATGCTAGAAACGAAAAAGCCCTTGCCGAGGCAAAGGCTTTTATTCCGGTGGCAGGTTGGGACGTTTCCAATGGCCACAACATCGGAATGCCAAGGAGCTTAATTACGCGCGATGGCCTTGTCAAGGCGTTCCCCGCACCCGCGGGGATGAACCGTTTCGCCGGCTATTTTGCTACCGGCTGATATCGCGCCGGAAGTAGCGGTGGCGGAGTTTTTGTCGATTTTCGGCGCGGCGATGGAGGAAGAGGTGGCGTTTACCGATGCTGCTTGTTTGACCAAGGCGTTGTTTCAGGACGGTAAGTGGGAGTTCAAGTGGCTGGCTGACGCCGATCAGGAACAACGGTTGCAGTATCTCAACTTGCTGGCCATGTCTCTGATCGAGCCCGATGAAATTTGGTGGTATTGGGAGCACGATCGCGGGAAAAAGGTCGTTGGCGGCTAAACGGCGCTATCTGCGTGCGTTCTAACTGGATGGTGCTGGGGTGTTCGGCGTGGGTATTTTTGAATGGGCCTGTACGGGCTGGAAAGGCGCGACGGTGTTTATGGCATCGCACAAACCCGAGAAAGCCAAGCTGGGTTATTTCGATAAACCACATTACGGCAGGCTGTTGTTCAAGAAAAAAACGCGGCCTTTTTAGGGGTCGCGTTTTGTGGATCGGATATTGGGCAGTAGCGCGCAAGGCGCAGTCTGACCGATTCACGCCTTGATTATAAAGGGGGTGGTGCATTATGCAATTTGAGATCGACTTCGAAGCCAGTCATTTAGAACATATTCTGGCAGCCGCCAGGCGTGAGATTGCCTCACCCGAGGGCAAGGAGTGGAAGCCGCTGTCGGCGATGAAGTTGGCCGAGGATAAGCCCAAGGGCGGGCCGCTGAAAAAAACGGCCGGATGTGCGTTCCCCGCACCCGCAGGGAGGAACCCAAGGCGGTTAAGCCGACCTATTCCCGGTCCTTAAATATCGTCGCTCCCGCGAAGGCAGGAGCCCGGCGGTTATACTGGATTCCCGACTTCGCGGGAATGACGAATCCAGTGGATTCAAGGGCCGGGTTAATAACTTAACGGCGTCGGGGATAAAACTCCGGCTATGGCTACCGCAAGACGCCCCGGCCCGTCCGTATCCAAGAGAGGATAAAAACGGCAAGCCAGTCCGGCCCGATGGGGTGGCCTCGGCTCGCGCGTTCGGTTCGAGATTGACCGGCGCGAGCCGGGGCCTTTACTATCTGTATCTTCCGCCACACCGCCGGACTTAACTATGGGCCAAGAAACCCGCGCCGCTGCGTATCAGGAAGCCGATTTCGACCGGTTTTGCCGGCGTTTGCAGACCGAGACCGAATTGCTCGGTCGTTTGATCCGCGACAAAGCCTGTGCGGAAGCTGCGCCGGTGGCCGGTTTCGAGATAGAAGCTTGGTTGTTGGACGGCGATATGCGGCCGGCGCCGGCTAACCAGACGTATTTGCAATCCTTCGGTCAGCCGCTGCTGGCCGGTCCGGAGCTGGCCAAGTTCAATATCGAACTGAACACGCCGCCGCAAGCCTTGACCGGCGCTGCGTTCGGCGCGATGCACAAACAATTGCAACAGACTTGGCAAGACGCGGCCGGGCATGCCCGGCAAATGGATTTGCACCTGTTGGCGATCGGTACGCTGCCGACCTTGGAACAGCGCGATTTGCATCTGGGCAATATGTCGGACATGAACCGTTACCGGGCTTTGAACCAGCAGATTTTGCAAAACCGCGGCCGGCCGATTTGTCTGGATATATGCGGTCACGAGCATCTGAAACTGGAACACCACGACGTGATGCTGGAAGCGGCCACTACCTCGCTGCAGTTGCATATCCAGTGTCCGCTTAGTCAGGCCCACCACATTTACAACGCCTCCATCATCGCCTCGGCGGCGATGGTGGCGCTGGCGGCGAATGCGCCGTATCTGTTCGGCAAGGATTTATGGGCCGAGACCCGGATTCCGATGTTCGAGCAGGCCATCGCTGCCGGCGGTTATAGCGGTGCGGCGGACGGGCCGTTGCACCGGGTCGGTTTCGGTTCGGATTACGCCCGGCACTCGATCCAGGAATGTTTTATCGAGAATTTGCAGCATTTTCCGGTGCTGTTGCCGGAACAATTCGACGATGCGCCGGAAGCGTTTCGCTATCTGCGCCTGCACAACGGTACCATCTGGCGCTGGAATCGGCCGCTGGTGGGGTTCGACGCCGACGGCACGCCGCATATCCGTATCGAACACCGCACGCCGGCAGCGGGGCCGACCGTGATCGATATGGTCGCCAATGCCGCGTTTTTCTATGGGCTGGTAAAAAATCTGGCCGACGAACGGGCGGAGGGCGGGGCGGCATTGCCTTTCGCTCAAGCCAAGGACAATTTCTATCAGGCCGCCCGTCACGGGCTGGATTGCCATGTGGTCTGGTTCGGCAACCGCAAGCAGCGGCTGGCCAAGCTGATCGAACAGGAATTGCTGCCGCGCGCCGGCCTGGGGCTGGACGCGCTCGGCATCCGCAACCGCGACGCGTTGGACTACCTTGGCATCGTCCGCCGCCGTGTCGCCAGCCGGCAAACCGGCAGCCAGTGGCAGCGGCGCTTTATCGAAGCCCATCCCGGCGAATTTAGCGCAATGACGCGGGAGTATTTGCTGCGCCAGCTCGGCGGCGAGCCGGTGTCGGGCTGGGGGCTCTGAGCGTCCGCCGCCGAACGGCGCATTGCGGTTGCTCTCGGCCGACTATTCAGGCATGTTGAGTCGCTGAACGGACTTTGGACACCTCGGCCATGCAATCGAACCTCTCCGCACATTCTGCTCTGAAACAATTCGACGCCCTGCCGCCGGGTCTGCTGGACATTCCGGTCGAAGCCCTGCATACCCTGGTGCCGGAACCGGCCTTGTTCCATCTGCCCGGCAAGCGGCCGGAGACACTGTTCGTCTCGGTGCTGCTGCACGGCAACGAATCGACCGGCTTTCTGGCCGTGCAACAGTTATTACGCAAATACCAGGGCCAAAGTTTGCCGCGCGGGCTGACCCTGTTTTTTGGGAATACCCAGGCCGCCCGCCACAATCTGCGCCGACTGGACGGCCAGCCCGACTTCAACCGGATCTGGCCGGGTACCGGTCTGGCGCCGTCGCCGGAAACGGCTTGGGCAGCGCAGATTTGCGAAATCATGCGCCGGCGCGGCGTGTTTGCCAGCGTCGACGTGCATAACAATACCGGCCGCAACCCGCATTACGCCTGCATCAACAAACTGGACCGGGAGTTTCTGCATCTGGGGGCTTTGTTCGGCCGCTTGCTGGTCTACTTTACCCACCCCAAAGGCATCCAATCCGGCGCGTTCGCCGAGTTTTGCCCGGCCGTGACGCTGGAATGCGGCCGTCCCGGCCAGCCGCACGGCACCGAACATGCGCTCGAGTTTTTGGATAGCTGTCTGCACTTACACGAATTTCCGGCGCATCCGGTCGCCCGCCAGGACGTGGACATCTACCACACCGTGGCTCAGGTCTGTATCGCCGAGGATGCCAGTTTCAGCTTTACCGAGCGCAGCGCCGATTTGCTGCTGGACAGCGGGTTGGAGCGATTGAACTTCACCGAAATTGCCGCCGGCAGCGCGTTCGGTAACATCTCGACGGCGCGCGTGCCGGTGGTCGCCAGGGATAACGCCGGGATACCGGTCACCGAGCGGTTTTTCGAAATTCGGGACGGGCAGTTGGTGTTGAAGCGGCCGACGATGCCGTCGATGCTAACCTTGGACGAACGGGTGATCCGCCAGGATTGCCTGTGCTACCTGATGGAGCGGCTGCCGCTGGAGGGCGGCTGATTTTGGCGATTGGGCCGAATGGTCTAAGCTTTACGGTTTATGCTGCGGGCTGCTGCCGACCAAAGCTTCGGTTGCGGTTGCAGCGGACCGTCTAACGGGGTAGGGGAGAAAACTGATGTTGAAGTCCTTGGATATATTGCTGGGCTTGTCGGTGGTGATGTTGATCGCCAGCATGGCCGTTACGCTGATCAGCCAGGCCGTACTCAAGCTGCTCGCCAGCCGCGGCCGCAACCTGCACCACGGTTTGACCGACCTGCTGGAAGTGCTGGACCCGCGTTTGGCACGGACCGACGCGGCAGCGATCGCCGGTAAAGTGTTGAGCCAACAGACCATCGGCGGCCGGTTTCGCAGTTGGCTGCCGCCGCGGCTGCGTTTCTTGTCTTATGGCGAAGTGATCCACCGCGAAGAATTCGTCAAAAGCCTGCTGGAATTGGCCGCAGCCTACGATGCCGGCATCAAAGCCGAATTCGACCGGGTCAACGCCGAATTGGCGAACGGGGCGATTACCGTCAACGTCGGCTTGGCGGCACTGGAGAACAAGTTGCGCGAGTATCCGGCGTTTTTGAAGAGCCTGGAAGCCGGCCGGCTGATCCAGCAGGTCAAGACCGAACTCGGCGTCAATAAACAAAAGCGGCTTTATCAAAAATTGAAAGGCATCATCGCCAAGCACATCGATTTGGCGGAAAAGCTGGGGCAGGCATTGGGCAGCAATGGGGTCGAGAACCCGACCGCGACGTTGAAAAACGTGAGAATGCTGGCGCTGCAATTCGAAAAATCCAATCCGGAACTGGCGCAGGACGTGCGGGAAGCCAACGCCTTGCTGCAAGAGGCCGCCAGCGAGTTTTTGGCGGTGATCCACATGAATTTCGACAATTTGCTGGATCGGGTCGCGGTGCGTTTCTCGTCGACGGCGCGCACGGTCAGCGTATTCAGTGCGGCTTTGCTGGCGGTCGGATTACAACTGGATGCGCTCGTCATCATCAATCGCTTGGCCATGGACGAACAAATGCGCAGCGCCTTCGTGCAATTGGCGCCGACCTTTGCCCAGGACGAGACCATCAAAGCCAAGGTGATGGCGGACGCCAAGAGCCAGCCCAAAACCGGAGCAAGCAGTGATGCGTCGGCCGAACCGGTCAAATCCGCCGCCGGCATCGAAACCGAAAAATATTACTTGAACGTGCTGGCCGACCGCGGCCTGATCACCTGGCCCAAGGATTGGCAAGCCTGGCGGGACAATTGGCAGCAGAATGCCAGTGTCCCCGGCGTGGTGTTGTCGATGTTTCTGTTAAGCATGGGCGGGCCGTTTTGGTACAACGTGTTGAGCAAACTGTTGCAGTTGCGTTCCGGTCTGGCGCGCAAGGACGACGAGCAAAAAGCCATCCGTCAAAGCTCCCAGCTTGCGGCGACTGCGGATGCGTTGTCGCCGACTGCCGCCAACCCGTTGCAGGGCGAGCGCGGCGATTTGAAGGCGTTGGGCTGAGGAGGGCGGTATGCAAATCGACTGGATAGGCTGCGCCGCCGACAATTTCCGCCCCGGTCGGCCCGGCGGATTCAAGCCGGATGCGATCGTGTTGCACAGCGTCGCCGATCTGGCCCAGGCCGAAACCGGTTATCGCAGCGGCGGCAGCTTGGTCTCGACCCACTATGCGATCGCCGGCGACGGCCGGGTCAGGCAGTACGTCGACGAGAAAGACACCGCCTTTCACGCCGGCTTGGTGGTCAATCCCAGCGCGGCCTTGGTCCAACAGCGGCCGAACAGCAACCCGAACTATTATTCGATCGGCATCGTGTTGGAGATGGCCGCCGGCCAAGGCTTCCCGGCCGGGCAGCAGGCGGTTTGCGCCCGGCTGTTGCGCGAGATTGCCGACCGCTGGCGCATCGAGCTGGATACCGAGCACGTGTTGCCGCACAGTGCCATCCGGGCCTCGGCAGCTTGTCCGGCGACGGCGTTGAATCTGACCGAACTGCTGGCGGCAGCGGTACCGGAACCTGAGTTTGCCGGCCTGAGCGGCAAGCAAATCGGCCTGCTGGTGAACGTCAAATTGCGGGAAAGCCCGGCCTTGAGCGGCGCGCTGGTCAAAGTATTGCCGGCCGGCAGCCGGGTGGAGATCAGTGGCTTTGCGGTTGGCGAAACGGTATCCGGCAATAGTTTCTGGTACCGCGATTTGGACGGGCATTTTTTCTGGGCCGGCGCCAGCGAACGGCCCAATCCGCGGGCGCTGTTGGCTACCGATCCGGCCGGACTCAGCACCGATACGATGCCGCCAGCGGCAACAGTAAGTGCCGCACCGGCGTTGGCGATCAACCGCAGCCGCTTCCGGTTGCCGGCCGGGCAATATTACAGCGACCGGCCGCACAAGGATTTGATCGTGCTGCATTTTACCGCCGGCTCCAGCGCCAAATCGGCCTTCGATACCTGGAACGGCGACGCCGGCCTTATCGGCGCGGCCTATCTAGTGGATGTGGACGGTACGGTGTACGAAGTATTCGACCCGGCGCAATGGGCCTACCATCTTGGAGTCCAGGGCAGCGGCGGTCGCCACGACAAGCGCTCGATTGCGATCGAAATCGCCAACGTCGGCCCGTTGCGGCCGGCGGCGGATAATCCGGATATTTTGAACTGGTGGCCGCCGAAGCGGGGCGACACCGCGCCGTTCGGCACCCGCTACTGCGAACTGAGTCAGACCGAAAAATACCGGAAACTAAGCTTCCGCGGCGAGCATTATTTCGCCGCCTTTCCGGCCGGGCAAACCGAATCGATCCGGCTGTTGATGCAGGACTTGTGCGCCCGCTTCAATATCCCGCGCACCTTGCCGCCGACGGCGAAACAATTCGAACGCGATCCGGATTTCTTCCAGAACTACAGCGGCATCGCCAGCCACATCAATTTTCGGCAGGATAAGTGGGATATCGGGCCGGCCTTCGATTGGCCGGCCTTGCAAATCCCGAATGCCTGAGGCGGTTTAACCTGGGTTTGCGCCGGCTCAGGCTGCGGCCAGCATGCCTTGGCGGACGATGAAGTCGATAATCCGCTCCAGGCCGTGGCCGGTTTTGATGTTGCTGAACACGAACGGCCGCTCGCCGCGCATCTTTTTCGCATCCCGGTCCATCACGTCCAGCGACGCGCCGACGTAAGGTGCCAAGTCGATCTTGTTGATCACCAATAAATCCGACTTGGTGATGCCGGGGCCGCCTTTGCGGGGGATTTTGTCGCCGGCCGAGACGTCGATCACGTAAAGCGTCAGATCGGCCAGTTCCGGGCTGAAGGTGGCGCTGAGATTGTCGCCGCCGCTTTCCACCAACACAAAGTCCAGTTCCGGGAAACGCTCGCACAACTCGTCCACCGCCGCCAGATTCATCGATGCATCTTCGCGGATTGCGGTATGCGGGCAGCCGCCGGTTTCCACGCCCAGAATTCGCTCTTCCGGCAAGGCCTGGCTACGGATCAAAAACTGCTGGTCTTCGCGGGTGTAAATGTCGTTGGTGACGACGCCGATTTGGTAATCGTCGCGCATGCGTTTACACAAGGCATCCACCAACGCGGTTTTGCCGGAGCCTACCGGGCCGCCGACGCCGATTCTCAATACGTGTTTGTCGTTCATGTTTTCTCCAGTAGTCCGGATGCCATCCGGGGTTAAGGTTGCTCAAACCTCGATTGCGCTTGCGCTGCATCGAGGCATTATTGTTATTTCACGATCGGAACAGCCGCGAATACTGCATCTCATGCCGGCTGCTGGCCAGGGCCAGCCCGAAACAACTGCCGCCGATCTGGTCGTCGGTCATGGTCAGGGTTTGCCCAACCAAAGCCGGCAATTCCCCGGCCAGACGCTGTAATAGTTGCTGCCCGGCCACTTGCCCCAGCGGCACCAATTTGATCGCGCCCAGCACCTGGTTTTCCAGCCAGCCCCACAGGTAACCGCTCACCGCGTCCGCCTTGTCGATTTGCCAACGCACCGCCGCCAAGCCAAACAAGGTCGCCAGGGTCGCGTCCGGCCGTTTCTGCCAAGACTGCGCTTCCGGCATGTCCAGATTGACCAACAAACGCGCCAAGGCTTGGCCGGTCTGCTTGTCCTCGGCACGCAATTCGGCGGTTTCCCGATAGGCATTGAGAGTTTGGCTCCAGTGCTCGACGGCTTGCATATCGTCAGCTTGCCAGGCGTCGTACAACCGCGCCAGCAGCGGCGCATCGACCTTGCCCAAAGCGTTGTGCAGCAAACCGCGCAGCCAGTCGCCGGTTTGCTCGGCGTTGGTCACCCAACCGTCCTGCACCGCCGTTTCCAGCCCCTGCGAATAGCTGTACATGCCAATCGGCAAACTGGGGCTGACCAGTTGTAACAGCCGCAGCAACGACAGATTAGTGACCATGGCTATGGTACGCGCCGGCTTCCGGTTCGAACGGTAAGGTGTGATGTTCGACGGTCAAGCCCAAACCGACCAACATTTGATCGAGTACATGATCGGCCAGATAACGCAGTTCGTCCGGCAGAATTTGCAGGGCGATGTGGCGGTTGCCGAGGTGGTAGCAGGCGCGGGCAAACAACAGTGGGTCGCTGCATTTGACGACCGATAATTGTTCCGGTGCCGCATCGATGCGCACTTTAAAGCCTTGGCTGTTGGTGAGGATTGCACCGTGTTTCAGGGTTTGGCCCCTGGGTAAAAATACGCCGACTTGGATGCCGCCTTTGGTAGTCGCCGGTTGGCGAGATTTTTGGCGGGCATCGTAAGGCAGGGTCAGGGTGTCGTCGGGCTGGTCTTCGGTGTTGGTGGTTTCGGTGAGTTTTAGCATTGTTTTATTTTATGTAGGTTGGGTTTACCCGAAGGGCATAAAAGGCGATAGCGGTAACCCAACACGATGGCTTTTGGATTATTTGATGTCTTTTGGTTTTGTTGTGTCGCGGCAGCGGCACAAAATCAAAAGCTAGCGCTTTCGAGCACTTCGATTCCCAAGCCGGAGATTGGGAACCAGTCCGAATCAAAACAAAAAGTACCGCTGCGCCATCGGCAACACCACCGCCGGCTCGCAGGTCAACAACACCCCATCCGCCTTGACCTGATAGGTCTGCGGACAAACCTCCATCACCGGTTGGTAATCATTCAACTTCATATCCGATTTGCCGATGTTCCGTGTATTCCGAACCGTGCCCACCCGCTTTTGCAAACCCAATTGTCCCGCCACGCCGGCAGAGACGGCGGCTTGCGGCAGGAAGATCATCGAGGTATTGGCGGCGGTGCGGCCAAAACTGCCGAACATCGGCCGGTAATGCACTGGTTGCGGGGTGGGGATGGAGGCATTGGCGTCGCCCATCGGTGCGGCGGCGATCAGGCCGCCTTTGATAACCAGGCTGGGTTTGACGCCGAAAAAAGCCGGTTGCCACAGCACCAGATCGGCCAGTTTGCCGGCTTCGATGGAGCCCACTTCGTGACTGATGCCGTGGCTGATGGCTGGGTTGATGGTGTATTTGGCGATGTAGCGTTTGATGCGTTGGTTGTCGCTGGTGGCCGGGTCGCCGGCCAGCGCGCCGCGTTGCACCTTCATTTTGTGCGCGGTCTGCCAAGTGCGGATCACCACTTCGCCGACCCGGCCCATGGCTTGCGAATCCGAGGAAATCATCGAAAACGCGCCCAGGTCGTGCAGGATGTCTTCGGCAGCGATGGTTTCGCGGCGGATGCGCGATTCGGCGAAAGCCACGTCTTCCGGGATGCTGGGGTCGAGGTGGTGGCAGACCATTAGCATGTCCAGATGCTCGTCGACGGTGTTGATCGTGTAGGGCCGGGTCGGGTTGGTCGACGACGGCAGCACGTTGTTCAGGCCGCAGGCTTTGATGATATCCGGGGCGTGGCCGCCGCCGGCGCCTTCGGTGTGGTAAGTGTGGATGGTGCGGCCCTTGAAGGCGGCGATGGTGTCTTCCACGAAACCAGATTCATTCAGCGTGTCGGTGTGAATGGCAATCTGCACGTCGAAACGCTCGGCCACGCTCAGGCAACAATCGATCGCCGCCGGCGTGGTGCCCCAGTCTTCGTGCAGTTTCAAGCCCATCACCCCGGCCTGGATTTGCTCATCCAAGGCGCCGGGCAGGCTGGCGTTGCCTTTGCCGAGCAAACCAAAGTTCATCGGCAAACCGTCCAGCGCTTTCAGCATTTGTTGGATATGCCACGGCCCCGGTGTGCAGGTGGTGGCGTTGGTACCGGTGGCTGGGCCGGTGCCGCCACCGACCATCGTCGTCACGCCGGAACACAGCGCTTCTTCGATTTGCTGCGGGCAGATGAAATGGATGTGGGCGTCGATGCCGCCGGCGGTGAGAATCTGGCCTTCGCCGGCAATGACTTCGGTGCCGGGGCCGACGATGATGTCGACGCCGGGCTGCACGTCCGGGTTGCCGGCCTTGCCAATTTTAAAGATGCGGCCGTCCTTCACGCCGACGTCGGCCTTGACGATACCCCAGTAATCGATGATCAGCGCATTGGTAATCACCAAATCCACGGCCTGATCGTTACCCAGCTGACTTTGGCCCATGCCGTCGCGAATCACCTTGCCGCCGCCGAATTTCACTTCGTCGCCGTAGACGGTGTAATCGGCTTCCACTTCCAGGATCAAATCGGTGTCGGCCAGCCGTAGCCGGTCGCCGGTGGTGGGGCCGAACATGTCGGCATAGGCTTGTCTGCTGATTTTGCTCATGCGCTTTTCTCCAACGGGCCCATCACTTCCCCGCGAAAGCCATAGACTTTACGTTCGCCGGCAAACGCCACCAACTGCACCTCGCGCTGTTGGCCTGGCTCGAAACGCACGGCGGTGCCGGCCGGAATATCCAGCCGAAAGCCCAGAGCCACGCTACGGTCGAAATGCAAGGCCGGGTTGGTTTCGTAAAAATGGTAATGCGAGCCGACCTGAATCGGCCGGTCGCCGCTATTGGCGACCAGGACTTTGACCGTGGCGCGGCCGGCGTTGAGTTCGATGTCGCCAGCGGCGGGGAAGATTTCTCCGGGGATCATGGGGGCTCCTGTTAAATTTGGTTTTCCGCGTGGGCACGATAAATCGTGTCCACCCTACATGTTGGATTTTCTTTGCTTTCTGACAGATTTTCGTAGGGTGGGCACGTGCTTTTTGTGCCCACGCGATGACTATACAATTGGGTCATGCACTGTTACCAATTTGGTGCCATCCGGAAACGTTGCCTCCACCTGCACGTCGGGAATCATTTCCGCCACGCCGTCCATCACGTCGTCGATGCTCAATAGCGTCCGACCATAAGCCATCAACTCGGCCACGGTCTGGCCGTCACGAGCACCTTCCATGATCGCGGCGGAGATATAAGCCACGGCTTCCGGGTAATTGAGTTTCAAACCTCTGGCTTTGCGGCGCTCGGCGAGGAGGGCGGCAGTGAAGAGGAGGAGTTTGTCTTTTTCTCTGGGGGTTAATTGCATAGTCGTTTCGTTAATGTGACGTTTTCGTAGGGTGGGCACGTTTAATCGTGCCCACGCGTGTTTCCAATTTGCAGTAGCCAACCGTCGACGTTAAGCTATCGTACACTTTTTTGTACAACAGGAGCATCAATGGACGCCATCAGTTACAGCGCCGCTCGCGCCAATTTGGCTAAAACCATGGACAAGGTTTGCGCCGACCATGCCCCCATCATCATCACCCGCAAAAGCGAATCCCCGGTGGTAATGCTGTCTCTGGAAGACTACCAAGCCATGGAGGAAACCGCCTACCTGCTACGTTCCCCAGCTAACGCCCGCCGCTTGCTGGAATCCATCGCCGAGCTGGAATCCGGCCAAGGCACGGAGCGCGAATTAATCGAGTGAAAATCACTTTTTCCTCCGACGCCTGGGATAGCTATCTCTACTGGCAAGCCACCGACAAGGCCATTCTTAAGCGTATCAACCAACTGATCAAGGAAATCCAGCGCCAGCCATTCGAGGGCATCGGTAAGCCGGAACCTTTGAAACACGGCTTGTCCGGCTATTGGTCGCGGCGGATTAACGACGAGCATCGGATCGTTTATAAAGTTGCCGGGGATACCTTGTTGATTGCGCAGTTGCGGTTTCATTATGAGTATTGAGCTTGTTTTGTGTCGCTATCGCGACGGTTGTTTTTAATGTCGGGTCTCGGCCCGACAGCCGAGGTACTTTTCTTTGGACGGCCAAAGAAAAGTACCCAAAAGAAAGGCCGCCCCATGCCGCTTTTATCCTGCGCTCCGAAGGGTTTGAACGGGGTTTTCGGAAGGGCTATCCATAGCCCTCCGAAAACGCGATGCATCCCTGCATCGCCCCTGCGGGCTGCTCACTCGGTACATCCATTTACCTCGCCCTTCGGGTGCTGCGCATGCAAATCGGCTATCCTGCCGATTTGTCCGTCCAAACCCTTCGGTGCTCGGCGCGGCATCAGGGGATCAAAACCATCCCGAAATTAAAGGTTCAAAATCAATCTCGGTAGGTCCGATTAGCGAAGCGTAATCGGACGCATGTTAATCATCCCCTTCCACCGCCAAATCCAAATTTCCACCCCAACTTGGCGGATAAATTCCCTTTTCCACATATCGATGGAAACTCGAATACGGCCACTCGACGGCTTTGGCGACATGCCCATGTTTAACCGGATTGATATGCACATAATCAACATGGCGTTCAAAATCTGTTTCGTCGCGTATCGAATGTTCCCAAAAATGTCGCTGCCAGATTCCACGTTCGCCAGCCATCTTTCGAACATTCGACCGGTACTCGGTTTTTGGCAATGCCCGAGAAAATCCGCTTTTGATCAATCGCCAGCGTTTGCTGAAATCCGCATCACCCGGCGGCAACGTCCAAACCGCGTGCATATGTTCCGGTAATACCACCCAGGCATCAATTTGAAAGGAGTAACGCTTCCGCACCGCCCGCACCGTGTCTCGCAATAAATCGATTTCCCGGAGCAACAAATCGTTATTCTTTCTCTCCAACAAATTCACCGTAAAAAACCATGTGCCACCCGGAATAAACGCTCGTCGGTAATTGGGCATGACTTTTTAGAGGTTCAAGAATTTGGGTTTTTGTAAGTTTTATACATTCGTCCGATTACGCTTCGCTAATCGGACCTACGGCCCTATGGATAGCCCTTCCGAAAACCCCGTTCAAATCCTTCGGAGCGCAGGATAAAAGCGGCATGGGGCGGCCTTTCTTTTGGGTACTTTTCTTTGGCCGTCCAAAGAAAAGTACCTCGGCTGTCGGGCCGAGACCCGACATTAAAAAAAGCCGTCGCGGTAGCGACACTAAATTAACTCCTCTATCTCAGATCGCGAGGGAGCAAAAAGCCTACGGAAAGAATTTATATATTTCCTTCCTATGCATCACTGTCGCAACAACCACCGCATCATCTTTAACAATCAATCCCACCCGATAATCGCCAAACCGTACTTTATAAAACCCAACATAACCCTGCATTTTCTCGATTTTTCCCAATTCAAAAATGCTATTTGCTTGGGCTAAGTCGTCAAATACAAATTGCTCAATTTTCGGTCGAACCGATGCCGATAAATCGGCCAGCTGTTTTAAAAACTTTTTGCGATATTCAACGTGCATCAGGCCTTATCCAGGCTGGCGTAATATTTTCTGGCTTCCTCGATATTTAAGGTTTCGCTGTCGTCGGCATTTATTAATTGCACCAAAGCATAATTTTCCAGAACATTTTCAATCTTTTCGAAGGTGTCAATGTCCAGCTGTACAGCGACTCTTTGGCTATCTTCGTTAACGATATATTGCCTTTTAAATTCCATAACTGTCTCCCAGGAAAGGTGAGTGGTCACGATACCCATCCACTAGAGAAAAATCAAACCGGCTTAGGTCGCCCAAATCCTCGGCGCACAAACCGCTTTCCCAATAACATCCCCCCGCACCAATCCCCAAACCGCCTCAAAAAACGATTTCAACAAATCCGCCCGCCTATCCAACCCACGACAAATCAACAAACCGTCAATCAAAGTCACCCCACGATTGGGCTCATCGCCAATCAGTTTCTGCACCGCCGCCAACTGCACAGGCGTGGCCGGATACACAAACAGCGTCCCGCAGGTCGAATGACCGAATAAACCCCAGCGGGCTTGGAAGGCTTCGGCATCCAGGCGCAAGCGTTCCAGGTAAAACAAACGCCCGCCGCGGCTGATACGCCAATTCAAGCTGGCGGCGCCGTTGGCAAAGCCTTCGCCGGCAGCCGGCCGGCCTAGAGCCAAGATTTCCCAGCCGATGAAGCGGGCGTGCTCGGCCAACTCGATATGCATGCTGGAATTTAAGCGCGCGCCTTCATAAACGATGGTTTCCTGTGGCAACCATTCCAGGCTGGCGTGTTCTGAAACCTTGAGATTGACGGTTTGCCGGGCTTCGCCACCTTCGCTGCGGTAAAACTTGCCGGCGGCGGGCGTGGTGATGAGTGCTTGGGCTGTGGTGTCGACAGCGGCAGTAATGCTTAGCTTATCGCCTGCCACCACGCCGCCGGGCGGATGCAGCAGATAGACGTGGCAGACGCCGCCTTCCGGGTAGAAGGGGCGCTGCACGGCCAATGGTCCACGGTGCTCGCTGTTAGCCAAGACGGTTTTGTCGCCGCGTTGGCTAAAGCCCAGCCTTAATTCGGCCTCCCATGCTGCTGACTCTGAGATGGCAACGGGAACGGATGAAGCGGCGAGGTTTGCGGGCATGGATGAGCGGCGGCGTTATCAGTTTTTGGATTTTGGCGTGATCGCCGATTTTTCCGACAACAGTGGTGGCTCAGATTTTTGAGCGTGCCGTTGCCGGGCGAGGTGCAATATAACCGGGCCAAATACAAATCCCAAAATTAATACGCTAATCAACAAAGCGGGTAAATTAGGGATTTCGAAAAAGGGATGCAGGGCGGCATGGGTCAACTGCATCATGTTGCCGCCTGCCATCACGGCTTCGTAACTGCCATGCGCCTCGCTCCGCATCGACCAAACCAATAACAATGCCCCGACCGCCAGCCAATATTGTTCGGATTTCATGTCTATTTCTCCTTGATACTGCTGTGAGTTTGAATGATGGCCGATGCCCGTTTTTACCCAAGCCCCTTTTTTGAAAGGGGCTTGGTTGGGTCACACCGTCAAATATCGCTTCACCATATCGTCTGCCAATTCGTCCATCGCGCCTACCGCCACATGGCGGCCGCGGTCCATAATGCAAAACTGGTTTGCCACCTTGCGGGCAAACGGTAGTTTTTGTTCGACCAGCAATACCGTGACGCCCAATTCTTTGTGGATGCGATCGATGGCTTGATGGATTTCGCCGGTTTCCGGTTTGGGCACGGCGACAGGTTGGCCGCGCGACTTGTTGAGACGAATAATCACATCGCCGATTTCGCTGACGATGTTGGGCTGGATGCCTTCGGTCGGTTCGTCCAGAATCAGCAGGCGCGGATTCAATACCAAGGCTCGGCCAATCGCCAATTGCTGTTGCTGGCCGCCGGATAGGTCGCCGCCGCGGCGTTTTAGCATTTGTTTTAGCACCGGGAAAATCTCGAAGATACTGTCCGGGATTTTTTTGATGCCGTGCTTGTTGGCGGCGCGTAGGCCGGTTTTCAGGTTTTCTTCCACGGTCAGCAGCGGAAAAATTTCCCGGCCTTGCGGCACGTAACCGATGCCCAGTTCGGCGCGAGACTCGGCCTTGGCTTTGGCCAGTTCCACGCCGTCGAATTGGATGCTGCCGTCGGCCACAGGCAACAGGCCCATGATGGCTTTCAGAAGCGTGGTTTTGCCGACGCCGTTGCGGCCCATCAGGCAGACGCAGGATCCGGCGGGTACGCTCAAATCCAGGTCCCACAGGGTGTGGCTGGCGCCGTAGTATTGTTGCAATGCGCTGATATTTAACATCATCCCCCCAGGTAAACTTGAATCACGCGAGTATCGTTTTGGACTTCGTCCATGGTGCCTTCGGTGAGCACCGAGCCTTCGTGCAGCACCGTGACTTTGCGGGCGATGCTGCGCACGAATTCCATATCGTGCTCGACCACCACGATGGAATGCTTGCCTTGCAGGGACAACAATAATTCGGCGGTACGCTCGACTTCCTGATGGGTCATGCCGGCGATAGGCTCGTCGACCAGCATCACTTTCGGGTCCTGCATCAGCAGCATGCCGATCTCCAGCCATTGCTTTTGCCCGTGCGACAGCGCGCCGGCCAGTTGCCGTTGTTGGGCGGGCAGGGCGATGGTTTGCAGCACATCATGGATGCGGTCACGTTGCTCGCCGTTGAGTTTATGAAACAGGGTCGGCCAGGTGCGTTTGTCGGTTTTCAAGGCCAGTTCCAGGTTTTCGAACACGGTCAAAGCATCGAACACGCTGGGTTTTTGAAATTTGCGGCAGATACCGGCCTGGGCGATGGCTGGTTCGTCCAGTTCCAGCAAGTCGATGGTTTGGCCGAAGAACACTGAGCCGCTGTCGGGCTTGGTTTTGCCGGTGATCACGTCCATCAGCGTGGTCTTGCCGGCACCGTTGGGGCCGATCAGGCAGCGCAGTTCGCCGTCGTCGATGTACAGCGATAAATGGTTCAGCGCCCGGAAGCCGTCGAAGCTGACGCTGACGTCTTCCATATACAGAATCGGGCCGTGGCGGGCGTCGATTTCCCCGACCAGCGGCAGGCTGGCGCCGCCTTCGGTGGTGGTTGCAGCCGAGATCATCATGCCGGTTGTCCTCCGGTAGCGTTGAGAGTGGGTTTGGGTTTAATCCGCCGGCGCAACAGGCCGACGATGCCGTCCGGCATTAATAGGGTCACCAAAATGAAGGCGCCGCCCAGGCAAAACAGCCAGGCGTCGGGCATCAATCCGGTCAATACGGTTTTGGCGTAGTTGACCAGTACCGCGCCGATGATGGCGCCGTACAAGGTGCCGCGACCGCCGACCGCGACCCAGATGACGATTTCCAGCGAGTTGAGCGGCGAGAATTCGCTGGGATTGATGATGCCGACCTGCGGCACATACAGCGCGCCGGCCAGCCCGGCCAACATGGCGGCAAACACGAACACCCACAGTTTGAACAATTCCACCCGGTAACCCAGAAAGCGCACCCGCGATTCCTGGTCGCGAATCGCCGTGACCACCCGGCCCAATTTGCTATTCACGATCCAGCGACAGAGCAGCAGGGCACCGATCAGGCTCAGGCCGGTCATTAGTAACAACATCGAACGGACGGCTTCGGATTGGATATTGAAGCCCAGGATGTCTTTGAAATCCGTCAGTCCATTATTGCCGCCGAAACCCATTTCGTTGCGGAAGAAAGCCAGTAACAGCGCGTAAGTCAACGCTTGGGTGATGATGGATAAGTAAACACCGGTCACCCGCGACCGAAACGCCAGCCAACCAAACACGAAAGCCAGCAGGCCAGGGGCGAGGAATACCATCAACATCGCGAAACCGAAGTTCTCGAAGCCGTACCAGTACCAGGGCAGTTCGGTCCAGTTCAGGAACACCATGAAGTCCGGCAGTTCGGCGTTGCCATAGACGCCGCGGGTGCCGATCTGCCGCATCAGATACATGCCCATCGCGTAGCCACCTAGCGCGAAAAACGCGCCTTGGCCCAGGACTAGAATCCCGGCGTAGCCCCAGACCATATCGAGCGATAAGCCGAGGAGGGCGAAGGTTAGATATTTGCCGATTAGGGAGACTGAGTAAGCCGAGAAATGCAAAGCAGAATCTTCGGGGAAGATTAGGTTACAGAGGGGGATTAATAGGGTAACCGATGCTAAAGCGGTTAGGACGGTGCTGTAGGTTTTGTCTTGAGTCAGATTGCTTATATTCATTTGACTACCGTTGTTTGGTGTCGCTATCGCGACGACTTAATTTTGATGTCGGTTCTCGGACCGACAGCCGAGACACTTTTCTTTGCTCCGCCAAAGAAAAGTGTCCAAAAGAAAGGCGGCCCGGATGCCGCTTATATCCTGCGCGCCGAAGTTTTTATCGAGGGTCGGCAGAAGGGGCTTCCCAGCCCCTCCGCCGCCGTGCGGCATCCCTGCCGCACCCCTTCAGGCTATTCTCGATAAAAACTTCGGTGCTCGGCGCGGCATACGGGGTTAAAACCATCAGCCGCCCAAATGTGCGTAGGGTGGGCAACTTTGCCCACCGTTGGCTGCTATTCCGCGTGGGCACTTAATCGTGCCCACCCTACGACTGAGTCTCAAGCTAGTCGGAAAGGATGGGCCGACCACCTTAATTTTCGTGGCGGGGTTAGTCCCGTTATTTCGCCCCGAGCATCGCAGCTCTTGTGCCCCGTGGGTATTTGGCGAGATCAGCCCGCAGGGGAGCGGCAGGGATGCCGCTCGTTTTCGGAGGGGCTGGGAAGCCCCTTCCGAAAACCCTCGCCAAAAGCGACAAATTTGCCTGGAGCAAATTTGAACAGCCGATAGGCTGGCCCGCAGGGCGAAAACCATGGATGGTTTTCGTAAAAGCCAGGATTAAGGCGGAATGTCGGGTGGCCTTTTCTTTGGATACTTTCTTTTGGCCAAACAAAAGAAAGTATCTCGGTTGTCGGGCCGACAAATCGGCAGGATTGCCGATTTGCATGCATAGCACCCGCAGGGCGAAACACATGGATGTGTTTCGTGAACCCGACTTCTAAACAACCCGTCGCGGTAGCGACACAACAAAAACCAAAGCCATCAAATAATCCAAAAGCCTTCGTGTTGGGTTACGCTTCGCTAACCCAACCTACGCGAGTCACATTAAGACTCGGCAGCTCTCCCTTTCTGAGGAAACAACCCCCTAGGCTTCTTCTGAATAAACAAAATAATAAATACCAGCACTAAAATCTTCGCCAACACCGCCCCGGCATAAGGCTCCAATACCTTATTGGCAATCCCCAACGAAAACCCGGCCACCAAGGTGCCGAACAAATTGCCGACCCCGCCAAACACCACGACCATGAACGAATCGACGATGTAAGCCTGTCCCAAATTCGGCCCGACGTTGGTGATCTGGCTCAAGGCCACGCCCGCCACCCCGGCGATGCCGGAACCCAAGCCGAAGGTCATAGCATCGACTCTGGAGGTGGGAATGCCCATCGCCCGGGCCATGCCGCGGTTTTGTGCCACGGCCCGGACTTCCAGACCGAGTTTGGTGCGTTTCAAGATTTGCAGCAGCGCGGTAAATACCAGCAGACAGAAGATCAGGATGTAGAAGCGGTTCCAGGTCAGCGACAGAAAGTCATTGATCTGCCACGATCCGCTCATCCATTCCGGAGTGGAGACGCTGCGGTTCAGCGGCGAGAAGATCGAGCGCACCGCTTGTTGCAGGAACAGGCTGACGCCGAAAGTCGCCAGCAGGGTTTCCAACGGCCGGCCGTAAAGGAAGCGGATGATGCCGCGTTCGATGGCAATGCCCACCAAGGCCGCGACCAAAAACGCCATCGGAATCGACAGAATCAAAGCGGTACCCAGGTTATTCGGCAGCAGTTGCTGCATCACGTAAGTGGTGTAAGCGCCCAACATCATCAGTTCGCCGTGGGCCATGTTGATGATGCCCATCACGCCAAAGGTAATCGCCAAACCGATGGCTGCCAGCACCAGCACCGCGCCCAGGCTCAGGCCGAAGAACACGGTTTCGATGGCGGCGTAAGCTTGCATCCGGCCGCGGATTTTGATTAGCGCCGCTTCGGCCAGATTGCGGATGTCGCTGTCGGCTTCGACGAAATTGCCGTCGGCGTCTTTTTCGGTCAAGGCTTGCAGCTTGTTGACGGCGTCCTGGCTATCCAATTCCTTCAGGGTCGTGATTGCATTGATGCGCTGGCTTTTGTCCGGGCTGTTGATGTCCTGCAGCAATAATACGGCGCGGATCGCGGCGACGATTTCGGCGTCGGCTTCGTGGTCCAGGTGGTCCTTCAACAGCGCCAAGGCCTTGTCGTCGACGTTTTTGGCCATGGCTTGCACGGCGCCGAGGCGCACGGCCGGATCGGCGTGGTTCAGTTGCAACTGGCCGATGGCTTTGCGCAGCAGTGTACGCAGTTTATTGTTCAGATTGATCTTGCCGACCGCGCCGCGCTCGAGTTCGCCGAGGCTGGCGCCGCTGATCGGGTCGGTCAGGCTGTAGCCGGTTTGGGTTTCCTGGCCGATGGCCAGCTTGGCTTCGGCTTTTAGTTCGAACAGCTTGCCGTCCTGCAAGGCCTGCAGCAGTTTCAGATTGGCGCTGTCGGTAGCCAATTGTTCCACCGCTTGCTCCCGCTCGGACATGCTGCCTTGGCGCAGCAAGTCCAGCGGGTTGCCGGTTTCGTCGGCCAGTGCCGGCCGGGCGGCCATCGCCGCCGCAGCAATCAGCAGCACGAGTCCGGTTCTGATTAGCCAGCCGGATCGATCTACTGCAGTGGTTCCGTTCGAGCCGGGCTGGGCGGAAAGGCCGGCGACAGGTTCAGGACGGGCGGTATTTAAAAAAACGAGTTCGAAAAGCCGTTTAAAAACGCCGCGGGTTTCGATTCCGGTCTGAGTAGAAGTAGTAGTCATCATGCTCAAGAGGCTGTTTTTGGGGGAACGGTCGGCCGGGCGTAAACCGGGCGGCGTTTTTAAACGGGTTCTAAAACGGTGGCTTTGCATCGTAATTCCTGTCGGGGGGCGAAGCCCGCGACTTCCGTGTCGCGCGCCTCGCGGGGATAACATCCGCTGTTAGTAGTTCTGTCCTGAACACTTCTTGGTTTTGGTGTTGTAGTTGCCGCAATTGATCGGTGCGGTCCAGTCGGCGATGATCGGTTTGCTGTCCGGCAGGAAGTCGGACCAAGCGTCGCCGTCGACGACTTTGTTGGTTTGCCAGACCGTGGCGAATTGGCCGTCTTCCTGGATTTCGCCGATCAGCACCGGTTTGCTGATGTGGTGGTTGGGCAGCATTTTCGCGGTGCCGCCGGTCAGGTTGGGGAATTCGACGCCGATGATGGCTTTTTGCACCGCGTCGGGATCGGTGGTGCCGGCTTTCTCGACCGCTTTCACCCACATGTTGAAGCCGATGTAATGCGCTTCCATCGGGTCGTTGGTCACGCGTTTCGGATTCTTGATGTAGTCCTTCCATTGCTGGATGAAGGCGGCGTTTTTGGTGGTGTCTACGCTCATGAAGTAGTTCCAGGCTGCCAAGTGGCCGACCAGCGGTTTGGTATCCATGCCGGACAGTTCCTCTTCGCCGACCGAGAACGCGACGACCGGAATGTCTTCGGCTTTAATGCCCTGGTTGCCCAACTCTTTATAGAACGGCACGTTAGCGTCGCCGTTGATGGTCGAAACCACGGCGGTTTTCTTGCCGGCTGAGCCGAATTTTTTGATGTCGGCGACGATGCTTTGCCAGTCGGAATGACCGAATGGGGTGTAGTTGATCATGATGTCCGCCGGTTTAACGCCTTTGGCTTTCAAGTACGCTTCCAGGATTTTGTTGGTGGTGCGCGGATAGACGTAGTCGGTACCGGCCAACACCCAACGTTGCACTTTCAGATCGTTCATCAAGTAATCGACCGCCGGAATCGCTTGTTGGTTAGGCGCGGCGCCGGTGTAGAACACGTTTTTGGAAGACTCTTCGCCCTCGTATTGCACCGGATAGAACAGGATGCTGTTCAGCTCTTCGATCACCGGCAATACCGATTTCCGGGAAACGGAGGTCCAGCAGCCGAAGATGGCCGAGACTTTGTCCTTGGTGATCAGCTCGCGGGCTTTTTCAGCAAACAAAGGCCAGTTGGAGGCCGGGTCGACTACCACCGCTTCCAGTTTCTTACCGAGCAGACCGCCTTTTTTATTCTGCTCGTCGATCAGCATCAGCATGGTGTCTTTCAGCGTGGTTTCCGAGATCGCCATCGTGCCGGACAGCGAATGCAGTACGCCGACCTTGATGGTGTCTTCGGCCTGGGCCGAGCCGGCAGCGCCGAACAGCGCGGTGGAGAGCGCTGCGGCGGTCGCCAGTTTGCGGAAGGAAATGCTCAGTCTTTTCATTGTAGTAGTCCTATGTCAGGAAGAAATCGTGGGCGATCGTGGCCCGTTTGCTCGCTAGGTAGGGTGGGCAGACAGTGCCCACGCGTGAAGGCTTCTGCTTCGCGTGGGCACCTATTCGGTGCCCACCCTACGGTTTGTCAGGTTGGCGTAAATGTTGGTATGCCACCGTCATTAAATTTGCCACTGGAAGCCGACCATCATCTGGCTGACGTCGTCGCCGGTGGCGGTGGATTTGTAGTTGATGCCCTTGGTTAACAGGTCGCCGTATTGGTAGCTAGCGAAAATTTTGGCGTTGTGGCCGTCGATGATGTAGTTGACGCCGGCTTCATACACCTCGCGGGTGGAACTGGTGCTGGGGGAGACGTTGACGTAGCGCAGGAACGGCTGGAACTGGCCGATACCGATCTTTTGCGGAAACAGGTACATGCCGCTGACATCGTAAGCATTGCCTTCGAACATGTCGAACACGCCCGACGCAAAAGAAGTCACGGCGTCGCGCTGAGCCTGACCAAAGCCGTTTGACAGGCCGTAGTTCTTGTACTCGCCGTTGAAGGTCACCACGCCGCCGCCCGGCAGCACTTTTTCCAGCAAGATATCGGCGGTGGTGCCGCGGAAGTTGGCCGGATTAGCCGTGGTGCCGGCACCGTCTTCCTGGTATTGGTTGGACACGCCGACGGTCAGGATATCGCCGCCTTTGCCGTAATAGGTGCCGGAGGTGTAATAACCTGGGTTTTTCTCGACTTCCCAAAAGTTATAAGCGACGCGTTGACCATAGAGAATGTTGTGGTCGGCGTTGGCGCCGCCGCGTAAGCCGCGGAAAAAACCGGCGGCGTATTGCAAGCGACCGTCGAATGCCGCACCCCAGAAGGTGACACCGTCGTCGCGGCCGAAGGAGCCGGCCGAGTTGCCGTCCGGTCCGATCGTCAAGTTGTAATCCGAGGGTTCGAACGGGGTACCGGCGGAGAAGATGTTATAAACGGCGCTGTAGAACGGACCGTTCATTTCGCGGCGTTCGGCCGGCACCAGCATCCGGCCCACCCACAGGTTGGCGTAAGGGTTGACCTCGAATTTGCCGATCGCATCCAGCACCCGTACTTCGCCGCCGTTGCCGCAGGTTTGGCAGTCGGTGTTGAATTCCACTTTCAGGTATTTATGGATCTGGCCGTTGATATACAAACGGATGTTGTCCAGGTTGAAATCGTTGCTCCATTTTTCCGCGCCGGCACCGGCGGCGCTTTCCTGGGCGCGGAAACTGGTGCGCAAACCGGCGCCGACGCTGACCCATTTGGTGTCGTCGATCTTGAAGGTGGCGCCGGCTGTCGCTTCCGGCGCTTGGCTCAGGCCGATGGCACCCAAGGCCATACCGCTCAGCAAGCCGATGGCCCGGCTGCCGGTTTTTTGTCGATTGAAACCCGTCATTTGCATTCCCCTATCTAGTTAAAACTTGCCAGAGCCGGCGGCCGTGGCGCTCGTAAACTTCGGGGAAATTTTTAAATTTTGCGCGGTCCTGCCACAATCGGGCGAATGACTCATCAGTCATTTGACGTATGGCCGGCAACTCGCGGCGTCCGTAGAGTGGCAAGCAACTTGGGAGAGAGAAGACTATGAAAAACTTTTTTGTTTTGGCTGTCGCCGCACTGGGTTTTGCCGGTGCGGCAGGCGCGGCCGAGCCGGAACCGGTCAAGCCGCTACAAGCGGTTGCATTCGAACTGGCCGACGATAATCTGAGCCAGTTCGGCATTGGATTGGACCCGGCGAATCTGGCTGAGCGGGTACGGAACAATCTGGCGGAATGGCAGTTTCCGCTCAGCGCCAGCGGGCCGTTCAGCCACCGGTTGCAGGCCAGGCTGGGTAAAGTGGCGCGGCGGGAAACCCCGGTCGGCTTTTCCTTTTCCTCCGGCAACTCCGACCCGCGCGCCGTCGATTTCCAAAAAGCCGACGTATTGCCGGTGACCTGCAGTTTGCGCGATGCCGGCAATCAGGCGGTTTTGGTCGAACGCGAATCGACTTTCAGCGCCCATGCTTTAGACAAAGACGTTGCCCCGGCGCGGATCGCCGACAAACTGGTCGACCAAATCGGCACCGCCTGCCTGGACGTGCTGGAGCAAGCACCGCTGCCGAAGCAACCCGGCCGAGTCAGAACCGAGTTGTTCAAACCGAAATGGATGCCGGACGTGCGGGTGGAGGTTCGGGAGATTCCGGCTGCGGCGGGGGCGAGTACTGCAGCGCAACCGGCGGCGATAGGCGACGAGCCGAAGAAGGAGGTGATTATTCATAACCAGGGCAATCCGGTGATTTTTCAGTTTGGGTATGAGAGGAAGTGATGTGCTTTGGTGTTGATTCCGTGCGTGGTCGACTGCATGGATACAGGAGGTAGAGCAACGCAGGAGCAGGTGCCGAGAGGCTTGTCGAACCGTGAGCGGAGAATCAATTGAGGTGTCGCTGGCGCGACGGCTGGTTTTAAAGTCGGGTTTCGGCCCGACAGCCGAGATACTTTCTTTTGCTTGGCCAAAAGAAAGTATCCAAAGAAAAGGCCACCCGACATTCCGCCTTAATCCTGCGCTTCTCGCTTTTGCCGAGGGTTTTCGGAAGGGCCATCCCTGGCCCTCCGAAAACGCGCGGCGTCCCTGCCGCGCCCCTATCGGGCTAATCTCGCCAAAAGCTGCGATGCTCGGGGCGGAATAACGGGAACGACCCCGTCGCGAGATGAAAGGTTATTAGATGATTTTGAAAGCTAGGATTTTGATTGTGTTGTAGGATGCTGCCGACGAAAGGAGGAGCATCGTTCGCGATCGATGGGCTTCACTCCGTTCGGCACATCCATCGGAATAGATTTTCAGGCATTTATGAAAAATAAATCAAATTTAGCTAACACTGCTTTATTCTTTGTTTTATTAACATTTATATTGTCGTTATTCGATCTCGATATATTTTTATTAAAAATTCCAGAGTTTAATCAATTAGAAACTGGCGATGGGACGATATTATTTAACCTTACGCCGCTAAGCAGAGGTAGTTCATTAATGCTTAACGACAAAGGTAAATCTATCGAATTGAACTGCTGGATAACAAGTGTTGGGGTGAAAGATTGCTTCGCTACCGAAGATAAAAATCAATTTAAAGGCAAAAAAGCGAAAGCATGGTGGTATGAGGCAAGAATCAATGGATTTTTTACTGAAAATCGGCTCCTTCAGCTGGAGGTTGATGGAAAGCTAGTAATTGATTATTTAGATCAACGAAGTAAATATATCAAAAGTAAGGAGGCTTATATTTATGTTTGGCCTATGTTTTTTTTCGTCGCTGTGTTTTTTTATTTTGTCGTGCGCTTGAGTAATAATTATCGCAACAAATGTTCAACGTAGCTGCGTAGGGTGGGCACGGCTTTTTGTGCCCACGCGGGGAAAACCACAAACCCTGATTTAACCATCAAAAATTAACGACCGAAATGTCCCGTTACCGCCGCTCGCAAAATCCCGGTGCAACGTATTTTTTCACGGTGGTGACGTATCGGCGGCAAGCGATTTTATGTGATGAACCGATACGGGAAGCTTTGCGCACGGCGATTGCAACAACTCGCGCCAAACGACCGTTTAACATAGATGCCTGGGTTCTGTTGCCGGATCATTTGCATACTATCTGGACCTTGCCGGGCGACGACGCGGATTATTCAACCCGTTGGAGCGTGATAAAACGGCAGGTGAGCGTGGCATGTGGTGACGCATATCGGCGGGCCGAATGGATCAATGCGTCGAAGCAAAAACATCGGGAATCAACCTTATGGCAACGCCGGTATTGGGAGCATCAAATTCGCGATGAAGCCGATTTTGCCCGACATATGGATTACATTCATTACAACCCGGTGAAGCACGGGTATTGCCAGCGGGTAAGCGAATGGCCTTATTCGACGTTTCATCGCTATGTTAAGGACGGCGTTTATTCGGTTGATTGGGGTGATGGCGTTGATGAATTGGTTGTGGGGGAGTGAACGGTTTGTCCGCGTGGGCACAAAAAGCCGTGCCCACCCTACGAATCTTGGTCTAACCCAAGCCGTTTTGATAGCGCGACGGTTTTCGTCCCGTTATTCCGCCCCGAGCATCGCAGCTTTTGGTGAGAATAGCCCGATAGGGGAGCGGCAGGGATGCCGCTCGTTTTCGGAGGGCCAAGGATGGCCCTTCCGAAAACCCTCACCAAAAGCGAGAAGCGCAGGATTAAGGCGGAATGTCGGGTGGCCTTTCTTTTGGTGACTTTTCTTTGGCCAAGCAAAGAAAAGTCACTCGGCTGTCGGGCCGAGACCCGACTTCAAACAAACCCCGTCGCGGCAGCGACACCAAAACATGAAAACCATTCACCAAAACATCACCAAAATCCGCCGCGACTACAACGCCCTGGTCGCCAACGAAACCCTGGAAGACTACGCGTTACGCTATGCGCCGCGCAGCTTTCGCAAATGGTCTGAATTCCAGGTCGCCAATACTGCGTTTGGCTCGACCTCGTTTTTAGTTCTTGAAGCCATCGGCGGGTTTTTGTCGATCAACTACGGCTTTACCAACGCTTTCTGGGCCATCATCGCCGTCGGCATCGTCATTTTCATCACCTCGTTGCCGATCAGCTATTACGCCGCCCGGTTTCATATCGACATCGATCTGTTGACCCGTGCCGCCGGTTTCGGCTACATCGGCTCCACCGTTACCTCGCTGATTTACGCTTCGTTCACCTTCACGCTGTTTGCGTTGGAAGCGTCGATCATGTCGCTGGCGCTGGAATTGTATTTTCAGATTCCGTTGGCTTACGCCCATGTGGTCAGCGCGGTCATCGTGGTGCCGCTGGTCACCTTCGGTATCACTACCATCAGCCGGATGCAACTGTGGACCCAGCCGGTCTGGCTATTGTTGTTGATCGCGCCGTATATCGCGGTGGCGCGGGCCGAGCCGGAGGCGTTGATGACGCTGGAAACCTATTTCTGGATCGCCGGCAGCGGCCAGGGTTTCGATTGGTTGCTGTTCGGCAGCGCGGCGACGGTGGCCTGTTCGATGGTGGCACAGATCGGCGAGCAGGTCGATTTTCTGCGCTTCTTGCCGGATAAAACCGAGCAAAACAAATGGCGCTGGTGGGCGGCGATGTTGGCGGCCGGACCGGGTTGGGTGGTGTTCGGCGTGGTGCGGCAGTTGTTGGGGGCGTTGTTGGCGCACTTGGCGATCCGCCACGGTATCCCCGCCGAGCATGCCCACGAGCCGACCCAGATGTATCTGGTGGCTTACAACGAGCTATTCGACAATCCGGAATGGGCGTTGGCTGCCACTACCTTGTTTGTGGTGCTGAGCCAGCTCAAGATCAACGTCACCAACGCCTATGCCGGCTCGCTGGCCTGGTCCAATTTTTTCTCGCGCCTGACTCACAGCCATCCGGGGCGGGTGGTATGGTTGTTGTTCAACGTGCTGATTGCGCTGCTGTTGATGGAATTCGGCGTGTTCGGCGCGCTGGAGAAGGTGCTGGGTTTGTTTTCGAATATGTCGATCGCCTGGATCAGCACCGTCGCCGCCGAATTGATGATCAACAAGCCCTTGGGCTTGAGTCCGAAGGAAATCGAGTTCAAACGGGCTTATCTGTCCGATTTGAATCCGGTCGGTATGGTCTCGACTTTCGTCGCGTCGCTGGTATCGATTCTGGCTTATGTCGGTCTGTTCGGCGAGTGGCCCAAAGCCTTCTCGGCTTTGATCGCGCTGGGCTTGGCCTTTGCGCTGGCGCCGGCGCTGGCTTGGTTCAGCCAGGGCAAGCATTATCTGGCGCGCGACCGCGACGAGCGCAACCGCTACGCCCGTAACACCTGTTCGATTTGCGAGAACGAGTTCGAGCACGACGACGTGGCTTATTGCCCGGCTTACGGCGGCAGTATCTGTTCGCTGTGCTGCACGCTGGACGCCCGCTGCCTGGATAGCTGCAAGGTCGGATTCCGCTTCGACGATTACCTGGAACGGATGGCCAAATACGGCCTGCCCGAATTTCTGAGTCTGCATGCGCGGATGCGTTTGTTGCGTTTCGGTTTGTTATTCGGCTTTCTGGCGGTGCTGACCGGCATTTTCATCAGCATCATTTATTACCAGGATTTGCTCAGCATCCGCCGCGACGCCGGTGCGTTTCAATTGCTGCTGCATAATTTTCTGAAGATCTACGCCTCACTGTTGGTCTTCATCGGCCTGTGCACCTGGTGGCTGATTTTGAACGGCGAAAGCCGGCGCGTCGCCCACGAGGAGACTGCGAAACAAACCCAGTTATTGCTGCAGGAAATCGACGAGCACAAGAAGACCGACAGCAAACTGCAACAAGCGATGAAGCTGGCCGACAGCGCGAATCAGGCCAAAAGCCGCTTCCTGAGCAGCATGAGCCACGAGATCCGTTCGCCGCTGAACAGCATCATCGGCTACGCCCATATTCTGCATCAGGACCCGGAGATTCCGCCGCACCGCAAACAGGCCGTTGAAACCTTGAAGCGCAGCGGCGAGCATTTGTGCGCGCTGGTCGAGGACATCCTGGACATCGCCCGGATCGAGGCGCGCAAGTTCGAATTGAAATATCAAACCTTCAATTTCCCGGAGTTTATCGAGCATTTGGTGCATACCTACCGGGTCCAGGCCGAGGATAAAGGTTTGAGTTTCAATTGCCAGATCGGCAACCAGTTGCCGCAGCGGGTGCGCGGCGACGAGAAGCGGGTGGGGCAGATTCTGATCAATCTGTTGGGCAATGCGGTCAAGTTCACCGAGCAAGGCGAGATCGTGTTTCGCATCGGTTATAGCGGCGGCGTCGCCAGTTTTCAGGTCATCGACAGCGGTGCCGGGATTGATGAGGAACATTTGCAGAATATCTTCCAGCCGTTTACCCGCGTCAGCCAGCCGACTGGCAACGCCGTGGCCGGTGCCGGGCTGGGCTTGACCATCAGTAAAATCCTGACCGAGGTGATGGGCGGGGAATTGACAGTGAAAAGCCAGGTGGGCCAGGGCTCGACCTTTACCGTGCGCTTGCTGCTGCCCAGTCAGGGTGCCGATACCGAGCCGGATCAAGCCGCCGCGATCGCCGGCTACCGGGGTGCCAGACGCAGAATCATGGTGGTCGACGACCAGCGCGAGCACCGGGAGTTGTTGCTGGACATGCTGGAGCCGCTGGGTTTTTATCTGAGCGAAGCCGATTCCGGCGAGCAATGTCTGGAAAAAGTGGCCGAAGAGCGGCCGGATTTGATCTTGCTGGATATTTCGATGCGCGGCATGAACGGCATCGAAACCGCGATGCTGTTGCGGGAAGGCGGCTGTAGTATGCCGATCGTGATCCTGAGCGCGAATGCCTACGCCAGCGACCGGATGGCGGCGCTAAATGCCGGCTGCAACGATTTTCTGGCCAAGCCGATCCAGGTGCGGGAACTGATGCACAAGCTGAAACTCTATCTGGCCTTGACTTGGCTGTATCGCGACGAAGCGGTGCCGGCAGCCGATGCCGAGCGGGCGCTAGCGGTGCCGCCGGCGGAATTGCTGGCCGACTGCATCGACTGCGTGCGGATCGGCGATTTGATGGGCCTGAAAAAGGTCTTGCAACGTCTGTCGGTGCAACAACCACAATATGCGTTGTTTTTTGCCAAGTTGCTGAATCTGGCCAACGAATTCAAGTTGGGCCAAATTCGGCAATTGTTGAATATGAACAAACAGGAGGCAGGGCGATGATGGAAGCGGCTCTCAGCAACGGCACGGTATTGATCGTCGACGATACGCCGGGTAATTTGGCTTTGCTGTCCGATACGCTGTCGGAAGCCAATTACCGGGTGCTGGTCGCTACCGACGGCAGTTCGGCGCTGGAACAAATCCAATACGTCAAACCCGACATCATTTTGCTGGACGTGATGATGCCGGGCATCGACGGTTTCGAAACCTGTAGCCGGTTGAAAGCCGATCCGGCCACGGCGGCGATTCCGGTACTGTTCATGACCGGCCTCAGCGAATTGGAAAACTTGCTGCGCGGCTTCGGCGAAGGCGCGCTGGATTACATCGTCAAGCCGATCCGGCCGGCCGAAGTCTTGGCGCGGATCGAAGTACATCTGAGCCAGACCCGCAACCTGCTCCGAGCCGAACAATTGCTGAACCACGGCGAGTTTGCCGCGTTGGCGGTCGACGCCGGCGGCCAAATCCACTGGCGGACGCCGGCCGGGGCGCAATGGCTGGCGGATTTCAAGGCATTCCAGGGGCTGGACCTAGCGCTTGCCGGCGACAGTGTGTTGCCGGAGGGCATGCTGGGCTGGTTTCAACGCTGGTTGCGCCAGTCCGGCCGGACTGAGGCCGACTCGGAACCGCATCGGCTGGTGCCGGGATTTGCGGTCACAGTCAATGCCTGCGAACAGCCGGGCGAGTACCTGCTGCTGTTGCAGCGCGACGATGCGCAGTGGAGTCCGCAGACGCTACGTGAAAAACTGAAACTGACTTTTCGCGAAGCCGAAATTCTGATGTGGATTGCCCGCGGCAAGACCAATAAGGAGATCGGCATTATCCTCGGTACCAGTCCCCGCACCGTGAACAAACACCTGGAACATATCTTCGAAAAACTGGGCGTGTCGACCAGGGCGGCGGCGGTGGCGATGGCGATGCAGCAAGGTTGAGATGTTCGGCCGGCGGGCAATAAAAAGGCCTGAAGCCTTTTCGGCGACAGGCCTTTTTGTCAGGCTTGACCGGCTGCTGTTAAGGCATGTACATGCCGCCGTTGACGTGCAAGGTCTCGCCGGTGATGTAGGAGGCTTGTTCGGAGGCCAGGAAGGATACCGCGTGGGCGATTTCGTCCGGTTGGCCGAGGCGGCCCAGCGCGATTGAGCCGAGCAGGGCGGTTTTGATCTCTTCCGACAATTCTTTGGTCATGTCGGTGTCGATGAAACCCGGCGCAACGGTGTTGACGGTGATGCCGCGCGAACCGACTTCTTTGGCCATCGATTTGGCGAAGCCGACCATGCCGGCCTTGGCCGCGGCATAGTTGGTCTGGCCGGCGTTACCGGTCGAACCGACGACGGACGAGATATTGATGATGCGGCCGTAACGGGCTTTCATCATGCCGCGTAACACGGCTTTGCTCATCCGGAAGATCGAGGTCAGGTTGGTGTTGATGATGTCGTCCCATTCCTCGTCTTTCATCCGCATCAACAGGTTGTCGCGGGTGATGCCGGCGTTGTTGACCAGAACGGCCGGGGTGCCGTATGCGTCAGCGGTGGCCTTGATAAAGGCTTCGATGTCGGCGGCGTCGGCAACGTTCAGTTTATAGCCTTTGCCGTTATCGGCCAGGTAGGCGGAAATAGCCTCGGCACCGCTGTCGGAGGTGGCGGTGCCCAGTACGTAAAAGCCGTCTGCGACCAGTCTTTCGGCAATGGCCCGGCCGATGCCGCGGCTGGCGCCGGTAACGATGGCGGTTTTCTTATCCACGGAGTTGCTCCACAACGTTGTTGATGGTTTCGATGTCGTACAAGGTGAAGTGGGCGGCATCGGCGGCGATGCGCTTGTTCAAGCCCATCAGCACTTTGCCGGGGCCGCACTCGACGAAGGCGGTAACGCCTTGCTCGTGCATGAATTTGATGCTTTCCACCCAGCGCACCGGTTTGAATAATTGTTCTTTCAGCGCGTAGCGAATCACTTCCGGCGAGCCGTGCGATTTGACGTCGGCATTGTGAATCAGCGTGGTATTGGGCATGTCGACGTTCAGGCCTTGCAGAATCTCGTTGAGCTGGTCGGAGGCCGCTTCCATCAAGGCACAATGCGACGGTACGCTGACCGGCAGTTTCAAGGCGCGCTTGGCGCCCAGGGCTTTCAAGGCCTCAATGGCGCGGTCGACGGCGGCGGTTTGGCCGGCGATGACGACTTGGCCGGGCGCGTTGAAGTTGGCGGCGGCGACGATCTCGCCGTGGGCGACTTCAGTGCAAGTGTTGACCACTTGGTGGTCTTCCAGGCCCAGGATGGCGGCCATTGCACCTTCGCCGGCCGGTACCGCTTCCTGCATCAAGCGGCCGCGGGCGGCAACTAATTTGATTGCGTCGTCGAAGCCCAGTGCGCCGGAACACACCAGGGCGGTATATTCGCCCAAGCTGTGGCCGGCCATCCAGGCAGGGCGGATCGCCGATAGCTCGCACCAAGCCCGCCAGACGGCCACGCCGGCCGCCAGCATGGCCGGTTGGGTATTGTGAGTTTGATTGAGATCGGCTTCCGGGCCGTTGGCGACCAGATTCCACAAATCGAAACCCAGCGCGTCGGACGCTTGTTCGAAGGTTCGTTTCACCACCGGGGTGGCGTCCGCCAACGCGCCGAGCATGCCGACGGCTTGCGAGCCCTGGCCGGGAAAGACGAAGGCCAGGTTGTAACTTTGTTCGTTGATTGTCATCGTTAGTACCTCAGTAATGCGGAGCCCCAGGTGAAACCGGCGCCGAATGCTTCCATCAGCACGGTCTGGCCGCGTTGGATGCGGCCGTCGCGCACGCCTTCGTTAAAGGCGAGTAGCACCGATGCCGAGGAGGTATTGCCCTGGTTTTCCAAGGTCAGAATCACTTGATCCATCGACATGCCGAGTTTTTTCGCGGTGGCGGCTATGATGCGGGTATTGGCCTGATGGGGCACCAGCCAGTCGATATCGCTTTGCTGCAAGCCGTTTGCGGCCAAGGTTTCATCGACAATCCGGCCCAGCGTGTTGACCGCAACTTTGAACACTTCGTTACCGCGCATACTGATGAAGGCCGGCTCTTGCTGTTTGGCTTCGGCTGCCACTTGCGGGTTTGGGCAATACAACAGGTCTTCGTAACCGCCGTCGGAGTGAATATGAGTGGACAATATGCCGGGCTCAGCGCTGGCCGTCAGCAGGATCGCGCCGGCGCCGTCGCCGAATAGAATGCAAGTGCTGCGGTCGCTCCAGTCGACAATCCGTGAGCAGATTTCGCTACCGACCACCAGGACGTTTTTGGCGAAGCCGGTTTTGATGTATTGGTCGGCGATGCTAAGGCCGTAAACCGAACCGGAGCAGGCGGCCTGGATATCGAAGCCGACGCAGTGTTTGATGCCCAGTCGTTCCTGCAGCAGGCAGGCGGTGCTGGGATAGACCCGCTCCGGCGTGCCGGTGGCGACGACGATCATGTCGATGTCTGCGGCAGAGATACCGGCCATGGCTATGGCCTGGCGGGCGGCGATTTCGGCCATACTGGAGGCCGTTTCCTCCGGGCCGGCGATGCGGCGGCTTTTGATGCCGGTACGTTCGTAAATCCAGCTGTCGGAGGTGTCGACCATGTTGGAGATATCGTCGTTGGTGCGGACGATCGGCGGCAGATAGCCGCCGGTGCCGATTACCTTGGTCCAGCGGCTCATGAGGCGACCTTCTGCGCGAGCGCGACTTCCAGTTTTTCGCTGATTTTACGGATAACGCCTTGCGCCACTTCCAGTTCGGCCAGATGAATGGCAGTCTCGAAGGCCAGGGCGTCGGCGCCGCCGTGGCTTTTGATCACCAGTCCGCGCAAGCCGATGAAGCTGGCGCCGTTGTAGAGGCGCGGATCGATGCTGTCTTTGAATTGTTTCAGAACCGGGTAGGCCGCCAGACCGGCCAGTTTGGTCAGCCAGTTTTTCGAGAAACTATCTTTCAATTTGGAACCGATCATTTTTGCGGCGCCTTCGATCGATTTTAAGGCGACATTGCCGACGAAGCCGTCGGTGACGATCAAATCGACTTTGACGTTGCCGGCGTTGATCGAGTTACCTTCCACGTAGCCGATGTAATTTAGCGAGGAATTTTCCAGTAATTTGGCGGCAGCTTTGACTTGCTCGTTGCCTTTCATGTCTTCCTCGCCAATATTCAGCAAGCCGATACGCGGCCGCTCGATGTTCTCCACCGCTTTGACGACTTCCTCGCCCATCACGGCGAATTGATAGAGATGTTCGGCGCTGGAATCGACGTTGCCGCCCAAGTCCAGCATGTGGGTATGGCCGAAGGTCGAAGGCAGGGTGGAAATAATCGCGGGACGATCGATACCGGGGATCATTTTCAGCACGAAACGGGCGGTTGCCATCAGGGCTCCGGTGTTGCCGGCGCTGACGCAAGCGTCGGCTTTGCCTTCCTGGACCAGGTTGATCGCTACCCGCATCGAAGAATCTTTTTTGTTCTTCAGCGCTTTTTGCGGCGTTTCGTCCATTTCCACGACTTGTGAGGCGTGTTGAATGCTGATCCGGCCGGCAAATTCGGCAAGCGCCGGTTCCAGCAGTTTGCGCAGAACCGCCTCGTCGCCAACCATGATGAGATTCAGATCCGGATTTTTTCTTAAACAGGCCAGAGAGGCGGGAACCGTTACTTGCGGACCGAAATCCCCGCCCATGGCGTCGATTGAGAGAGTTGAGCTCACGCTTATGACTAACCCCATAAGTTAAAAGAAGCCAACTGTTGCCGAACAACAAGTTGGCTTTACCCAGAGACTATCGTGCTGCCGAAATGCGCCGTTTGTCTTCCCGGCCGCCGAGACCGAAAGCGCCGGTCCCGGTTCGCGGACCGGAGCGGTTTATTCGGTATAAATCCGGCGCGGGTAGATACCCGGCGGAACGCTACGATTAATCTTCTTCGTGTGCGCCGACGATTTGACGGCCTTTGAAATAACCGTCGGGTGTCATGTGGTGGCGCAGATGGGTTTCGCCGGTCAATGGGTCCTGGGCCAGGGTTTTGCCGACCAATGCATCGTGTGAACGACGTTGACCGCGTCTGGAACGCGATACTTTGCTCTTTTGTACTGCCATTTCAATCTCCAGTTTTTTTAAGTTTTGCTAAAACAGAAAAAGGGTTATTCGCCTTGATCTGACTATCGGTCGCGCCGTATTCGGCGTCTTCGGAACGGTTGCGTTCGATGCAGTCGAACGGGTGTCGCGGATAATCCGGCAACGCCAGTAGAATTTCGTCCTCGACCAAGGCGGTTAACGAAATCGTATCGCCGTCCAGCATTAACGGCTCGGAATCGTCCAGTTGCTTGGCTTCCTGTAGCGAAGACACAACAGACAATTTAAAGCTGATATCTACAGGCCATGCCAGCGCCTGCAGGCAGGATTGACACTCCAATTGGAGGTCGCCCCCTATATGGCCGGACACGGTAACCCGTTTACCCTCTTTGCCGAACTCGATGCGGACGGCCAAGACACCGCTACGGTCAACTACGCTATCGGTCAAGCGTTCGAGCGTAGCGATATTCAATTCTCCGGCCAATACGCTACGTCTTTCAGCGAACAGCAGAGGATCAATATGGTCGGGAAACTTATCTGACATAACTGTACAATCATACAGATATCAGACTGTTGCGTCAAACTGACAACTTGCTATTCCATGACCGAGACTAGTTCCATCGTGCTGGCATCCAGCTCCGCGTACCGTCGAGAGCTATTGAAAAAATTGGCTGTCGACTTCAATTGTTGCCCGGCGAACGTCGACGAAACGCCCCGGCCGAACGAGCCGCCAACGGATTTGGCACTGCGTTTATCCGTCGAAAAAGCGCTGGCAGTTGGCAGTATCCATCCCGCACATCTGGTGATCGGCTCCGACCAGGTGGCAGCGTTCGACGGCGAAATCCTGGGAAAGCCGGGGAATCGGGAGCGGGCAGTTGCCCAACTGCAGCGCCAATCGGGCAGAGTGGTGTCTTTCTACACCGGGCTTTGCGTATTGGATAGCGCCAGCGGACAGTATTTTACCGATCTGGTCGAGTGTGAGGTGCACTTCAAATCCTTAAGCCTGCAGCAGATCGAATATTACTTGGACATCGACCGTCCCTACGATTGCGCCGGCAGCTTCAAATCCGAATCCCTGGGTATCGCCTTGTTCGATAAAATTTGCGGCGAAGATCCGAATGCCTTGGTTGGCCTGCCCTTGATTAAATTGGCCGGTTTGCTGAAGAAATTCGGTGTCGACGTGCTGAACCCGGCGGCGGGTTAGGGCGGGCTGAATAAATCCAGCATTTGCGCTAAGTCCTGGTCGACTTGGTCGGCGATTTCCAGAATCTGTTCACGGCTGATTCGGACCAAGACCAGCGTTTGCTTCGCAAAACCGGTCGCAGTGGCTTGACGTTCGGTGGCCGATTTGCAGTCGGCCAGCCGGCAAGCAATGTGCAGTAGGTGCGAGTCCAGCTTATGCAGTAAAGCTTGCTCCGGTTCCAGGTAACAGCCTACTGTCTCGTACAGGGATTCGGGCAGGCCCCAGTTCTTCAATAATTCGCGGCCAACCTCGGCATGGGTGAAGCCGAGCAGGGCTTGTTCGAGGCCGGGAACCAAACGGCGGTCGCCGTTGGCGGCCAGCAGCGCCTGGCGGCTGGGTTCCGCCAAGCGGTGATAGAGCAGCAGCGAGCCGATATCGTGCAGCAGGCCGGCGATAAACAGCCGTTCGGCGTGCAAAACCGCGCAGCGCTTGGCCAAGGCCCGCACCAAAATCGCACAATGGATGCTGCGGCGCCAGAAACTGGCCATGTCCACCAATTCGCCCGGTATTTGCCGGAACCGGTCGGCGATGCAGGTTGCCACGACCAGGCTGTACAGGTCGTCGACGCCGATTACGGTAATGGCTCGCGACAATGTGTCTATCCGGGCCTGGAAGCCGTAGAAAGGACTATTGACGACGCGTAGCAGCCGCGCCGCAAGTACGGGGTCTTTTGCGATCACCGCGCCGATATCGGCTGGCGAATACCGCGAGTCCCGGATCATTTCATTCAGTTGGAAATAGATGTCGGGCAACGAGAACAGGTTTGTCGCGTCGGCGACCAGTTGCCTGATTGCGGCGACCTTCACTCAGCTTTTCCGATATAGCGACAGTACGTGCTGTACGTAGTTGCGGGTTTCCGGGTAGGGCGGCACGGCGTTGCCGTATTTCATCACCGCACCCTCGCCGGCGTTGTAACCGGCTACGGCCAAGGTCAAATTCGAGTTGAACATGGCCAGCAGGTCTTTCAAATAACGGGTGCCGCCGTCGACGTTCTGTTCGGCGTCGCGCCGGTCGGTTACGCCGTAGCGACGGGCGGTGTCAGGCATCAACTGCATCAAGCCCACTGCGCCGGCAGAAGATACTGCGTGCGGGTTGTAGGCCGATTCCGCTTGAATTACGGCGTGCAGCAGTTTCGGGTCCATTTGGTGTTTGGCTGCGGCTTTGGCAATCAAATCGTTGAATTTGAGTTTGTTGCCGGACATGTACTTCAAGTCGCGGCTATAGGTGCGCGGCCGGGTGCGGATGATCAGGCGGTAATCGAAGCCTTTTTTCGGCTCGTCGGTGTAATAAACCCGGCCGTCCGGGTCCACGTATTTATAGATATCCGCCCCGGAGTCGGCGATTGGCGCGAAGGATAAGATGGCGATCAGCAGGCGTTTCATCGCGTTACCCTCCCGAAATATCAGATCATTGCTGAACCGCGACCGAGCTGGCGGCCTGTACGGCCTTGGCCCGCGCCGCTTCGACCGTCTCGCCGGTCGCCAACGCGACGCCCATGCGCCGGGCGGCGAAGGCTTCCGGTTTGCCGAACAGGCGGACATCGGTATCCGGTATTGCCAAGGCTCGCTCTAATCCCTGGTAGCTAACCGCTTTGGCGTCGATGCCGCCCAGAATCACGGCGCTGGCAGCGGTTCTGTCCAGCGCTGTATTGACCGGTAAACCCAAAATCGCCCGGGCATGCAGATCGAATTCGCTCTGGCGTTGGCTGGCCATTGTGACCATGCCGGTATCGTGCGGCCGCGGGCTGACTTCACTGAACCAGACTTGGTCGCCGGCGACGAACAGTTCCACACCGAACAGGCCGAGTCCGCCCAAGGCATCGGTGACTTTGCCGGCGATTTGTTGCGCCAGCGCGATGGCATTTTCGCTCATGGCTTGCGGTTGCCAGCTCTCCCGGTAGTCACCGTGTTCCTGACGGTGGCCGATCGGTTCGCAAAAATAAGTCTGCACCCGGCCTTCCGCATCCAGCGCCCGTACCGTCAATAAGGTGATCTCGAAGTCGAAGTCGATTTTGGCTTCGACGATGACTTTGCCGGTATCGGTGCGGCCGCCGGCTTTGGCGTAATCCCAAGCCGCTTGCAATTGGTCTGCGCTTTTCACCATCGACTGGCCCTTGCCCGATGAGGACATGGTCGGTTTGACGAAACAAGGGTAACCGATGCCGCTATCCACGGCGGCTTGCAATTGCTCGAAGGATTCGGCAAAGGCGTATTTCGAGGTAGGCAAGCCCAATTCCGCGGCTGCCAGTTGGCGGATGCCTTCCCGGTTCATCGTCAATTGGATGGCGCGGGCATTTGGTACCACCGTGGTGTGCCCGGTTCGCTCAATTTCGGCTAGTGCATCGGTGGCGATCGCTTCCAGTTCCGGCACGATGAAGTGCGGTTGCTCCTGCGCGATCAAGGCCTTGACCGCCGCGGCATCGGTCATGTCGATCACATGGCGGCGGTGGGCCACCTGCATTGCCGGGGCGCCGGGGTAGCGGTCGACCGCTATCACTTCCACCCCGTAACGCTGCAGCGAGATCGCGATTTCCTTACCCAGTTCGCCGCTACCGAGCAGCAGGGCTTTGGTGGCGGTGGCAGTGTCGGGGGTACCTATGTTCATGAATTGGCTAGATAGTTATCGATATCTTGTTTGGAAAAGCCGATTTTCTTTGCTACCCGATCGGCATGGCTGACGCGGGAAATGCCGTCGATCAGCTTGAAGGTCGGCATGTCGTCGGCGAATTCCACTTGTTTCGGCGTCGCCACCCGGCGATTGACGAACACGTCGACCAATTGGTGGTTATGCGTAATCAGGATGGTGCTGTTCCCTTTGCGGTAAAAGCCGTCCAGCACGTCGATCGACGATTGCATTTTCTCTTCAAAAGTAGTGCCTTCCGCCATTTCGTCAAGCACGACCAGGCTGTTGCTGCTGGCTGCCAGGAAAATGTCGCGGGTGCGTTTCAACTCGGTGCCGAAGCGGCCTTCGCCGTCGTCGAGATGGCTGATTTCCGGCGCCTGGTAAAAAATCCGATCCGCTACGCTCAGTTTGGCGGCCCGGGCCGGCACGTAGCAGCCGATTTGGGCCAGCAATTGAATTTGAGTGACGGTTTTGCAGAATGCGGTTTTACCGCCGCTATTCGGCCCGGTGACGCAGACCAGCCGTTCCTCGCTCATGCTGAAATCGTTGCCGACGTAGTTTGGATTTTTGTGGCCGAGCACCGGATTCTTCGCGTCGTGCAATTCAATCGAGTGGCGGTCTCCCGCGGTCAACTCGGGCAATACGGTTTCGCTGCCGTAGTTCTCGGCATACTTGATAAAGGCTAACAGTTCGTCGAGCTGACCCAGGCCGTCCAGCAATTCGCCGAGCGCGGCAGAGTTTTTGTAGATCTCGCGTAGCGGAATGATGCAGTTGTCGCGGTCGTAGCCGCCGACCACCGGAATGTAAGCCAAGGCCAACGGCAGGAAGAATACCGAGGCTACAGACAGGCCGTCGCGGGTGACCTGGAACATGTCGCTGGGGAAAATCCGGGTCAAGCCCCAAATTGCGGCAACCAACATTGCGATCAGTAACGGTTTGAATAGTGTGGGCCGGAAAATCGTGGCCGGAGCAAACGAGTTTTTACGTTGTTCCTTGCTTTGCAGGCCTTTTTCGCTGTTGTAGACCGGGCCGACCATCAGCGAGTATTCGTTGCTTTGGGCGAAATTACCGATTTTGTCGAATACGCTTTGCAGATAAGGGCTTTGCGGCCGGCCGGAATTGTAAATGGCGCCGACCAGATTCAGCACCACGCGAATCCCGCGCACATATTGTTTGTAGCCGTAGCCCTCGATCTGATTGTCTTCGCGGGCGGTGCCGAAACCGCCCAGGAATTCGCCGAACAGCAGCAGATACAAGCGGTTTTCGCCGGCGGCGGCATTGGCCACAATGTTTTCGATGTTTTCCCGGACGGCAGGGTTGTCGCGAATTTCGCGCGCGGCGTCCTGTTTGGCGGCAATGGCTTCGCGGTCGTTCATGGGCTGAGCCAGCGAACGGTAGAGTACGGCTTGGCCGGCCAGGGTGCTGGCGTAATTGACGTTGTCGAACAGTTCGTCGACCTCGATCGTATTGAAGGCGCCCGGGTCGATCACTCCGGCACCGGTTGCCAGCGGTTCGGTAGAGCGGGCCTTCGGCCATTCGCCGTTCCAGCTTTGTAGAATGTTCTGTTGCATGCTGCCTCCCCCGTTTTTTATCGGCCGCAACGTCAGCGTGCGGTTCTTATTAACTCTAGCATCAGCTCGACGTGGGCGTCGCTGTCGTTCAGGCACGGAATGTAGCGGTAGCTTTCGCCGCCGGCTTCCAGAAACAGTTCGCGATTGGCGATTGCGATTTCTTCCAGCGTTTCCAGGCAGTCTACCGAAAATCCGGGACAGATCATGTCAATTTGGCGGATACCTTGTTTGGGTAATTCCTCCAGCACTTCTACGCAATAGGGTTTCAACCATTCCGCACGACCGAATCGGGACTGAAACACCAGTTTCCATTGCGTTTCGGTCAGGCCCAATTGCTCGGCAATCAAGCGGGCGCTGGTTTGGCATTGGTAATAGTAAGGGTCGCCCCATTCGGTCAATTTGGCCGGCAAACCGTGAAAGGACATTACCAGCAATTGCGCTTGGCCATTTTCCTGCCAATGCTGTTGCACCGACTCGGCGACAGCAGTGATATAAGCCGGGTGCTGGTGAAAATCGCTGATAAAACGCAGGCCGGGCATATGCCGCCAGTCGACGAATTCGTCGGCGACGATGTCGAAAATCGAGGCCGTGGTAGTCGACGAATACTGGGGGTAGAGCGGTAATACCACGATTTCGGTGACGCCTTGTTTTTTCAGATCCCTTAATTTGTCCCGCAAGGCCGGTTTGCCGTAGCGCATCGCGCAGTCGATGGCTAGCGACGGTCCGCCGTAACGCGCTTTCAGTTTTTCGGTCAATTGCTGGCTGAACACGATCAGCGGCGAACCTTGCTCGGTCCAGATCGATTGGTAGGCATGGGCGGATTTGCGCGGCCGAAACGGCAGCACGAACAGATTCAATATCAGCCACCACAGCGGCCGCGGCAGGTTGACGACCCGTGGGTCGCCCAGGAACTCGCGCAGGAAACGCCTGACGTCTCCGGTTTTCGGCGAAGCCGGCGAACCGAGATTGACCAGCAAGACGCCGGTTTTGTTGGCAGGAGTTTCGCTCATCGGGCTATTTTCGGTTGATCAGATTGAGGAACTCGGAGCGGGTGCTGATTTCCTGGCGGAAAATGCCGCTCATCACCGAGGTGGTCATCACCGAGTTTTGTTTTTCGACGCCGCGCATCATCATGCATAGATGTTTAGCTTCGATCACGACCGCGACGCCGCGGGCGTCGATAGCGGTTTCCACCGCGTCGGCGATTTGCCGGGTCAGTTGTTCCTGGATCTGTAGCCGGCGGGCGTACATGTCGACGATGCGCGCCAATTTCGACAAGCCCAGTACCTTGCCTTGCGGCAGGTAACCGATGTGGCATTTGCCGATGAAGGGCAGCAGATGGTGTTCGCACAGCGAATACAGTTCGATGTCCTTGACGATGACCATGTCTTCGGTATCGGCTTGAAAAATGGCCCCGTTCAAGACGTCGTCCAGGTTTTTTTCGTAACCGTTGTTCAGGAACTTAAAGGCTTTCGCGGCCCGTTTCGGCGTATCGCGCAAACCTTCCCGGTTCACGTCTTCGCCTATTGCCTGAATGATTTTGGAGAAATATTCTTCCATCGCCGCCCCTGGGTAAAAAAATGCCGTGAGTATACAGGATCAAAAAGTAAATGCCAGAGCGTCCAAAATCACCTCAAAACCGGCGCCGGGTTTGCCGGCATTCTCGCTCAGATGCCGGCGCCAGGCCCGGGCCCCGTCCACGCCGTGGAACAAGCCGAGCATGTGCCGGGTGATGTTATGCAGACGTTGGCCTGACCGAATTTGCTGTTCTATGTAATCCTGCATCGCCATCACGATCTGCTGCCGGCTGGGTAGCGGCCGTTCATCCCGGAAAATCCGAGCGTCGACCTGCACCAGCAGGAACGGGTTATGGTAAACCTCGCGGCCGAGCATGATGCCGTCGACTTGGCTCAATAAGGCTTCGGCCGCATCCAGAGTATTAATGCCACCATTTATCACAATCTCAAGTTCCGGAAAATCTTGCTTCAACTGGAACACCACGTCATAACGCAAGGGCGGAATCTCGCGGTTTTCTTTCGGAGACAGCCCGGACAGCCAAGCCTTGCGGGCATGGACGATGAAGGTTTTACATCCGGCACGGGCGACTGTCGCGATGAAATCGACCAATTCGGTATAGGAGTCGCGGTCGTCGATGCCGATGCGGGATTTGACCGTCACCGGAATCGAAACCGCATCGCGCATGGCCGCGACACAGTCGGCGACCAGTTGCGGTTCGGCCATCAGGCAGGCGCCGAAGCGGCCGTTTTGCACCCGGTCGCTGGGGCAGCCGACGTTTAGATTGATTTCATCATAGCCATAGCGGGCGCCAATTTTGGCGCATTGCGCCAGTTCCTGTGGATTGCTGCCGCCCAATTGCAAGGCAACCGGGTGTTCGGCTGCGTCGAATTGCAAATGCCGTTCGGCATTACCTTGCAATATTGCGCCGGTGGTCACCATTTCGCTATACAGCAGAGCATGCCGGCTTAATAAGCGGTGAAAATAACGGCAATGGCGATCGGTCCAGTCCAACATCGGCGCGACGCTGAACCGGGATGCCGCAAACGGCGGCGGGACGGACGGGGTATTTGTCATACTGTGTTTGGTTAATTTCGGCTGGAATCAGGGTTTGCTCCAGCGGGCGGCGGGGTCGTTTCGGCTAAATTTTTACAAAGGCATTCCTGCGGCTACCGACTATTATTGTACACAGGAGATACGGGATATTTTGGGTTAAGATCGATGCATGACGGAGCGATGGGCCCACTTGTGGTGCAGGGTTAAGTCTTTAGGCTTAGCCATGAGGAGGCGTTTTTGTGCGGCTTTGCCCCCATTTGTGCGTTCCGGAGAGCTGATGTAGTATTCGATTTTAGAGTTAGCGCCCTTGTTAGACGCTTTACCCCGGCTGGTCCAGTATCGCTCGAGTCCGGTACCTGGTGCAGTCAGCCCGGACGGGCTGCCCAAGTCGATCTTGTTCGATCCCCGCGGCGGATTTTCGCGATCGATAGAATTTCAATTTTCGCTTTACATGCCTACCAACATTAATAAACAAAAACAGCGCAGGTACATTCGCTATCCGATCGAGCTGGAAGCCGTGTTGGTGGTCGATAACCGTTTGCAGTTCGACGCAGTGATTTTGGATTTTTGCTTGGGCGGATTTTTCTTGGCGCTGAAGGCGCCCGAGCAAATACCATTGGACAAAGCGGTGAAAATCCAGTTTTCCCTGGATTCGGCGGTCAACGGCGAGAAATATCGGATCGATGCCCGCGCCTTACATGTTGCCGGCGGTGGCATCGGCGTCGCGGTCGAGGATATGCCGCGGGATACGTTTAATGCATTGAAAAAATATGCCAGCGCGCCATTGAATGCGTTGTTGGCACCCGGAAACCTGAACCAGCCGGGTAAGTTGGATCAGGAGAAGTTGAGAAATCTGTTCAAGGTGTTCTTGATCGAAAACCTGCCGCCGGTGCTGAACCACTATTACGAGATGGTGGGCAACTATATCGCCGACTCCAGTCAATACAGCGAATGCTTTACCAATCAGTCGATGCTCGACGATTTAATCACGGTATTGAAAACCGGGCGGGAAACATTTATAAGCGAATTCTGTACTTCGGTATTGTCCCATGTCGACGGCATTGCCCGGAACGAGCCCGATAAAGAGCGTTTGATTCCCGACTACAACGTGCTTTCCCTGGTCGAGAAAGAGGACTTCGAAGACTGGCTGAATATGTCGTTGATCATCAGAAAGCTGGCTAACCATTACGACGAGCAAATCAATCTGGTCGCCGGCGAGATCGGCCGGATATTCGGTTTCAGCGAGAGTGGCGTCGTTAACCCCCTCAGCCCAGCGGTGTTGTGCGACAGTTTTCGCGAGTTGGTGATCCAGCTGGATTTGACGCGGAAAATCAATAGTCTGGTCTATAGCGCATTCGGCAAGGTGCTATTCAATGACTTGAACGGCGTTTACCAGAAAACTTACATGTTTTTGTCGCGGAACCAATCTGCGGACAAGAGAACTCCGCGGCAGCCGCATTGGAGCGATATCGGCAAATCCAGGGGGCTAGGCGGAGGGAACGTCGCCGACCGCTCAGGGCTCGGCGAACAGCAAACGCCCACTGAATTGAGTCAGGTAACGGGAGGCGGCGACACTCGGGAACGGCGGCCGCTAGGCCAGGTCGCGGCGACGTTGCTGGATTTGTTGACCGAGACCGGCATCGACTATCCCGAGCTTGCCGCACCTGCCGCGACCGCGCGCCAGGCGTCGGCCGCGGCGCTGTTCGACCGCGATGAAATTGCCACGGCCATCGCCCGGTTGCAGGAAAATCTGGCCGGAGAACCCAAGTTGCACTGGGATGCGTCGCTGCTGAAAAAGCGCTTGCAGGATACGCTGAGCGGCTTGGGGCTGGGGGCGAAATCGATTTCCGCGTCCGATATGCAACATCTCGATCTCTATGGCCGGTTTTTCGAAACCTTGTTCAACGACGTGGCGCCCGAGTCCGAGATCAAACCGGCGCTGGAACGTATCCACTTGCCTTTACTGTCTCTGGCATTGCGCGGCGACGATTTTTTAAACGCCGATTTACATCCGGTAAAAAGCATTTTGAACCAATTGTCGGTATTGGAGCCGGCGGTCAAAAGTAATCGGGTGGTAAAAAATATCAATATTAAAACCGCGGTAGACGATATTGTTGCCCGGATCAATAGCGAATCTCAAACCAACCCCGAGGTCTTCAAGCAAGCCGAGCGCGAGTTGGGCGAACTTACCCGGCAAGTGACCCGATCGGTCGATACCAATGTCAAACGCATCATAGAAACTTACGAAGGCCAACAGAAGCTGGAAAAGGCCCGGCATTCGGTACAGGACGAAATCGACAAGCGTATTGCCGGCCGGGTGGTGCCTAAAGTCATCCCGGAATTATTGCAATACGGCTGGCAACACCTGCTGCTGATCGCCGAATTGAACTGCGAACGTAAACCCGAGGAAAAACGCACCTATTTGAAGGTGTTCGACGATCTATTGTTCTGGCTGTTCGAACAGGATTCGATGCTGAAAATTCAGGCGGCGACGATCCAGACCACGCTGGATTACGTCAAGGAGCAGTTGACCTCGGTATGTACCAACGTGTTTTTACTGGACAGTGTGGTCGATGAATTGACCGCGTTGTTGCTGGGTAGCGGCGACCCGAAGGTACGCAAACCGGTCGAGACGGTCAGAATTCCGCCGGCCGATACCGGAAGTCATAAAGAACGCCCGCTCAAGGAAGACGCCTGGATGGCGCAGGTCGAGCAGCTCAGTGTTGGCGATTGGTTTACCTTGCTGCGCGACGGCCAAGGCTTCGAATCGATGAAATTGGTGTGGGTCGGTGATTTGTTGCAATTGTATGTGTTCGTTAATCGAGACGGGCTGAATAAATTGGAGTTGAGCCGGGAGGAGCTGGCCGACCTGATGCGTAAAGGCGAAGCCATAAAAATGGAAAGTCTGGATTCGCCCTTGGTCGACAGAACGACCAATTTGATGCTGCAGAAGATGCATGAAAAACTGCTGTTCAATGCCACGCACGATCCGGTGACCGAACTGTTTACCAGGGACGAGTTCAGTAAGCAGCTCAAAAACGAGACCGCCAGAATCGGTGAAGCCCACCATATGCTGTGTCATATGGAAGTCTTGGATTTGCGGGTGATCGCCAATATTTGCGGCACTGCCGGGGTCGAGCAATTGTTGAAGAGTTTGGCGGCAACGTTATCGCAACACGTCGAACACAACGATTTGCTGGCGCGGTTGGGCGATGAATCGTTCGCGATTTTGTTCAAAAACTGTTCCGCGGCGGAGGGTTTGGCGTCGGCGCGTAAGCTGGTGAAAGTGGTTAACGAGGCACATTTTCAATGGCAGGAAAGCAGCTTTTCGATCAGCGTCAGCCTGGGTTTGGTGCCGTTCGCCGCCGAATGCTACGACGTACAGGAATTGCTGCGGCGGGCGGATTCAGCCAGCATGTCGGCCGAACGCTCAGGGCCGAACAATGTATTGGTGTTTTCCAGCGACGACGAGAATTTGCGTTATCAGGAAAAACTGCACGAATGGATCGGCCGGATCGACAAAGTTTTTGCCGAAAACCGTTTGTTTGCCCGTTGCCAGATGATCGCAGGCACCGATCCCGTCACCGCCAGCCATTTGCATTACGAGATATTGCTTGGCGTCACCGGCGAGGACGGCAACGTCATTGCCCCCGACCATTTCATCCCTGCGGTGGAACGTTGTCAGCGCATGCCGGAAATCGATCAATGGGTGGTCAGCAATGTATTCGACTGGATCGGTAACAATCGCGAGTTATTCAATAGAATCGACGGTTTCTCGATCAATCTGTCCGGGCAGTCGATCAATAGTGAGGATTTTCTGGAGTTTCTGAAATCGGTGTTGGCGGCAGGCAGCGTACCTTGCGAAAAAATCACGTTCGAAATCACTGAAACCGTGGCGGCGGAAAATTTGGGATTTACCAAGAAATTTATCGGCGCGATCAAACAGTTCGGCTGTAAATTTTCGCTCGACGATTTCGGTTCCGGATACTCGTCCTATTCCTACCTGAAAAATCTCAACGTCGATTATCTGAAGATAGACGGCGCTTTTGTCAAAGACATGCATAACAACAAGGCCGACGTTGCCATTGTCAAGTCGATGAACGAAATTGCTCATTCCATGGGCTTGCAAACTATCGCCGAATACGTCGAGAACGACGAAATCAGGACGCTATTGAAAGGGATAGGGGTGGACTTTTGCCAGGGCTACGGCATCGAAAAGCCGATCCGGCTGCTGGAATTGAGCGAAAAGCTGCCGCCCAGCGAGTCGTTTTCGTTCGAAAACGTCGAATTTTGGGGATTTTGATCGCTGTGAAATCCGCCAGTTACCGGCCGGCGGAACCCTGTCGCGGCCGGTAGTTCGGGCTTATACCTTGAATTGCGACACCGCTTGTTCCAGTTCCTTGGCCAGATCGGTCAATTCTATGCCGGATTTCAGCGAGGCCCTTGCGGTATCGACGCCGGTTTCGGCGATCTCGGTGATCTTGATCACGGTATGGCTGACTTCCTCGGTCACCGCATTTTGTTGCTCGGCAGAGGTGGCGATCTGGGTGTTCATCGTGCTGATGGTCGCCACCGACTGGGTAATTGCGCCCAGGGCCTGACCCGATGCCTGAGCTTTTTCCACGCTCTGTTCGGCCAGTGTTCGGCTGGCATTCATCGCGACGACGGCTTGTTTCGAGCCTGATTGCAGCTTTTCTATCATGCTCTGGATTTCGCTGGTCGATGACTGCGTGCGGCTGGCCAGCGTACGTACTTCGTCGGCGACCACGGCGAAGCCGCGGCCGTGTTCTCCGGCGCGGGCCGCTTCAATCGCCGCGTTCAGCGCCAGCAGATTGGTTTGTTCGGAAACGCTGCGAATCACATCCAGAATGCTGCTGATGTCGTTGACGTGGTTTTCCAGATTGCTGACCGTTCCCGCCGCATCGGCAATTTCTCGGGCCAGTGCGTTTATCGAGCCGACTGCCTGCTGCACTACGGTCTGCCCGGCGCGGGCTTGGCGGTCGGTTTCCGCCGCGGCTCCGGCCGCCTGCGAAGCATTGCGGGCCACCGCTTGCACCGCAGCAGCCATTTCCGTCATGGCCGACGCAACCTGTTCGATATATTCTTTTTGCGACTGAGCCCCGGCTGAGTTGTTCTCTACGGCCCGCAGCAGTACTTCGGCATTCCGTTGTAAGGTTTGCGAGTAGCCGCTGACCTTGCCGACAATTTTGTGAATACTTTCTGCGGCGTGGTCGAAGTCTTGCGCCATGACGCCGATTTCGTCGCTGGGCGAGAATCGGGTGCGGACGGTGAGGTTGCCGGTGCCGAAGGCTTTGGCGAATTTGCTGAGCGCATTGATCGAATTGACTATGTTAGTCGGCACGGTGAACGCCATCCCGACGCCGATGACAATGCCCAAGATCAGACACACCACGATGATGGTATTGGCCTGGCCGACCAGAGCCACGGTTTTGCCGGCGATTTCCTGAGCTTTACTCCAGCCGTCCTGTTCCGCGGCGGCGGCCGATTGCCGGGCGCTGGCGGCGATTTGGTCCATTTTGGCGACGATTTGTTTCAGGCGGGTGTCGTTGTCGATCCATTGCGCCGCGGCGTTTTGGTATTTTGCGGTTTCGGCCCGAGCTTTATCGATGCGTTCGTGTTCGGTCGGTTCGGGCGTAATTGCGGCGAGTTTGTCGTACAACACCATCAATGCCGGTAATTCCTGCTGCATTTGTTGGTAATACTGGCGGTCCTTGTACAGCCGTTCTTCCTTTTCGTGTTGAATGATGGTCTGCGCCAGCGACTTGATGCGGTTGACCAGAATGTATTTTTGTACCTTGCCGTTCAGTTCGGTCTGGCTGGCGCCGTTTTCCAACAGTTTGGCATATTCCGTTTCTTGCTTTTCGGCAAAGGCGTCGGCTTCGGCCAGTACCGCTCTGCCGCTGTTGACCATGGTGTCGACCGCTTGCCGATTGTTTTTCAATGCGGCGACGCCGTTATCGTATAACTCGCGGAAATCTTTGACATTGTTGCGCACCGACGCCGATTGTTCCAACAAGGCTTTATCGGAGAAGGTGTTGCCTATCCTGTCGACTTTGTTCAGGTTATCGTCCATGGTGTTCAACACCTGCTTGGCGCGGGTATAGGTTTCCTCGCGTTCGTAGAGCAGGTAATTGAGCTGTTCTATCGTCGCGTCGTAGGCGCCGGCGTGCACGTCGACGGCCAGTTTAACGGCCGGCACCTTCCATTCTGCGATTTCGTCGAGACTTGATCCCAACCGGCCGATATAGATCCAGGCTAACAGCCCGAATATGACTAAGATCAGGACCAGAGCCGAAAAGCTGGCGATCAATTTGTTCCGTATGGTTAGTTGCATTAAAGATTTTCCAAAGGTTGAAGGCGTATCAGACGGCTGCTAGGCTAGACAATTCGCCGGCTTGCGCCGGTTTTTCGAAAGTGTAGACCATATTTTTGGGGAAGTAAGGCGGTGACGCGCTCAGTCACAGCGAGCCTCCGCCTTGCTGGGAGTTGAGGACGGAGCGAGGTTGGCGCTAGTGGTTTTGGGGCTTGGCAGGTGGCTGACGCGCTGGCCCGGGCCGATACTTCAAGGTTTCGGCTCGGGCCAGTGCATGGGTTAAATCCAGTCGGAGTCGTCGGAGCCGGCGGTATCGAAGTCGTTCGATCCGTCGCTGGCATAATCGTTCGGCTCGTCCGCGGTCGCGGCGGCAATCGCCTCGTCGCCGTAGTAGTTGTTGATGACCGTCGGTTCCGCCAAGCTATCGTGCGAGGGTTGGCTCCACAGCGATTGGCCGCCGCCGTGGTGGCCCAATAGGCTTTCGATGCCTTGATATAGAAACGATCCGGCGACGACGCCGGCGGCAGTGGTGGCGATGTTGCCCAGAAAGCTCGAGCCGCCGCCGAACGCGCTGGCTTGTGGCGGCATCGGCGCGTTGCGCGGAATTTGGTAATTGCCGGCGCCGGGTACGCCGCCGGCAGCCGGTGCTGGCGCCCACGGATCGTTGCTCAAAAATCCGCCGCGCGGTGCCGCCGCGGCGCTATTTTGCAGTTGCTGTTGCAGGTCGGCGATCTGGCTTTTGGCGCTGTTCAATGCTTGTTCCAGTAACATGGCTCGTTGCACCAGCAGGTAGGCGGCATCGGGTTGTTTGGCGACGCTATCGGCAATCAACTGTGCGGCTTCCGCATCTTTGGCGCTGATTCTGGCCTCGGTCAATTGCTTTAAGAACAGGTTGAGTTGATCGCGTTCTTGAGGATTCATTCGAATGGCTCCGTCTTTGAGAATATTGGCCGCTTAGCGGTTGCGCTGCAGACTTCAGGGGTGGCTTAAAGGTTCCGAAACGATATGGGGCAAGGTGCGCCGATTTTCAACGCTTAAACCGTGGACGGCGGCCCGGCTCGGCGCAGGTCCCGGTCAGGAGCGTTGCCGGCGCGCTTCGCGCTCGGCGGCTTTTTCGGCCCGGATAGCGGCCAGTTCAGTCATTTCGGCTTCTATCATCTCCGAGGTTTCCAATGTGATTCGGCCTATGGTGCCGGCACGCAACTCGGTCAGCAGTAGTTTGGCCGCCTTGTCCAGTTCGACGATGCCGCCGGCGCGCAAGCAGCCGCGTTTGGCACCTATCGCTTCCAGCAAGGCCTGCGATTCTTCCCCTAGGGTTTCCATTCGATAGCGTTGGCGCATTAGTTCCGGATACACACGACGCAGGTAATCCAGCGTATACAAAGCAATATCGGCGTGTTCGAACGCGGTATCCTTGACGGCACCGGTGGCGGCCAGCCGGTAACCGCTGTGCCGGTTCTCGACGTTAGGCCACAGCACGCCCGGCGTGTCGGACAGCACGATATTCTTGCCCAGGTTGATGCGTTGTTGCTGTTTGGTCACGGCCGGCTCGTTGCCGGTCTTGGCGATGGTCCTGCCGGCCAGCACGTTGATGATGGTCGATTTGCCGACATTCGGGATGCCCATGATCATGGTTCTGACCACTTTGCCGGCGGCGGTTTTGTCCGGTAGCATTTTGCCGCACAGGTCTATGATCTGTTTGATTTTGTCGGGTTGTTGCGTGGTTACCGCCAGGGTTTTCACCGCTTGCTCGCGTTCCAGATACGCCTGCCACTGCTTGGTCAGTTCCGGATCGGCCAGGTCGGTTTTGTTCAATACCCGGATACAGGGTTTGCTGCCGCGCAGTCTGGCCAGCATCGGGTTTTGACTGCTGTAAGGGATGCGGGCGTCGAGGATTTCGATCAGCAGATCGATCTCAGGCAGCGCATATTTGATTTCTTTGCTGGCCTTGTGCATATGGCCGGGGTACCACTGGATTTGCATGAGCGGTTGTCTGCGGTCGGGAATGGAGCGCAATTGTAACGTAGTTGCGTAGGTGCGGCAGCGGCGAGCGGCGCTAATCCGGTCTCGGCGGTAGACGTTGTTTGCCAGGGTTTGCTACAATCTGCCGAATTTTTGGTGCTTTCGGCACATCTCAACCCCAGTCCTTCACAATCATCCCGGAGAAAATTCTATGGCAATTAAAGTTGCAATTAACGGTTACGGCCGTATCGGTCGCAATGTTCTGCGCGCACTGTACGAGGCCGGTCGCACCAACGAAATTCAAGTGGTTGCGATCAACGATTTGGGCGATTCCAAAACCAATGCGCATTTGACCAAATACGACACCGTTCATGGCAAGTTCCCGTTTGATGTGACAGTAGATGGCGATTACATTGTGGTTAACGGCGACCGCATCCGGGTTTTCGCCGAGCGCGATCCGGCTAAATTGCCTTGGGGTGAACTGGGCATCGACGTCGTGCACGAGTGCACCGGTTTCTTTACCAGCAAAGCCAAAGCCTCCGCGCACATCTCTGCCGGCGCCAAAAAGGTCATCATTTCCGCTCCAGGCGGTAACGACGTCGACGCCACCGTGGTTTACGGCGTCAACCACCAAACCCTGAAAGCGTCCGATACCGTGATTTCCAACGCGTCTTGCACCACCAACTGCTTGGCACCGCTGGTTAAACCGTTGATGGACACCATCGGCGTCGACCACGGTTTGATGACCACGATCCACTCGTACACCAACGACCAAGTGCTGACCGACGTTTACCACAGCGATTTGCACCGTGCCCGTTCTGCGACCCAGTCCATGATCCCGACCAAAACCGGCGCCGCTGCCGCAGTGGGTTTGGTATTACCGGAAATGAAAGGCAAACTGGACGGTTTCGCGATGCGGGTTCCGACCATCAACGTCTCCGTGGTCGATTTGTGCTTCCAGGCCTCGCGCAACACCACCAAGGAAGAAATCGACAGCATTCTGCGCGAAGCGGCTAACGGTTCTTTGAAAGGCATTTTGGCGATCAACGATGAGCCTTTGGTGTCTTCCGATTTCAACCACAATCCGCACTCATCGATTTACGAAGCGGGTTTGACCAAAGTGACCGGCGGTAACTTCGTTAAAGTCTTGTCCTGGTACGACAACGAGTGGGGTTTCTCCAACCGTATGTTGGACACCACCATTGCGCTGCATAACGCCAAATAAAGGGATTACATGCTGTTAAGAAGAACCAAAATCCTGGCGACGCTGGGACCCTCCACGGACAAGCCGGGCGTACTCGAGGAATTGTTCGACGCGGGTATCGATGTCGTCCGTTTGAATTTCTCGCACGGTTCCGCTCAGGATCATATCGACCGTGCCAACCGCGTGCGGGAACTGAGCAAGAAAACCGGCCGCAGGGTCGGTATTCTGGCCGACCTGCAAGGCCCGAAAATCCGGATCGAGCGTTTCAAGGAAAACAAAGTCTGGCTGGACGAAGGCCAAGACTTTGCCCTGGACATCAATCTTGGTAAATACGACGGCGACCATACTCAGGTCGGTATCAGCTACGAACCGCTGGCGCGCGAAGTCAAGCCGGGCACTCGCCTGCTGCTGGACGACGGTCGGGTGGTGCTGGACGTGGTCAACGTCGAGAACGGCACCCGCGTCAACACCAAAGTGGTGGTCGGTGGCGACTTGTCCAACAACAAGGGCATCAACCTGCTGGGCGGTGGTTTGTCGGCGGCGGCGTTGACCGAAAAAGACAAGGAAGACATCAAAACCATCGCGGTGATTCAGGCCGATTATGTGGCTATCTCCTTCCCGCGCACCGCCGACGACATGCACGAAGCCCGTGCCTTGTTGGAAGCGGCCGGCTCCTATGCCGGTTTGGTGGCGAAAATCGAACGGGCCGAAGCGATGGACGTGATCGATGAGATCATCATGGCGTCCGACGCGATCATGGTCGCCCGCGGCGACTTGGGTGTGGAAATCGGCGACGCCAACTTGCCGGCGGCGCAAAAGCACTTGATCAAACGTTCGCGCGAATTGAACCGGGCCGTGATTACTGCAACGCAGATGATGGAGTCGATGATCGAAAATCCGATCCCGACCCGCGCCGAGGTGTTCGACGTTGCCAACGCGATTGTCGACGGTACCGATGCGATCATGCTGTCGGCGGAAACCGCTTCCGGCAAGCATCCGGTGAAAACCGTGCAAGCCATGGTGCGCATCTGCTGGGAGACCGAAAAGCAACCGAGCGTGACTCATTCACATCACCGCATGACCGATAGCTTCTCGGCGATCGACGAAGCCATCGCGATGTCGGCGATGTACATGGCCAACCACACCAAGATCAGCGGCGTGGCCTCGTTGACCGAGTCCGGCTCGACCCCGTTGTGGATGTCGCGGATCAACTCCAATATCCCCATTTACGCGTTCAGCAGCCACGAAAAAACGCTGGGCCGGGTGACGTTGTACCGCGGCGTATTCCCGATTCCGTTCAGCCGCGAATCGATGGAAAAAGCCGAAGTCAACAAAGCCATCATCGATAAGCTCCGTACCCGCGGTGTGGTCAACAAAGGCGATACCTACATCATCACCAAAGGCGACGCGACCGGCCATCAAGGCGGTACCAACTCGCTGAAAGTGGTCACCGTAGAAGACTGATCGGTTTTTGCCCTAAATCAAAACGCGGCGTTCCGGCTTCGGCCGGACGCCGCGTTTTTTGTTTGTGGGATCGGCGAGCGGGAGTGTGGGGGCTTGGGTTATTCTATGTGCCATTAACTCCGTACTTAAATACCGTTTGCCCTGAACGTGTCGAAGATCCCGTCTCCTCTGGCTTCCATCAGCTTAGCCCGACCGGGATTCCAGGATAAATTCGGCGAATCATTACGGCTTGGCAAATTATTCACTGGCCAGACCGAGGCACGAACCACCGAATATCGCGCTGTAAGTTCATAGACTTACCAGGTACTTTCGTACCGGTACGCGGGTGCCATGACAAGTCGCGACGATTGTTTTAGAGTGACGATGCTCAAAATGTGAGCTTACCGTAGTTACTCAGAGGAGGATCTGCCATGGGTATCAGAAAAAATCACACCACATTAACGCCGGACGAAAAGGCGCGTTTCATTGCCGCTCTTTTGCAACTCAAAGCTAACGGCGTCTACGACCGATATGTGCGTCATCACCGTGAGCTGTTCAACAGTGGGATTCATAGCAGCGTGTTGTTTTTGCCATGGCACCGGGAGTTTTTGCGGCGACTTGAACTTGACCTGCAGGCTATTGACGCCTCAGTAAGCTTACCCTATTGGGATTGGACTACCGACCGCAACGCCAACTCGAGTCTTTGGGATGATGATTTCATGGGCGGCAACGGCGTTCCGCGCGGCGGCGCAGTGCAAAACGGCCCGTTCGCATTCGGTAGCGGTCGGTGGCCGTTGACTGAGCGCGATTCCCCTAGCGATCCCGTCGAACTTACTCGCGACCTGCAACTCAGTCAGTTACCCACTGCCAATACAGTGCGTGCCGTATTGGCTAGCGTGCCTTATCGAGTATTCGTGCGCAACGCGGAGAACCAAAGCCATAACACGGTGCATACGTCGGTCGGCGGTGCCGCGGGTACCGCCAGTTCGCCCAACGATCCGATCTTTTTTCTTTTGCATTGCAATGTAGACCGGCTTTGGGCGCTGTGGCAACGCCAACACCCCGATCAGGCAGCGTTCCAAGGCGATGTCAATTTCAATTTGAACACGCCGCTAGAGCCCTGGCAAAATGAAGTGTCGCCACCGACGCCGGGGAGTGTTATTAACCATACGACCCTGGGATACAGCTACGACGACGAATTGGCGCAACCTCAGCAAATTATCGATTTGACGGTGGGGGCGGCTTCGCGGTCGGCCAATATCGGACTCGCCAGCGAGCGCGACTGGTATCGCTTTTTGGCGCCGACAGCCGGGATCTATACGCTGGAAACAAGTGGGCCTACCGATGTATTCATGTCGCTATTCGGGCCTAACAATCAGACCGATCTGGTTACCAGCGACGACGATAGCGGCCCTGAAACCAATGCTCGAATCGAAACCCAATTATCGGCAGGTACCTATTTTATCGAGGTGCGCCATTATCAGGCTGGCGGCACCGGTCCATACGGCATTGCAGTGGGCGGCAATGTATCGCCCAATCCACCGCCTGGGTTGCCGGAAATTTTGGTCAACGGTCCGGTGGTGCAAGGTAATATCGCCGCTGCGAACGAAAGCGATGTATATACCTTTATGGTTTCCGCTGCCGTCAGACATGCGATTACGACATCCGGTTCGACAGATACCTTTATCAGTCTGTATGGACCCAACAGCCAAACCAGTTTTGTGACGCAAGACGACGATAGCGGACCCGGCACTAATTCGCAAATTGTTCGGGTCCTGCTGCCCGGTCAGTATTTCGTTAGGGTGCGTCATTACAGTCCAACCGGTACCGGGGCTTACGGAATTTCGGTGACTCGCTAGTGAGAGCGGAATTGGAAAGGTACCGATGCCGGAATTAACGCTTCTTCCGAACTAAAATTGACCAGGCGTCGGCATCAATTCTGCCGCAAAATTCGCTTATAGCCTGTCTAATTTGGCATAAGCCAACATCAGCCACTTCAAGCCGGCGTTGCGGAAATTGATTTGTACCCGCTCTTGATCGCCTTCGCCTTCGGTTTGCAGTACGACGCCTTCACCGAATTTCTCGTGGCGGACGGTTTGGCCGAGTTTGAAGCTGCTGCCGCCCAGAGTGGCGGACGCCGACGGTGCAGCGGCGGCAGGGCGGGTGACGTTGGCGCGCAAGCGGATTTCCTGTATCGATTCCTGCGGCAGTTCGCGCAAAAAGCGCGAGGCCCGCGGATAGCTGTCTTTGCCGTATAGCCGGCGCGATTCGGCGTGGGTCAAATACAGTTGTTGCATGGCGCGGGTGATGCCGACATAGCATAGCCGGCGTTCTTCCTGTAACCGGCCGGGATCGTCCAGTGCCTGTTGCGACGGAAACAGGCCTTCTTCCATGCCGACCAGAAACACCAGCTTGAACTCCAGGCCCTTGGCGGAATGCAGCGTCATCAACTGCACGCAATCTTCGTCGGCTTCGCCTTGCATTTCGCCGGCTTCCAGCGCGGCGTGGGCCAGAAACATGTCCAGCTCAGACAGGTTTTCCGCATTCTCGCGATCATAGTCGAACAATCGGGCGGCGTTGACCAACTCTTCCAGGTTTTCCACCCGGGCTTCGCCTTTATCCTGCTTTTCCTTTTTATACAGTTCGATCAGGCCGCTGGTTTCGACGATATGTTTGACGGTTTCGTGCAGACTCCAATCCTGAGTAGCCCGGGCCAGCTCAAGCACCAGATTCATGAAGCCGCGCAGCGCGTTGGCAGCGCGGGCCGGCAACTGGTTTTGTTCCAGCATGGCCTGCGCCGCCTGCCACAAGGACAATTGCTTTTCGCGGGCCAGGAGTCGCATGTCGTCCAGGGTTTTGGCGCCGATGCCGCGGGTCGGCGTATTGACGACCCGTTCGAACGAGGCGTCGTCGTGCGGGTTACTGGACAAACGCAGATAGGCGAGGGCGTTCTTGATCTCCATCCGTTCGAAAAAGCGCAGGCCGCCGTAAACCCGGTATGGGGTGGCGGTGGTCATCAAACGTTCTTCGAACTGGCGGGATTGGGCGTTGGAGCGGTACAAAATCGCCGTTTCGCTGCGTAGGCCGCCCTCGCGCACCCATTGCCGGATTTTTTCGACGACGAAATAGGCTTCGTCCTGTTCGTTGAACGCAGAGTACAAGGCCAGAGCGTGGCCGTCGCCGGCATCGGTCCACAATTCCTTGCCCATCCGGTTGTCGTTGTTGGCGATCAGCGTGTTGGCGGCTTTCAGAATGTGGCCGCTGGAGCGGTAGTTCTGTTCCAGGCGGATCACGCCATGTTGCGGATAGTGTTTTTGGAAGGCGTAGATATTTTCGATTTTGGCGCCGCGCCAGCCGTAAATCGATTGATCGTCGTCGCCGACCACGAACAGGTTGTTGTTGCCTTCGGTCAACAGCCGCAGCCAGGCGTATTGGATGGTGTTGGTGTCCTGAAACTCGTCGACGTGGACTTGCTGGAACCGCTCGCGGTAAAAGCTCAATAAATCGGCATTGTCGCGCAGCAGTTCGTGGGCGCGCAGCAGCAGTTCGGCGAAATCGACCAAGCCCGAGCGATCGCACAATTCCTCGTAAGCCAAATAGATCTGGCGCATCTGCCGCAGGTAAAAATCGCCGCTGTCCTGCATGTGGCGGGCGCGGATGCCTTCGTCCTTTTGCCCATTGATGAACCATTGCGCTTGTTTCGGCGGCCATTTGCTGTCGTCCAGGTTCAGATTCTTGATCAGGCGTTTGACGATGCGCAATTGGTCGTCGCTGTCCATCACTTGAAACGTTTCCGGCAGTTTGGCTTGCTTGGCATGTTGCCTGAGCAATCGGTGGGCCAGGCCGTGAAAAGTGCCGATCCACATCGAGCGGGCAGAGGTGTTCAGCAAATCCTCGATCCGGCCGCGCATCTCGTTGGCGGCCTTGTTGGTAAAGGTTACCGCCAGGATGTGGTAGGGCGAGACGTGGTTGATCTTGATATGCCAGGCGATGCGGTGTACCAGCACCCGGGTTTTGCCGCTACCGGCGCCGGCCAGCACCAGCATGGCTTGGGAAGGGGCCGAAACGGCCAGACGTTGCTGGTCGTTCAACGGAGCAATGATAGAAGAGACATCCATTTTTTATAGCTTGCAGATTTCGGGGAGCTGTGTATATTTGCTTGCCTTTAAAGGGAGAGCCTTGCGTCAGGACTAAATAAATACAACACAGAGAGGATTGGAAATGAGCTTCGATTATAAACGTTTGGTCAAGTTTGAGCACAATATCGGCGATAAAGACAAAAAAGTGCGCATGGTTTCAGGAGTGGTTTTGCTGAGCGTGTCTTTGTTTACCGCCAGCGTGTTAATGCTGCTGGTCGGTTTGGTGTTGGTCGCCACCAGCTACTCCGGCTGGTGCCCGGCGTATTCAGGTTTTGGAAAAAACACGCTGAGCGGCGGTTTTGCCGCCACCGATGCCAGCACCGACAACGGCCAGTAAATGCGGGGCAGCCTGAATTCGCGATAGCGCGAATTCAGGCTGCTGTCATTTTTAGTGTTTCTCGTATTCGCCGTCAATCACAGACCGGTCGCGGGTAGTGTGTCGGAATATCGAACCAGCCTGGGTGGTGGATAAATGCCGCTCGATCAGATAATCGGCTATTTTTCGCCGGACCGCCGGAATCAAGCAGGCGAAGCCGCATAAGTCGGTAAAGAATCCCGGCGTCAGTAATAAGGCCCCACCGACCAACAAGACCGGGCCCTCCACCATTTCATAAGCCGGAATTTCTCCTTGTCTCAAACCGTTCTGGAACCGGTTCCAGGTTGCAAAGCCCTGTTGCCGTAATAGCCATGCTCCCAGGGTCGCGGTCAACACCACCAAAAGCACGGTCGGAAAGGTGCCTATGACGCTACCGACCTGCAACAACAGGTAAATCTCCACAAACGGTACGATCAGAAAAGTCAGAAACAGGGCGTGCATGATTTTCATGGTGAGCTGGCCGGGAAAAAAGCGGCTAATACTAAGAGCATCCCAGTAGAAATTCCAGGATAATATCGCGATGTACCAATTGATACTCTGTACCTGTCCCGATGCGGATTGCGCCGAAAATTTGGCGCATGCGCTCATCGCCGAAAAGCTGGCGGCTTGCGTCAACATCGTGCCCGGCGTCCGTTCGGTTTACCAATGGCAAGGCCAAATAGAAACCGCTCAGGAACATTTGCTGCTGATCAAGAGTCGGCAGGACCGTTATCCGGCGATCGAATCTGCCGTGACAAAACTCCACCCCTATGAAGTTCCGGAAATCATCGCGCTCGACATTGAACGCGGGTCTCAGGATTATTTGCAATGGATAAATTCATGTTTGATTGGCGTTTGATTTTTTTCTGGGTTTTAGTCGCGTTGTCATCGCTGGTCGCGGCTGAAGACAGCCAGGATTTTTTGCCGGCGGAGCAGGCGTTTAAGTTAAGCGCAAGCGCTCAAAGCGGCAATAGTGTCGAGCTTAACTGGCAGATCGCCGACGGTTACCACCTTTACCGGGACAAGACCAAGTTTCAGTCGCAGACCGAGGGCATCGTGCTGGGTCAGGCGCAAATGCCCGAAGGTGCTAGCGAACACGATCCCAGCTTGGGCGATGTCGTGGTCTACCGCAATTCGTTTCAGGTAGGGTTGCCGCTGGTAAACGACAAGGGTTTGCCTCAGCTCAAACTGCTGGTGAAGTATCAAGGCTGTGCCGACGCCGGCGTTTGTTACCCGCCGCAAAAAGTGGTGCTGGATATCGGTTTGCCGGCAGCGCCAACGGCGGCGGTCGTCGGCGGTGAAACGGTGCAACAATTCGTCAAGGGCTTGAAAGGTTTGACGGCCAATGTATTTTCCGCAGACTTGTTGCCGGCCGAACAAGCCTTCCGGTTTTTTGCCAGCGTCAAGGATGGGCATACCCTGCAGGCCTCGTGGCTGATTGCGGACGGTTATTACCTGTACAAGGACAAATTGTCGTTGGCGCTACAGGTGCCGACGACGGCGCAATTGGGCAAACTCCCGCTGCCTGAAGGCGATGCCTACCACGATGCCGAATTCGGCCAAGTGCAGATCTACCGTAACCAGGTTAATGTCGATGTGCCGTTAATACGCGGCCAATCGGCGGCCGAAACCGTCCAATTGCTGGCAAAATTTCAGGGCTGCGCCGACCGCGGCGTGTGTTATCCACCGATGCAGCAGACGGTCAGCCTGGATTTGCCGGAGGCGGGTTCGTTACCGGTTGAACCGGCGGCAGCCAACCCGCGGGAGTCGGAGCAAGACCGGATCGTCAATGCTTTGCGCCACGACAGTCTGGCGTTAACCTTGCTCAGCTTTTTCGGCTTCGGTTTACTGCTGGCTTTTACCCCGTGCGTGTTTCCGATGATCCCGATTTTGTCCGGGATTATCGTTGGCCACGGCCATCAGGTCAGCGTCCGCAAAGGGTTTTTGTTGTCTTTGAGTTACGTCTTGGCCTCGGCGTTGATGTACACCGCATTCGGCATTCTGGCCGCGCTGTTCGGCAGTAATTTGCAGGCAACGTTTCAAGAGCCCTGGGTGATTGCGACCTTCTCCGGCTTGTTCGTGTTGCTGGCCTTGTCGATGTTCGGTTTTTACAATTTGGAAGTGCCCAAGTCGATTCAAACCATGCTGCATCGCTCTAGCGATCGCCATCGAGACGGTTCTTATTGGGGGGCGGCAATCATGGGCGCTTTGTCGTCGCTGATCGTCGGGCCGTGTGTGGCGGCGCCGTTGGCAGCGGCATTGATTTACATCGGCCAGACCGGCGATGCGGTGCTGGGCGGAGCGGCCCTGTTCGCGATGGGCTTGGGCATGGGGGCGCCGTTGTTGTTGCTCGGTGCGTCGGCGGGCAAGTTGTTACCTAAATCCGGCAGTTGGCTGAATTCGACCAAGGCCGTGTTCGGTGTGGTGATGTTGGCGGTGGCGGTCTGGATGCTGTCGCGTATTTTGCCGGCCTCCGTGGCGATGCTGTTGTGGGCTTTGCTGTTGGTGATTCCGGCTATCTATCTTGGCGCGATTGAGCCATTGCCGGAAGCCGCCGGCGGTTGGCGCAAGTTATGGAAAGGCCTGGGGTTGGTCATGCTGGTGTTCGGCATTTTACAACTGATCGGCTTGAGCGCCGGCAATTCCAATCCATTGCAGCCGCTGCAAGGCTTGGCTGGCGGTGGTGGCTCGAAGTCCGAACCGGAGGGGCTGCGCTTTGAGCGAGTGGCGAACCTGCCGGAACTCGAGCAGCGGATACACCAAGCCGCTGCCAGCGGCCGTAGCGTGATGTTGGATTTTTATGCGGAGTGGTGCGTGTCCTGTAAAGAGATGGAGGCTTATACCTTCACCGATCCGCGCGTAAAACAACGCTTGGCCAATACCGTATTGTTGCAGGCCGATGTCACAGCCAACAACGAAGCGGACCAGGCCTTGTTGAAACGCTTCGATCTGATCGGGCCGCCCGGCATTATCTTCTTCGGCGCAGATGGCCATGAGCGTAGCGGCATGCGCGTGATCGGCTATCAGGATGCCGCCACTTTTTTGAACACTTTGCAGCAATTATGAAGCGGAAAATACTGGTTTTTTGTTTGGTTGCGTTAATAGCCGTCGTCGCGGGTATCGCTTTTTACGGGTACCGGGACCAAACCCCGCCTGCAACAACCGAGCCCGGACCGGAGTTGAATTTTAGTCTGCCGGATTTGCAGGACGTGCCGCAGTCGATAGCGCAATGGCGCGGTAAGATTTTGCTAGTCAATTTTTGGGCGACCTGGTGTCCTCCCTGTTTGAAGGAGATCCCCGAATTCGTTAAATTGCAGGCCGAATATCAAGATCGCGGCGTGCAATTTGTCGGTATTGCCCTGGAAGATAAGCAGCCGGTGTTGGACTACCAGAGTCGGGTGAAGGTCAATTATCCGCTGCTGATCGGCGGCGAGGACGCGGCGATGTTGGCGCAGCGCTTGGGTAACTTGATCAATACCGTGCCGTTTACCGTGATTGTCGATCCGCAAGGCAAAATCGTGCACCGCCAATTAGGCGAATTGTCCAGGGAAAAAATCCTGGAAGTGATTGAGCCGCTACTGCCGCCTAATTAACGCCAAATACAGGGAAAGCGTTGCTTAGACAGCTAGAAAGCGGTTTATCTGGACAAAAACCTGCGAATTAGGCAGAATTTCGCTTTATTTGATTCTTTCTTGTTCGATATTTTCATGGCGATCCTTACCGTTCTGAACGGACCCAATTTGAATATGTTAGGCGTTCGGGAACCGGGGTTATACGGCAGCAAAACTTTGCAGGATATCCAAGGCAGCGTTGAGAGTTTGGCGCGGTCGTTGGGGCATCAGCTGAGTTTTTGGCAGAGCAACGCCGAACACGAAATCGTCGAACAGATTCATCAAGCTTACCGGCAAGGTGTCGATTTCATCATCATCAATCCTGCTGCGTTTACCCATACCAGCGTGGCGATTCGCGATGCCCTGCTGGCTACCAAGATTGCATTCATAGAAGTTCATTTATCGAACGTGCATGCCCGTGAGCCTTTCAGAAGACATTCTTATTTTTCGGATATCGCCGTCGGCGTTATCTGCGGATTAGGGGCTACCGGTTACGAATTGGCTGTTCAAGCCGCTCATCAGTTATTACAAGAGAGAACTCAGAACGATGGATATTAGAAAAATAAAAAAATTAATCGATCTTATCGAAGAATCCGATATTGCTGAGATAGAAATTAGCGAAGGCGAAGAGTCGGTACGCATCAGCCGCTACTCCGCGGCTGCGCCGATGCAATATGCAGCTCCTGCGCCGGTAGCGGCTGCACCGGCTCCTGCAGCGGCAGCGCCCGCTGCGGCTCCGGCGGAAGAGAAAATCAGCGGCCACGCCGTCAAATCGCCGATGGTCGGAACGTTCTACCGTTCCGCTTCGCCCGGATCGGCTGCGTTTGTCGAAGTCGGTCAAAGCGTTAGCGTTGGTCAGACCTTGTGTATCATTGAAGCGATGAAAATTCTAAATCAGATCGAAGCCGACAAAAGCGGCAAGGTTAAGCAGATTCTGGTGGAGAATGGTCATCCGGTCGAATACGGCCAGCCTCTATTCATTATCGAATAACCTGTTTCGAGGCTTGGCTTATGTTTGAAAAAATTGTTATCGCCAATCGTGGCGAGATTGCATTGCGCATTTTGCGGGCTTGCCGCGAGTTGGGTATTAAAACTGTGGCGGTCTATTCCGAAGCGGACCGCGACCTGAAGCATGTGCGTCTGGCCGACGAAGCGGTTTGCATCGGCCCGGCGGCTTCTTCCGGCAGCTATCTGAACATCCCGGCCATCATCAGTGCTGCCGAAGTTACCGATGCCGAGGCGATTCATCCTGGGTACGGTTTTCTGTCGGAAAATGCCGATTTTTCGGAAAAAGTCAGTCAGAGCGGATTTGTATTTATCGGGCCCAAGCCGGATACCATTCGGATGATGGGCGATAAAATCTCTGCGAAGAAAGCGATGCAAGCGGCCGGTATTCCATGCGTTCCCGGTAACGGCGACCCATTGGGCGACGACGACGAAACCAACCTAAAAATGGCGCGGGAAATCGGTTATCCGGTGATTATCAAGGCTGCGGGCGGCGGCGGCGGCCGGGGCATGCGTACAGTGCATACCGAAAGCACCTTGTTGAACGCGATAGCAATGACCAAGGCTGAAGCCGGTACCGCATTTGGCAACAGTACGGTGTATATGGAGAAGTTTTTGGAGGATCCGCGCCATATCGAGTTTCAAGTGCTGGCCGATTCGCACGGCAATGCCATCCATTTGGGCGAACGCGATTGCTCGATGCAGCGCCGTCACCAAAAGGTGGTCGAAGAAGCACCGGCGCCGGGCATCACCGAGGAACAGCGTCAGTTGATGGGGGAACGTTGTGCCAAGGCTTGCCGGGAAATCGGTTATTTGGGGGCCGGAACTTTCGAGTTTCTGTACGAAAAAGGCCAATTTTATTTCATCGAGATGAATACCAGGGTCCAGGTCGAACATCCGGTCACCGAGATGATTACCGGTTTCGACATCGTCAAGGAGCAGTTGCGAATTGCCGCCGGCGAACCTTTGTCTATCACTCAGGAGCAGGTTACGTTCACCGGCCATGCCATTGAGTGTCGCTTGAACGCCGAAGATCCGAAAACCTTTATGCCGAGTCCGGGCCTGATCGAGCAATTCCATATGCCGGGCGGTCCTGGCATTCGTTGCGAGACCCATATTTATAACGGCTATCGGGTACCGCCGTATTACGACTCGATGATCGGTAAACTGATCGCGCACGGCGATGATCGAGCCAGCGCAATTGCCCGGATGAAGACGGCGCTGAGCGAAATGGTGATCGACGGCATCAAAACCAATATTCCGCTACAGCAAAGCATCATGGCAGATGCGGCATTTGCTCAGGGCGGACAAAATATCCATTATTTGGAAAAGAAACTGGGCATCCACTAAGCCGTAAATGGCCAAGGCAAAGCGTACGCCGTTTAATTCTCCAGTCAGGGCTTGTTTATGGCATGGCATCAGCTTTCGGTCGTAACCGACGAAACCACCGCTCCGGAAATCTCGGACTTCTTTTCCGAATTGGGAGCGGTTTCGGTAACCTATAGCGATGCGGAAGACGAGCCGGTTTACGAACCGGCTATCGACCAAACCAAAGTTTGGAGCCGCACGCGGGTGACGGCACTGTTCGAATTGGACTCGGATCCGGATATCGTGCAGTCACTGTTGTTCAATCAATTCATCGGTCAACCTTTGCAGGAGTGGTCGGCGGAAGTGTTGCAGGATCAGGCTTGGGAAAGGGCGTGGATGGAGCATTTTCAGCCGATGAAGTTCGGCGGCAAGCTTTGGATTTGTCCTAGTGGGCAGGAGAGAGCGGAGCCGGATACGGTGTGCATGACCTTGGACCCGGGGTTGGCTTTCGGGACCGGAACCCACCCGACCACGGCCTTGTGCCTGGAATGGCTGGCTAGTCACGAATCTAACGGCAAAGTCTTGATCGATTTTGGTTGCGGTTCCGGCATATTGGCGGTGGCGGGCTTGTTATTGGGCGCCGGATACGCGCACGCCATCGATATCGATCCGCAGGCCTTGACTGCCAGCCGTTACAATGCCGAGAAGAACGGGGTGCAAGACCGGATCAGTTATTATCTGCCGGAACAGTTCTCGGCGTTTGCCGCGGATGTGGTGCTCGCCAATATTCTGGCCAAACCGTTAGTCGAATTGGCGCCTGTGATCGCCGAATTGGTCAAACCCGGCGGCCAACTGGTGTTATCGGGGATTTTGGACGAACAGGCCGAAGTGGTGGCCGACGCCTACCGCGCGCTCGGTTTGTCGGTTGCCGAACCGGTGCGTCGTGAAGATTGGTGTCGGCTAGATGTTTGCAAGCCTGGTTGACGAATGTTCACCCTCTGTCCGAATTGCCAAGCACCACAAGCCGTAACGGTCGGGCAATTGCGTCGGCAGCGAGGATTGTTCACCTGCTCGAGTTGCGGTCAGCGTTTCGACGGTCTGGCAGAGTTAAGCGAGGACGGCAGCGAAGCGTCGGATTGTTCTAGAGAGCCAAATGGGATCGTTACGAAACCAGGACAGTCAAGTTTCAAGGGCTGGCGATGGGCTGGCGCGATGGCATTAGCTGTATTGCTCGCTCAAGTTTTTTATTTTGAAGGCGAAAAACTCTACCGCTTGCCTACCGTTGCCGCGAATTGGCAGCGCTTGTGCGGAATGGTCGGTTGCCGACCTCCCGGTTATAACAATGACCTTGAGTTATCGGTATCGCATACCGATTTACAGCGCCAAGCCGACAATAGTTACGTTTTCAGCGCGGCAATCACCAATCATGCCGTTTTGTCGCAGGAAGGTACGATGTTAAGGTTGACTCTGCTCGGCTTTAACGGCCAAGCGATTGCGGAGCGGGCTTTTTCATTGTCGCAACTGGCCGGTGTCGCTGCGCTAAAGCCGGACCAGACATTGCCGATTCGATTGCATATCGCCGCACCTGCGGCTCAGGTGGGCGGTTATGTTTTTAAGTTATCGTAAATACGCATGAGTTATCCCGAACTGTTTCTGAAAAAGAACGAAGACAAACGTTTGCGCCAAGGCCATTTATGGGTGTTCAGCAATGAAGTCGATTGCCGGCGTTCACCGCTGGAGCAATTTAGTCCGGGCGACTTGGCTACCGTATGCGATGTCGAGGCTAAGCCGATCGGACTAGCCTATGTCAATCCCAATGCTTTGATTTGCATGCGGTTGTTGACTCGTAAAAGCAATCTGAAAATTGGCGAGAGTTTTTTCAAATCGCGGCTGAGCCAGGCGCTGAATCTGCGTCAGCGTTTGTTCGACAAACCGTTTTACCGCTGGGTGTTCGGCGAAAGCGATGGGCTGCCTGGTTTGGTGGTGGACCGGTTCGGCTCGGTATTGTCGGTGCAAATCACCACGGCCGGCATGGAGCGGCACAAGGATTTAGTGGTCAAGGTTTTATGCGAGTTGGCTGAACCGACAGCGGTACTGTTGAAAAATGATACCGGCCAACGCCAGCTTGAAAACTTGTCTCTGGTGCCGGAGTTGGTTTTTGGGGAATTGCCGGAGCATTTGGTGGTCGAGGAAAACGGTTCCCGATTTTTGGTGAATGTTGCCGAGGGTCAAAAGACGGGCTGGTTTTACGATCACCGGGAGAACCGTGCCCGGCTGGCAAAGTTGGTGGGCGGCATGCGGGTGCTGGATTTGTTCAGTTACGCCGGGGCCTGGGGCATTCCGGCAGCAATGGGCGGGGCGGCCGAAGTCTGTTGCGTCGATAGTTCTGAAAGCGCGTTGAAACTGGCCGAAGCCAGCGCCGAGTTAAACGGTGTCGCCGGTAAAATGCGTTTTGTGCGCAGCGATGTGTTTGAGTTTTTAAAGCAGGCTCGAGAGCAACGCGAACAGTTCGACGTCATCATATTGGATCCGCCGGCCTTGATAAAACGCAAGAAAGATTTTAAATCCGGTTATGAAGCTTATCGACGCTTGAACCATTTGGCGTTACAGGTCTTGTCCGGCAGCGGTATTTTGGTTTCGGCGTCTTGTTCTCACCATTTGAGTCGGGAAAATCTGCAAGAAATTTTGCGATCGTCGGCACGGCATATTGATCGGCATTTGGTGTTTTTTGCCGCCGGTGGCCAAGGCCCGGACCATCCGATACATCCGGCGATGGCCGAAACCGAATATTTGAAAGCGTTCTTTTGCGCGGTTAGCGCACGTATCTGACCAGATGCCGGCGCAGAAGTCGGGCTGCGATCTGTGTGGGCAGCCGGTGTTGATTGGCGGATTCAAGTTGAATACCGTGCAAGGGCCGAAAAAATTCTGCTGCGAGGGCTGTCGCAGCATTTTTCAATTGCTCAATGCCGAGCAAATAATAATAACGACAACAGAGGAGAAACAAACATGACTACCCAAGGGGGCATAAAAGCCTGCGAATCGTGTACAGACCGCGTCAATATCGGTTGCCATCATAAACAGATGCCGGTGTGGTCCAGGGCCGTCGGTTTGTTGTTTATTTACTTGCCGATTCTGACTTTGCCTTTTGTCATTAGCAGCGCTTATCTCACCTACTTCAGTCTGAAATTGGTCGGTGCGCAAAATGTCAAAACCTGGGGTGATTTCTTGCCGGCCAGATCGAGTCATCGCTATGATCTGAAAAGCCAGATTACGATGGACGGCTCGTTCAAGTTGAGTATGTCGCAGTCCAAGCTATTTTGGATTTTAAATTGCACTTGGTATTGCCCTTACAGCGTGGGTTTGTTTGAATGGCATGCCTACATGGTGAAAGTGGTGGAAAATTGGTGGTGCCCTTTTACCCATGATCGTAAGAACAGCTACACCCAAGGTGCTATTGATCAGTCTTTTTGGCACATTTACCCGGAAGAGAAGGCCAAGTTGCATGAAGAGGATAAAAGCAATCCGATTTTTACCGCCGACCCGGATGCCTAGTGGTTCCGCGATTGTCATAGTGCCTTAATCCGGCCCAGGGATAATGGCGGATCGGTCTGGTGCTGGAGTTATATAGTTTTTCGGCACTTGACCGGGATGGGTGGTTGAGAAGGCTGGTTAAATTCATTAGCCGCAAACTCTCATAACCTACAGAGTCTAAAAACCAATTCTTATTGTCGACACGGAATGAATACAGAGAATACTAGAGCGGCCGTTGTGTGGTCTTGTTGGGGGGCGGCTTTTTTGCTGCTGTGTTTGGTCTTTCGCGACAGCTTGGCCGAAATGGTTAACACCTGGACTAACGTTGAGGAGTATAGCCACGGTTTCTTCATTCCGTGTATCACGGTTTATCTGATCTGGATGCGGCGTAGCGAGCTGAGCTTGGCACAAAACTTCAGAGAATCGACGCCCGGGTTGGCTGTGATTGTTTTGGGCCTACTGATTTTTATATTGGGTGGTCTGGCGACAATCAAGACGATGGAGCAATACGCGTTCTTGATTGTATTGACCGGCATGTTTGTGTGTGCATTCGGTCTAACAGGGTTAAAGACTGCCTCTGTACCTTTATTGTTTTTGGTTTTTATGGTGCCTTTCCCGGCATTTATTCTGAATAATTTGTCATCAAAATTGCAGCTAATATCCTCTTGGCTCGGTGTTGAATTTATTCGGGCTTGTGACATCATGGTGTACCTTGAAGGTAACGTGATCGACTTGGGCAATTATAAGTTGCAAGTGGTTGATGCCTGTAGTGGTTTGCGCTATCTGTTCCCCCTGGCCAGTTTGGCGTTCTTGTGCGCCTATCTGTTTAAAGGGCCGTTTTGGCAGAAGCTGCTGATTTTTTTGTCGGCCATGCCGTTGACTATCCTCATGAACAGTTTTCGTATCGGCGTGATTGGTGTGTTGGTCGATAATTGGGGTACTGAGATGGCGGAAGGCTTTTTGCACGATTTTGAAGGTTGGGCTGTATTTCTGTTGTGCATGGTGCTGTTGTTCATCGAGATGTGGATTTTTAGTCGGATCAGCGGCAGAAAGCTGGCATTTGGTGAATTGGTGCAGATCCCCGCGGAATGGGGGAAGGCTCCGGTCATTGGCTCTTCCGTCGGGCAATTGAATCGGTCGGTATTTGTAGTTGCAATATTGCTTGTTACCGGAGCCAGTGTCGCGGAAATGTCCAAAGGTAGGGAAGATGTAATTCCGCAGCGCAAAGCGTTCTTAAATTTTCCGACTACGCTAGGCGATTGGCAGGGCCGCAACGATTATTTAAGCCAGTTCTATTTGAACGAGTTGAAGTTGACCGACTATGTGATTATTAATTTCAACCAATTGGGTACCCAAAACAGCGTCAATTTTTACAGCGCTTACTATCAGTCTCAGCGTAAAGGCGCTGCGGTGCATTCGCCGCGCAGTTGTATCCCGGGCGACGGTTGGCAAATTATTAGCTACAGTCAGAAAGAGTTTCCTGAATTTGCCTTGGACGGCCATTCGCTTGAATTGAACCGGGCTGTTATTCAAAAAGGCGACAGTCGCCAATTGGTGTATTTCTGGTTTCAACAACGGGGTAGAACGATAACTAACGAATACATGGTCAAATGGTATTTGTTTTACGATGCTATTATGATGAATCGGACGGACGGGGCGTTGGTAAGATTAGTCACTCCGGTGAATAAGGCTGAAGACATAGCGTTGGCCGACAGTCGCTTGCAAAGTTTTTTGCGCGATTTATTACCTGAGTTAGGAAATTATTTGCCTGGGAAAACGATAGTTCCAGCTACAGATGTTTCTACTTCAGGTTGATTGAGCAAGAACAGCCGCGTCGGTTCTAAAGTGGCTGAGTCTAAATTGGATTTTTCGAATGTTGTCCTACAGAAAAGGAGCTTTAAGTGAGTACTAAAAAAGCGTTGATTACCGGAATTACCGGCCAGGACGGGTCGTATCTGGCTGAGTTTTTATTGGAAAAGGGTTATGAGGTGCACGGTATCAAGCGACGGTCTTCGCTTTTTAACACTGAGCGCGTCGATCATATTTACCAAGATCCTCATATCAGGGATCCGAAGTTTTTTTTGCATTATGGCGACTTAACCGATACTTCGAATTTGACGCGGATTCTCAGCGAGATCCGTCCCGACGAAGTCTACAACTTGGGGGCGATGAGCCATGTTGCTGTATCGTTCGAGTCTCCCGAATATACGGCCGACGTCGATGCAATAGGTACCCTGAGGTTGTTGGAAGCGATTCGATTTTTGGGATTGGAGAAAACTACTCGGTTTTACCAGGCATCGACTTCCGAGTTATATGGCTTGGTCCAAGAAATCCCGCAGAGAGAAACGACGCCGTTTTATCCTCGTTCGCCCTATGCGGTGGCTAAGCTGTATGCTTACTGGATTACTGTCAATTACCGCGAAGCCTATGGTATGTATGCTTGCAACGGTATCCTGTTCAATCATGAGTCGCCACGTCGTGGCGAAACGTTTGTAACTCGGAAAATTACCCGAGGGCTTAGCAATATAGCCATTGGTTTGGATCAATGTTTGTACATGGGCAATATGGACTCTCTGCGTGACTGGGGGCATGCTAAGGACTATGTGCGGATGCAGTGGATGATGCTGCAGCAGGAACAGCCGGAAGATTTTGTAATCGCTACCGGCGTGCAATATTCGGTGCGACAATTCATCGAAATGTCAGCTAAAGAATTAGGGGTAACCATTCGCTGGGAGGGTAAAGGCGTTAGCGAAAAAGGGTTTGTCGAGACTATTACCGGCGACAAAGCCCCGGCAATGACGGTCGGCCAAAACATCGTGGCGATTGATCCCCGTTATTTCAGACCGGCAGAAGTTGAAACCTTGTTGGGCGATCCAGCTAACGCCAAAAACAAGTTGGGCTGGGTGCCGCAAATTACGCTGCAAGAAATGGTCGCGGAAATGGTGGCGTATGATCTGGAGCAGGCGCAGAAGCATGCCTTACTCAAAAAGCAAGGGTATAGTGTAGCCGTCAGTAGGGAGTAAGTTTGTAATGGATAAAAATTCGAAAATTTATCTGGCAGGTCATCGCGGTATGGTTGGATCGGCCATATATCGCCAGTTATCGGATGCCGGCTATCAGAATATTGTGGTTCGAACCCATGCGGAATTGGATTTGACTGATCAAGCCGCTGTTCGCGAGTTTTTGGCGTCCGAGAAACCCGATTGGGTGGTATTGGCTGCCGCCAAGGTTGGCGGTATTCATGCCAACAACGAGTATCCGGCTGAATTCATATACCAGAATTTGATGATTGAGGCTAATGTCGTTCATGCCGCTTGGTTGGCGAATTGTCGTAAGCTTTTGTTTTTAGGAAGTTCTTGCATATATCCGAAGTTTGCGGAGCAGCCTATGCGGGAGGATGCGTTGCTAACGGGAGTGCTGGAGTCGACTAACGAACCTTACGCGATTGCCAAAATCGCTGGGATCAAATTGTGCGAATCGTACAACCGCCAATATGGCGTTGATTACCGTTCGGTCATGCCGACCAACCTATACGGCGAGAATGATAATTTTCATTTGGAGAACAGTCACGTTATTCCGGCCTTGGTCAGGAAATTTCACGACGCAAAAATAAACAATGCTCAGACGGTCGAGGTGTGGGGAACTGGCAAGGCTATGCGCGAGTTTTTACACGTCGATGATATGGCGGCGGCTTGTATACACGTCATGGGCTTATCCGAGGCGGAATACAAGTCTTGCACCGAGCCTATGTTGTCGCATTTGAATGTTGGCACTGGTACGGATGTGACTATTCGAGAACTGGCAGAGACTATCGGTCGAGTCGTCGGTTTTCAGGGCGAAATTAGTTGGAACACAAGTAAGCCTGACGGTACGCCGCGTAAGTTGATGGATGTATCCAAACTGAAGTCTTTGGGGTGGGAGCCCAAGATTGGTTTGGAAGAAGGTCTAAGCGGTACCTATAAATGGTTTTTGGCTCATCAGGGGCACTTTAAGAGTCATTAGCCGTCTCTCGCCGCACCTTAACGGCTAAAATTAAGTTAAGTGTTGACAGAGTGGAGAGTTATGGCTAGAATGAGCGGCTCTTCACTGCTGGCGGCTTTGGGATTGAAAGTTGGATCCTGGTTTGGTGGTGGCTTTACTGGCTCTGTTGTTTTGGGGTTGGTGAGCTGGTGATTTCGATTTGGAGGGTTTGAATCGAAAGTCGCTGAAAAAAGTGGTTGACACGATTCCTGATTGCTGTAGAATATGTCGGCTCAACGGGGCGAAATGCTCTGGCTCTTTAACAAACTGAATCGAAATAATTTGTGTGGGTATGTGTAGCGATCGATTTCTGTTAGAAATTATCGGTACAGACCACGTCAATTTAAGCTTATAAATTACGTTCTGTAATCGAGT